>WANW01000034.1 GCA_015521615.1 Candidatus Hydrothermarchaeota archaeon
GGTCTGAACCTGTGAAACTTCTTTAAGAACCTGCTGAGGTTGACCTTTTTGCCCTTTTCCCTGGGAAACTTTACTGCTATTAACATCTCGTATCACTGATACTAACAACAGTAGCTAACATTTATAAAGGTTACTAATACCAGAAATTTTATATGGAAGTGTTACTAACGATGTTAGTATGGGGATAGTGTTCGAAGAGCGCCTCGGGAGCAAAATTTACATAATAAAGGTCAGACCCGTTGCTTATCCCTTCCTTTTTGACAGGCTCAGCATTATGTTGAAATAAGGGATAAAAACATGGAGATTATTGAGGTTTGGCATTATCATGTGAGGCACAGCGACGGGAAGATCATCCACAGAGATAGAAAATATCCCAGATGAAGCCGCCCTTTTTATAACTTGACCTCTTGTAAATTTTTAAAGCTCTACAGGGTCTATCACTTCCACTCCTACACCCAAGAAACCTTTGTCGGGGGTCATGAGCTTGCTGACACCATGCTTCTTCATAGTGGCGAGTATTGCCGCGTCGCGCCCACCTATTCTGTGTCTGTACTTTTCTTCAAGTACGTCAATGCCCAAGTTCAGAGTATCAATATCAAAATCGGCGATTTTCATCGTAGAGAGTCTCAGCAGCTTTTTTATCCTCTGGGCAAGCTCTGACCTTGGCATTGAAGATACCTTGAATAAGTAGTGTGCAACTTCCATCCAGATTACCGTAGAAGTGAGTATTTCCTCCGAGCTAATCACTTTCTCCAGTATCGGTTTAACCTTCTCATGTTCCGGAAGTGTTGGGTCAAGGTAGTAAATCCAGATGTTACTGTCCACCGCTATCATGGTTCGCCCTTCCAGATTTCCTTCACCCTAAGCGCTTCTTCTTTTGCCACTTTTGTAGCCTTAATCTTCTCTTGAATGTCACGTGCCTCTTTCAGGAACTCCTCTGGAGTTATTTTCTTGTATATTAGCAGTCCTTCTTCCCTTTCCTCTGCTGTAATCTCATCACCCTTTTTTATCCTCAAAGCTTTCCTCACTTCAGCAGGCAACGTAACTCTGCCCCTTTCGTCAATCTTCAGTTTAATACCCATTTTCCCACTAACCCACAATGGGATAATAACGAGAAGGATGATTTTTAAATCATCCAAAAACAAAAAGGAGGTGAACATGCGGCAAAGCCGCATGCTCCTTACATCTTCATCTCACCCTCGCCCATTTTCATACCCTTCATGCCGCCCATCTTCATCTTCAGGCTTTTAATGAGCTCCGGGGTTACCTCTTCGTAGGTTATTACTTCCCCACCATGCTGTGAGGCGAAGGCATGTGCATCCTCGCTCTTGGCAAAGGGTACGAGGTCATCGCCCATAGGCCCCTGAACGTCGCTGCCCTTTACATAGTATGCCTTTCTGGCGTCCGTATACTGCTTGCTGGCGTAGTCGGTTACGAAGATTGCGGCTACCTCGCTTCTATCAACCCACTGCTTGGGCTCGTTCTTGTTCGTCAGACCGAGTATGAACTTAAACATGTCCCTGGGTGAATCGAAGTGATAACGCTCACCGCTCTTGAGCACAACCTGCGCGCGCCACTCTGGATATTTGGCTGGCATCATACCACAAATGGGGCATTTGTCATCCATTGTTGGCTCTACAGGAGTAATCGCAGGAGTCTTCTCAGCGGGCTTCTCTGCAGGTGCCTGGGTACATCCGGCAAATATAATAAATGCCAGTATCCACAAAGCCAGTTTTTTCAAAGCTCTTTCACCTCCTTCTGTGTTTCTTTTCCTGTAAAATAGAACAAAATATATTATTTATATCTAATCGTTGAAAGTGTTCTGATAACAAAATAAACACAGAGGTATCCCATCTTATAACCAATATTTTGCGAAAAAATGCGTCAAAATGTGTCAGTAAAAATTATAAAAAAAGAAAATTGCAAATAAAAATAAAACTATGGATTACCCTTTGTTGGAACTTTTGGAACGCTGTCGCTGTGACAATCCCTGCAGTTTTCCTGACATGTTGTTTCATATATCATATAGGGTGGCATCATTATGTAGTTCCAGTTTCCATCTCTCCATGTGTTCAGTACCTCAACTGTTTTTGCTGCAACATCCGCTGCCAAGCGTGCACATCTCTCAACCCTGTAGTCTGAGAAGAAACCCACGTCTCCCTCTGCCTTCATCCACCTGTTCACTGAAATATGACACAGCGGGGTACCTGCCACAGTACTTGCCTTTATCTCAGTCCTTAAAGGTTTTTCCGGCTTGAACTGTGGCAGCTTTGTATTCGCATACCAGCGCATAATATCACTGGTCATAAGCTCAGGGGTTTCAAAGTACACATCAGCCTCTGGCTCCCAGGTAACCAGGCCTATGGGAATGCTTGCCCCTATCAAGGTTCCACATACAGTTCCCCAACCGGCGACACCACCATGGAACTGGGCAAAGGCCTTCATGGGAAAAGAAACCCAGGGTTCACCGACTCTGTCCCTCAGCTGCTCAACAATCCCTTTTAAAACCGAATAGGTGCAGTAGTTGTCAAAGTAGGCCTCATATGCCAGGCGTGCCGCCTTGTTCGGGCTCAGTTTCTGGTATTCCCAGGGTTCTCTGGCAAGTGCTGACTGTTTCTTTTGCTCTGGTTTCATACATCCTGCCAGGAGCCCCATGCTTCCAACCGCCATACCAAGGGCGAAGCCCGTGCTCCCTGCAAGAAAAGCCCTTCTCGAAATTCTTCTCCCATCCATTATGCGACCTCCTTCTGCAAAATAGAGGTGAACATGTGGCAAAAGCCACACGTTCTGGCAAGCAATGCCGCTATTAATAGAGAAACACATATATTTATATTTTGCTGCTGAAATCTGACAATTTATACAATTTTACTGCAATAATATGCCATATAACATGTTATTGCATGAAAAAACATGTCAAAACATGTTTTCATCTGTTATGTATACTTTATATGTCCTTTTAAATGGTTCTCTCCGTATTATACCTCTGTTTTCCAGTTTGGCAAGTATCTGACTTACCTTTGGGCGTGAAAATTTAATTCGCTCAGCTTTCCATATATCTTCCTGTAGAGCCACACCACCTCTTGCCTTAATAAGGGATAGAATAAGTTCCTCATCGTCAGTTAGCTCCTTTTTGTCTTTCCTCTTCATTTTCATGAATGCGGGTATCATATCTCCTATTTTCTTATTCTTTTTCTTTATCATAAAATAATAGATTGGCGATAGCAGGATGATGGGGATTAACATAAGAATAACAATCATAGAATATGTGGATTTATTTGCAACAGGATAAAATATACCCACATAAAACGTCTCGTTCTTTCTCAAAGCCCTTTTCCAGATCAGGACTACATGATTATCTTCAATATTTACGTAATCTGGCATAACTGTTAAATCATCTGAATTTTCTAATGGCAGATTGGCGGAGGTGACATCTGGAAAGGAATTTTCCGGTAATTTAATTATAAGCAGAAGGTGCTCAACCGGGAAAGGGAAACCTACATCCTTATAATAAAAGTGCTCTTTTCCTGCCAGCCTGCTCTCTGCTCTGCCAAGGACCTTTATCTCGTGTCTCCCCGGAAGGACGACAATACCTCCCTCTTTTATAATGACACTCTCCACATTTTCCATCAGTTGTATATCCTTACCGCGGATCGGGATGAATGCCTCCTTATCAGACTCCACTGAAATGAATATCCTCTCCTCCCCCTTATCCAGGTCCACATGAATCTCTACATTTTTAAGTACAGTATCTCCATGTGCTACGGGCATGACAAAAGCTAACAGCACAATAAACCAGGGGAATCTCATATCTAAAAGAGCATCCTATGAGATATTTATATCTATCAATTGAAAATGTAATGTTCGAACATAAAAAGCAGTCAATTTCACTACAAAATCGGATATATACTGGATAAATACGTTATTAAATGTTAAGCTTTACTTTAAAAGTTTTTTTATAAGGTTCACGCACTATCAATCCGCGAGATTCGAGTTCAGAGATTATTCTGCTCACTTTTGGTCGTGAGAATGGGAGCACCTCGCTCTTCCAGATGGTCTCCTGGAGCACTTCACCGCCCTGGCTGCGGATAAATTCAACGATTGCGCGTTCTTCATCATTCAGAAAGACATTGGCAACCTCTACCTTGCGTTTGCGCTTTGCGTAATGAAATCCAACCAGAAATGTAAGGGAGGCTATGAGAAGTGTTGAGATTAAAAAGTAATTAGGCCCCTCTTTTTCCGGGAGATGTATGCCCACTTCAAAACTCTCCCCGGCTTTAAGTGAGCGCTCCCACATCAGCGTTACTCTGTTGTTTCTAATTGCGACGCCGTCTGGGGGGATGCTCGTACTCCTCTGAAAAGTATCTGCTGAGCAGCAGTTGGGCAGACTGCGGTTAAATGTTCTGACTTCCGGGAAAACCCCCTCGGGAAATATCACCAGAAGACGGAACGTGTCAATGTCATAGGGTGTGGCGAAACCCTTGTAGAAGTATGTGCCCTCATTGATATCAACTTTACCTACTGAGCTCATGGTGAAGGAGGTGCTTTCTCCCGTTCTTAGAGGATGTGTAAAGTATACCCTCTTTTTAACTCCAAGTTCTTCAATTTTCATTGGCTCACCATCTGAAGATGCGGCACTTAGTGGCATGGGGAATGCAAAATCAAAAAATCTCAAACCATCTGTCCTCGATGTTATATCCACATAGAACTTCTCCTCTCCTGTTTGCAGATCCAGTGTTACAGTCACCTGGTTGATATGGTAGTCGCTGCTTTCACTGGCGATAGTAATTGGGAGCATAAACAGGAATACACCTAGCCATGCTACAAGGCCGAGGAGTAGTGAAATTTTCATCACCACCATTTCATTTGCCTAACATGTGAACATCTTTTGTAAGGTTTTTAATCTGAAAAATCGTCGAAAATTTTAATACACACAAAAAGCATGTTTTCCACATGCGCTATGTTACTGTCCTGCTTCTACTCGCTGCATTCGCAGGATGCACATCGAGCGGGCAGCTTAGTGATATAAGCAGCGACGGCACGATGTTCCAGTACGACCTCGCCCACAGCGGCGTGGCGCGGGAGGGTGTTTCTCCCCCCCTTAAGCTGGTGTGGCAGGCTGGCACAGGAGGCATGATAGGCTACTCCTCACCCGTGGTTGTGGGCAACCTTGTGCTCGTGGGGAACACCGACTGGAACCTGTATGCCTTCGACGCTGCAACAGGTAAGCTGGTGTGGAAGTTTCCGACGGGCGGAGAGGTTCACTCCACGCCAGCGGTGGCTGGAGGCAAGGTGTTCTTCGGCAGCTACGACGGCACCCTCTACGCCCTCGACCTCAAAACAGGAAAGAAGCTGTGGAGCTATAAAACGAAGGGCGAAATTCTGACCTCTCCTGCGGTGGCACACGGCGTGGTTTACTTCGGCTCCTTCGACGGCAGGATATTAGCACTAAACGCCGAAAACGGGAAGAAACTCTGGGAGAAGAAGACGAAGGGGCAGGTGCACTCATCGCCAGCTGTGGTTGACGGCGTGGTTTTCACAAGCTCCTACCATGAGTACAGGGTGTATGCGCTGGACGCGAGCACAGGTAAAACGCTGTGGACCTTCGAGACGAGGGGCTTTATCCATGCCTCACCTGCGGTGGCGGAGGGCAGGGTTTACATACCCTCAAAGGACTCTTTCCTCTACTGCCTAGATGCGAAGACCGGCAAGCTGCTGTGGAGGTTTGAGACGGGCGCTCCCATAGACTCCACGCCAGCGGTGGCTGGAGGCAAGGTGTTCTTCGGCAGCTACGACGGTAATGTATATGCGGTGGATGCAGTCACCGGGAAGGAGCTGTGGAGCACAGAGATAGGGGCACAGTTTATAGGCTCGCCCGTGGTTTCTGGTGAGGTGGTTTACATAGGCGCACTTGACGGCGTGCTCTATGCGCTCAGCGCAGAGAGCGGCGAGGTGCTGTGGAACTACAACACGGGCAACATGATATACTCCTCGCCCGCGGTGGCTGGAGGAAAGGTTTTCATCTCAAATCTGGACGGTCTGCTCTACGCTTTCGCTCCGGAGTGAGACATGAGCACGCTGGTTCTGCCGAGGAGGCTGCTGGAGGAGATTCTTAGCCACGCCCGGAGAAGCGCGCCACATGAGGCGTGTGGTGTTATAGCAGGCGAGGCTAAGGGCGGGCGAAAGCTCGCCAGGGCAGTTTATCCGTGCAGAAATGTCGCCAGAAACCCGTATGCAGAGTATACAATTGCCCCCGAGGACCTGGTGAAGGCGCTGAGCGACATAGAGAGGAAAAAGCTTGAGGTGCTGGGCTTCTATCACTCTCATCCAGGTGGAGGTGTCTCACCCTCGGGCATAGACCAGGCGAGGGCGAGCTGGGACGGCGCGAGTTATGTTATCGTGAATCTCCGCGGCGAGATAGCCTCCTGGGTGTGGGATGAGGAAGCCAGGAGTTTCAGAAGGGAGGAGGTGAAGGTCGAGAGTCAGTGATAGAATATGGTGCCTACCATTGTGTAGAATATGAGCATGAAGACGAGAGAGACCGCGAGGAAGCCTCCAAAGCCAATAAGAGCGAGCTTTGCGAGCTGCCGCTGGAGGGCTGAGACGTTATCGCGCAGGGAGGGCTTTGCCCTCAGAGGCTCGACCACCGCCACGAGCACACCTGCAATTCCACCTGCGAAGAGCAGCGCGTAGAGCGGGTAGCCCACCGCAGGCTCTCGCAGAACCTCAAAGGGACAGCGGTGCTGGGTGGGCAGACCGAAGAGAACCACGTTGAAGTAGGGGCTCAGGAAGGTGAACATTGCGAGTATTGAAACCGCAAACGCGGCTAAACTCATGACGCCGCAGGCAAGGGCAAGGCTTCGCCGCTCTCTATGCAGCTTCGCATAGAGCAGCAACAGAGCAAGCGCGTAGGAGGCAAAGAAGATGAGCATCGCAAGTCTGGCGGGGAAGCGCAGCGCCACAAAGCCGTAGGGGTTCTCAACGCTGCGCAGCGCGGAGCCACAGCATGAGGTTATAACATTCGGAGATATCGCGGCGAAGTAGCGCACCTCCAGGTAGGCGTCCACGATCAGGATGGGCAGAAGGAGCAGCAGAAGCGCATACTTCTGCCTCACCAGTGGATAATCCTCCGCCTTGGAATCCAGGTAGTTGACCGCGAGCCACGAGGCATAGAAGAATATCGTCAGAATCTTGACCCACAGGGTGGTGAAGCCGTAGCTGTTCGCATTCAGCGAGCCAAAGGCGCACATGGCGCCGCGGATGAAGCTTGCCAGGTAATCTGCGGTTGCCACGAAGAGTAGCAGGGAGAGCATCTGAAAGGCGAGCGCATACTGCATCAGCGTGCTCACGAGATAGGTGCGCTTCTCAAGCTCCAGCTGCTCCTCGCTCGCACTCCCATAGCGCCAGCGCAAAAGGATGCGCACGCCCTGCACCGCGGCGTAGATGCTGAGCAGGAGCACAATCGCTACGCCGATAATCTGGGAGATTATCCAGAAGTTGAGTATCATCTCCTCTCTACCCCTACAAGCATGCCGTCGCGCATGTCGAAGATGACGTCAACTATCTCATGTTCGTAAACTAAGGGGTCGTGGGTGGCTATTACTATCGTCCTGCCCTCCTGCTTGAGGGAGCGCATTATGTCCAGAAACTCCTCCGCAAGCTTCGTGTCGAGGTGGGCGGTGGGCTCGTCGGCCACAATTATCCTTGGGTTGGCTATCATTGCCCTCGCTATGGCTACGCGCTGCTGCTCACCACCGCTGAGCTCGCGCACCTTGAAGCTACTGCGCTTCTCCATGCCTAGCCTCCTGAGCAGCTCAAGGGCGCGCTTCCTGCTCTCCCGCGGAGGTATGGGTGTGGGAACAAGCGGCAACGTTACATTGTCGAGTACGCTCAGCTCCGGTATGAGGTTGAACTGCTGGAATATTATGCCTACGTGCTCCCTGCGGAAGCTCGTGAGGAAGTTCTCGGGCAGCTTTGAAACCTCCTTGCCAGAGACGAAAACCCTGCCCGACGTGGGTCTTGCCACACAGGCAATCAGCGAGAGCAGCGTTGTCTTGCCGCTGCCACTGGGTCCCCGGAGCACTGCCACCTTCCCCTCGGCTATCTCGAGGCTTACATCCCTCACCGCAACTACCTCATTTGCCCTGCCCTTGTTGAACACCTTGGTTACGTGCTCGCAGCGTATCACCTATATCCCCCGCATGGCTTCGTCCGGGTCTATGGTGCTCGCCCGCCAGGATGGCACCACGATGGCTGCAAGGAAAGGCACCACGCTTATCACAAATATTAAAATCAGGTCCTCAAAGGTAACCGCCGGCATCAGCTCAAACTCGGGGTAGAGTGTTGACCAGCCGAGGAGCACGGGCTTTAGCAGGGGTGCGCCCAGGTAGAAGACGTGAAGGTAGGCAAGGAGCACTCCCGCCAGGTAGGAGTTCAGCGCAAGCACCACGCCCTCAAAGGTGCGCATCTCAAGCACATCGCCGGTGCTCCATCCGAGAGCTTTGAGTATTCCTATTTCCTTCTTCTCTTCTGCCGTCAAACCAGAGGCGCGGTCCCACACAAGAATCGCGAAGGCAAGTATGGCGCCGAGAATGGCGGCGAGGAACACACCAGAGCGCCAGCCAAAGATAGCATCGTAGGTCTCACGTATCTGCTGCTTTGTGAGCACCCTTGCGTCGGGAAGCTTCTGCGAAATCTTTATGGCTATGTTCGAAAGTTCCGCCGGGTTTGCCACGTAGACCGCGAGGTCATTGGAGTACTCTTTGGGTATGCCGAAGAACTTCCTCGCCTCGCTGCGAGGCATGACTATGATGTCGGCGCTCTGAAGTGCGGAGCGGGAGGAGAAGATGCCGACAACCCGGAACTTAACATATTCACCCCGGTGATCGCGCAGAATAAGCCTGTCGCCTATGCGGAGGCGCTTCTCTCTAGCGATCGCCTCGCCGACGATCACAGCACTTTCGCTCAGGTTACCCCTCACCTCGAAGGGGAGCCCTGTCAAGCTTTCAACGCCGATTATAGTGTAGGTCGCATCCTCCTCAGCGTCGTAGTAGTAGCCCCATATTCTGGGCTCTACCCTGCTCACCCCGCGGATCTCTTCAATAGCTGTGGCGTACTCCAGAGGCACGAGCCCCTGCCTTCCGGCAATAATCTTCTGCACCGTTATGTCCGGCGCAAGGGATAAAGTCTCCCTCGCCTCCTGCTTGAGGGAGCCCATCATCATAACAACACTCGCGAGGGTGAAGACCACCAGCGTAAAGACGAGCACTGTCGCAAAGTTCTTTCCCTTCCTGCGGAGCAGGAAGCTTACCGCGTAGTCCAGAAGGTTTCGGTGCTTTTCTAGGCTCATCTCTCCACCTCTATACGGGTGTTGAAGCCTGCGAAGTGCGGCCTTCCAAAGCCCGTACACGAGGCATGGTAGCAGAGCTGCGCCGGCATGTCGCGGAAACAGCCCGAGAAGTCAACTATGCTCGGGTTGCGCGTGGAGTAGCAGTCCGTGGCTATAGCTAGGTCGCTCAGCTCAAGTGCCCTTGCGATGGCCCGCTTTTCCTCCAGCGGGGTTTTATCCGAATGCATGGCGAGCAGAGCAATGCCCATGAGCTGAAGTGCGAGCAGCAGCATCATCTGCGTTGAGCGTCTCATTTCAGCGTAACACCCCGCTCTACCACCTCTGAGAAGGTGAGCACATCGCCTGAGGGATAGTCCCTGCGGAAGCTCTCCGCATCCTCCCTGCTCGCGAACACCACAATTCCAAAGCCCATGGGAGTGGGTATGGCAGCGTTGGTTACATAGTAGGCGCGCTCTGCATCCACCCATCGTTGGGTGTAGTAGTCTCTGCAGTATATCTTTGCCATGCTTCCGCGGTGCTTGGAGTAGTAGATGAACATGTCCCCTGGATCGTCGAAGAACTTCACCTCCCTGCTGTCAAGTATCGCCTCGCACGCCCAGTTCTCGTAGTCCTTTACAAACATGCCGCACTCCGGACAGCGTGCACCCTCCGGCACGGGCACTGGTTTGAGGTCTGGGGAAACCACCTTCCCGCCCTTCTGCGCGCAGCCTGAGAGCAGCAGCACCGCGAGCAGAAGCAATCCAATGCCTCGCATAGGGTAATCTCCCTCCCTGTAAATATAAAAACTTAATCCCTGAAAATGTAGTAAAATAGAAGCTATTATATGCGTTCTCACGAAAATCTACAAAATAACGCGTCAGAACGTGAAAAGAGTCATCACCTGACTGGACAAAATATTTATTTACTTCAGCGCCTTAAAACACGATACCTATGAAGATGGATTTACTGTACCTTGCACTGCAGAATATAAAAAAGAGGAAGTTTCGCACCATCGGAGTGGTAATAGCTATAGCCATAGCCTCCGCCACACTATTCTCCTCAATTATATTGATGAAGAGTATGTCCTCTTCTCTGGAGCTGGGTATAGCCCAGCTTGGCGCGGACATAATGGTTGTACCACGCAGCACGGAGGAGCCGCTCAGCGCCATTCTCCTTGGCAGCGCCCCCTCAAAGGTCTACATCAGCGGTAAGTATGTGGGGCGCATTGCTGGTATAGAGGGTGTGGAGAAGGTGGCACCTCTGGTATTCCTGGAAACCTCTGAGCAAAAGTGCTGCTTTAAGCCAGGTATCTTTATCATAGGTTTTGATCCCCAGAGTGATTTCATAGTAAAGCCCTGGGTGGAGAAGCAACTGGGCAGTCTGAATGCGTTTGAAACAATCGCGGGCTCAGGCTACGACTGGGTCCCTGGTTTTAAGGTTTACCTGTATGGATTCCCCTTTACCATCGCCGCCAAGATGCCCAGCACCGGCGTGGCCTACTTCGATAAGGGGATTTTTATGCCCCTCGACCGCCTTTACTGGCTGGCTAAACGCTCCCGGGAGTATGATGATATAGCAGACATACCACTTCGCCCTGGACAGGTGTCTGCAATTATGATACAGGTTGCCCCTGGCGCAGAGGCGGAGCGTATCGCAAAGGCAATTGAGTTTTACTTCCCGGAGCTAAAGGCAGTTGTTGCACAGAAGGCACTGGGCAATGTAAAGAGGCAGATGCAGATGCTGCTTCGCAGCCTTTTCGCCCTGAGCGCCTTCACCTGGCTGACGGCTGTGATCCTGGTTTCTGTAATCCTTTCAATGAGCGTCAATGAGCGCCGTCGTGAGTTTGGGATCCTGCGTGCTCTAGGCGCAACAAAGCGCTTCATATTCGGTGAGGTTATTGCAGAGGCTTATATCCTGGCGACACTCGGAAGTGTGCTCGGTATGCTTGCGGGCTACGCCTTTCTCACAATCTTCCAGGACTTTGTTATAGGCTACCTGAACATGCCCTACCTCATACCAAACAAGTTCTATGTGGCGCTGATAAGCATTGTTATAATCGACGTGTCGCTGTTTCTGAGCACTCTGGCAAGCTTTTACCCTGCTTATAGAAGCGCTGAGCTCGAGCCCTATGAGGCGATAAGGTCGGGTGAGTAGATGATAATTGAGACCCGAAAGTTGACAAAGATATACAATCTGGGCGAGCAGGAGGTTGTTGCGGTGAGTAATGTGAACCTCACTGTTGAAGAGGGAGAATTTATCTCCATAGTGGGCCACTCCGGCAGCGGCAAGACTACGCTGCTCTCGCTGATAGGAGGACTAACACGACCAACTTACGGTGAGGTAATGATTGATGGTGTGAATATATGGGACCTGAATGATGAAGAACTCTCACGTCTCAGGAACAGGAAAATAGGCTTTATGTTTCAGTTCTCCAGTTTGATACCCACACTCACAGTAAAGGACAACATGCTTCTTCCAGCGGCTCTCTCGGGTAGAGTGGGAAATGAGGAGATGCGCAGGGCGAGGGAGCTTCTGGAGCTTGTTGGTCTGGCTGATAAGATAAATGCCTATCCAACACAGCTCTCAGGCGGACAACAGCGCCGCGTGGCCATAGCCAGAGCATTTATGAATCATCCGAAGATTATCCTCGCCGACGAGCCCACTGGTGACCTCGACGAGGAGTCTGAGATACAGGTAATGGAGTTGCTCAAAGCCATGAACGAAAAAGAGGGCACAACAATTCTGCTGGTTACCCACAACCGTGAGCTTGCGACACAGACACAGCGAACACTTGTGATGAAGAACGGACAGCTTATTGAAAAGCAACGATAAAAAGAAAATCTCCTATAATATAAAAAAGATTTCAGTACACCTGAGATTATTTATAGCATTCCTCTTATTATAATTTCGAAAACTCTTAAAGTGGTTATCGGAATAATAAAAATAGGTGCTGTGATGTGAAACTCAGGTTAGATTATCTTCAGACTTTTAAAGAGGTTGTCGAAGAAGGAAGTTTTCTCGGCGCCTCAAAGGCGCTGGGCATGAGTGTAAGCACAATAAGTTTGCATATTGATGCGGTTGAGAAGTTTTTTGAGGCGAGGCTGCTTGAACGCAATGTCAGCGGTGTGAAGCTCACCAGGGAGGGAGAAATCGCTTATAACAGCATAAGGGAGCTTTTTACTCTTCTCGAGAAGACAAAGAAGGGAATTAAGAATCTGAGCACAAAGATTATAAATATAGGCATAGGCTGCGTGGGCGTGCCAATAATAGCCGAGATTCAGATGGGCTATAAGGATGTTCGCCCCGATGTGGACGTGAGGGTGAAGCTTACCGGGGAGTACACCTGTCTGGACCTTCTGGAGCACGGCGAGGTAAGTGTTGTGCTCGCAGGCTATCCAACGCCTCTGAAGCTTGATGATGGTTACCGCGTAGAGGAGATAGGCTATGATCGCTTTGTTTTAATAGTGCCTCCCAACCATGAGCTGGCGAAGAAGCGCGAGGTTACAGTGGAGGACGTGCTCTCATATCCCATGGTTACCCTCAACAAGGGTTATAGCAGCACGGCAATTGAGGATACTCTGAGAGAGCTTAGAAATATAGAGAAGGAGCAGAAGATTGAGTGCAGTGTTAATGATATATTCTCCCAGATTTATGGCGTTTCCTCAGGGCTGGGCACGGCGATTGCCAGCTATGTGCTCTCGAAGCGGTATGAGGAGGGCGGACTTGTGGTGATAAAGGAGATAAAGGATTTCACCGACGAGAGGCCCATATATGCGATAACCACCGAAAAGGCACTTGAAAATCCAGTTATTGCTGACTTCTACACGTATCTTGTTGAAAGAGGAACTCAGCTTCTTGAGAAATACAGGTTGAGAGGCGATTAGATGAAGGAGAATGCAAAAAAGTACATCCCCTACATCTGGCTGGACGATGAGACAGGTCACCCGCTGATGATGAATGAGAGGTGCACAATAATCTTCAGCGAGACCCTGAGTACGCTCAGACTAAGCCTGTATAAAATAATCGGCGAGGGTTCAGAGATGCTTCTCCGCCTGATAGGCAGGGATATGGGAAAGAAGTATGCACAGCTTGTTCTGAAGCAGTACCCGGAGCTTAATGAGGTGAGCAAACACACACAGATTTATGAGCTGTGCTCAATAATACTCAGAAATACAGGTTTCGGAAAGATAAAAATTCTTGAACTTGACGTGGAAAAACCAGAGATGCGGGCAATAATCGAGGATGCGCCTTCTGGACTGGGAATCAAGTCTCTACCACCCATATACAACCTGGAGGCAGGGATGCTGTGCGGCATTCTTGAGCAGATCTTCAAGAGGGAGATGGTGGTCTCTGGTTACAGATTCAACGAAAACGAGGATAATTATGAGTTAACAATAACGAAGGTGGAGTGAATGCGGGTGCTGGACGTTAGAGGAGAAATATGCCCCGTCCCCCTCGTGCGCTGTGTAAATGAGATAAAGAAGATGAAGCCCGGAGAGGTACTGAAGGTTATCTCGGACCACCCGCCCGCGAAGAAGAGCATACCCATGGAGATGGAGGCGCAGGGACACGAGTATACCATCGAAGAAGACGGTGCCGAGTTTACAATAACAATAGTTGTCAAGGGTAAGTAGTATGCGCTACCTCTCCCCTACGAGAGCAGCTTTACTTCTTGCTTTGTTGAACTTATTACTGTACATTACCCTCGACCGTCCCTGGAGTATAACCTCAGGCGAGAGCCATTTTGTCGCATACGTGGAGAACCTCTTTTTTCCGGAGCATGTTGCAAAGAGTGCATATTTCCAGCGCTATGTGCCTGAGCTGAACTGGCGTGTGTGGCTTAATTTCGGTATAATTTTTGGCGCTTTTATTGGAGCATATCTGGGCAATGATTTTAAGGTGCGCATACCCAGAGTAAAGGCTCGTTTCCTTCAGGTTTTCATTGGAGGGTTTCTGATGGGGTATGGTGCCCGTCTTGCAATAGGGTGCAATATAGGGCACATAATGTCAGGCGTACCTCAACTGGCGGTTTCAAGCATAATTGCCTTCATATCAATAGCTGCCGGTGCCTATGTCGGCGGCAAGATTCTAATGCGGGTGATATGAGTGGAGGCTTTGATTGGCTTTGCATTTGGTGTTGCCATAGGTTTTGTGCTTGAGCGGGGACAGTTCTGCATGGCCTCCGCATTTAGAGATTTCTTCCTCTTCCGTCATACGCATATTCTGCGTGCTGTAATGCTATACCTGGCCCTGCTTACTCCGGCATTCTTTCTGTTTCACCGGGCAGGACTGATTGAAACCTACCCGTACGTAAAGGAGGCAGGACTCTTTACAGTACTGGGTGGTATGATATTCGGAATAGGCATGGTGCTTGCAGGTGGTTGTGCCTCCGGTACGCTGTATAAGATAGGTGAGGGTTATGTTACATCACTTGTGGCGCTTATTGGCATGCTTCTGGGTATAGCTGCCTTTGGTGAGAGTTACACCTGGATCAGGGAAGTTTTGATAAATCCGACAAATATAGGCAGATTTACAGTTGCACAGGCTGCAGGTATCTCTCAGAACGTGGCCGTGCTTCTCGGCACGGTGGTTTTTGCCGGTATATATTTTCTCATGAAAAGAAGCTTTGTGAAGTGAATACTCATGATTTAAATTTGGAAAAACTTTTAAATATAAGTGAATGCCACATATGATTATGAAATATTTAATTACATTTTTGATTTTAATAATGGGGTTTTTTGCAGGCTGTACGGGGGAACCCAGGCAAGAGTTGCCTTTCAACTACGATGATAGGAACTTCACACTGGCTTTGAGGAGTGGCACTCCAGTGGTTCTGGAAATAGGAGCGAGCTGGTGCAAGCAGTGCATTGAGCAGCAACCTATAATGGAGGAGCTTGAGAGGGAGTACAGGGAGGTTAAGTTCTTTCTGGCAAACTTCGACACAGAGAAGGAGCTTGTAAAAAAGTATGGCGTTAGAGGTATACCTTATTTTGTTTTCTTTGATGCTGGCGGGGAGAAAGCTTTTGAAATAACCGGTTTTCAGGAGAAAAGAGTTATGGAGATG
The DNA here is from genome assembly GCA_015521615.1 of Candidatus Hydrothermarchaeota archaeon. Lineage (GTDB taxonomy): Archaea > Hydrothermarchaeota > Hydrothermarchaeia > Hydrothermarchaeales > BMS3B > Pyrohabitans. The sequence continues at coordinate 15,390 of WANW01000034.1, forward strand.
TTTATAAAGAGGATCCTCTACGGCAGTTTTGCTCAGAATGGCACATACACCACACATAATACTCTAAAGGAGCCGACAATCGAGCTGGAAGATGGTAAGGTGATAATAGAAACTCAGGTTACTGAAAACATAACTGTCTGGGGAGAAAGCGTAGAAATTCTCCTGAACAATATGACTCTTGATGTATTGAATGTCACCCCACCAATAAACAGCATCCGTGACTTTGAGCTGATGAATGTAACAGAGGGCACTATAATAAGAGCGGAAGCTAATATTCCCCTTAATATAACAGCCTATGATACTCTGAATATTGAGCTCAAGCTGGGAATTTTTGATATTGACTGCTGCGGAAACTACCGTGAAGTACTTGTGGGTGGAAGTTTCACAGAGTTTGACAAAACTTAACCTTCTTTTTCCTGCCCATTTTCGGATTTTGCGTAAGACCATTATTTCAGTTTTCTATATATATGAACAGGCTTTCGAAAAATTTAAATACATGTTCTTATACCTAATAAACTGACACAAATAACGTAAAAACGCGAACGCATAAAGGGTATTAAAAAATAATTTAACAAAAAGAGGAGGTGAAAGTGTTGGAAACCCGCCAACCCGCTAAAATAAGGAGGTGGAGGGCATGAAGAAAGGTTTAATGGCGCTGCTTGTGGGCGTGCTGTTTTTGGCCAGTGCCTCGCTGGTGAGTGCAGCGGAGTACCCAGGTCCCCTTGTTGATATGGACTGGGTACAGGCGCATCTGGACACCATTAAAGACCCCACTCAGACCGAGATTCGCCTCGTTGAGGTAAGCAAAAAAGGATATGACAAGGAACATATTCCTGGCGCAGTCTGGGTAAAGTGGGGAAGCGAAGTATTTGAGCCGGGCACAGACCATATGATTCTGGATTACGGCTCCATAAGTGCAGTGATGAAGAAGCTGGGTGTTACACCAGACACTCACATAGTAATATATAGTGACAGCCTTACACAGGCGGCTCGATTCTATTGGACTCTTAAGTACTGGAACGTGGAGAAAATCAGCCTGATGGGAGCCACAAAGAAAGCTTGGAAGGCAGAAGGCAGGCCACTAACCACAGAAGTCCCCGCAGTACAGCCTCGTGATTACGAGATCAAGTTCCCACCGAACACTAAGATATACGCTCTGCTTCACCCAGATGTCATGAATGGGCTTGCTACCGGAAAAGTGCTCTTCGTGGACAACCGCCCAGCAAAATATGTCGAAGGTAAGAAGTACTCCCTCAGCAAGTGGGTCAGGGCAGGAACCATTCCTGGTGCCATAGGCTGGGCTGCACCGGAAGAGGTAACCAAGGATGGCAAGCTTCTGCCGGTTGAAGAGCTGAAGAAACAGGCAGAGAGCAAGGGTATAACTCCTGACAAGAACATCATAGTCTTCTGCAATACCGGTGTGAGGTCTTCGCTGGGATGGTTCATCCTGCATGAGCTCCTCGGCTATCCGAATGTCAAGAACTATGACGGCTCTATGAGAGAGTACGCCAACAGCTTCTATCTGCCAATGGACCCAGATTCCTTCCTGATATACAAGGACTTCCCGAAGGCGCCAATACTCGAGGTGAAGGAGACCGCCGAGTCCGCCAAGAGCGCAGCTGACGAGAATGCCAAGAAGATCGCTGAGCTGGAGAAACAGCTTGAGGAGACAAGAAAGATCGCTGAGGCTGCTAAGGCAGAGGGCAAGGGTCTGTGCGGACCCACAAGCGTTGCACTGCTCGCTGCGCTTCCGCTCGCAGGGTATGCGCTGCGCAGGAGGTATCTGAAGAAGAACTAAAACCTCCTCTCTCTTTCTTTTTTTATTGTTAGACTGCTGCCTTCTTATTAAAGAACAAGGAATGGAGATGTGTGATTTCTCTGGAGATGTGGAATAGGCTTCCTACACCGTCCTGGTTGGCCCTGCTGAAAAGGTGCAGGAGGCGGTCAGGCTCTTTGGTTAGAGTTAATAAAGATGCTGGAGGTAGCCTGAAAGTTGAGCGGGAAATTTAGTGTGGCCGTGCTGGGTGCTGGCCTGGCTGGTTTATCGGCAGCATACACATTGACAAAGGCGAAAAAGCGTGTTGTAGTTATTGAGAAGGCCTCACAGGTAGGCGGGCTTTCGCGTACAGTTGTGCACAATGGTTTTCGTTTCGATCTTGGAGGGCATCGCTTTTTCACAAAAAACCCGGAAATTGAGGAAATAGTAAAAAATTTGCTCAGCAATGAACTTGTTTTATCCAAGAGAAGCAGCAAGATATTTATGCGTGGAAAGTACTTTGATTACCCCCTCAAACCTGTTAATGCCCTTTTGGGTCTCGGGATGAGAGAGAGTGCAAAGATAGTTATGGACTATTCGCGTGAGAGGTTGCGTTCAAAAAGGCGCATCGTATCTCTTGAGGACTGGGTTGTGGCAAACTTCGGGAGAGAGCTCTTCAATATATTCTTTAAGGAGTACAGCGAAAAGGTCTGGGGAATAAGCTGTGATAGGATAAGTGCTGAGTGGGTTGCTCAGCGCATCCGCGGCCTCTCTCTGAGCGTAGCAATTAAAGATGCGCTGCTCAGAATCAATCATCGCAGGCCTGCGACGCTTATAAGAGAATTCCTCTATCCGGAGAAAGGTATAGGGAGGCTGGCAGAGAGGCTAATGGAGGAAGTGGCTCCCAATCCAGTGCTTCTGGGCTGCAGGGTTAAGAGACTCACTCATGCCAATGGAAGGATTCTGAGTGTTACAGCGCAGAACTGCGATAGTGAGATTACAGTGGAAGCAGACAGCTACATCTCCAGTATCCCATTTACGAGTCTGGTTAAAATGCTCTCACCCGAGCCACCTGAAGACGTGCTCCGTGCCGCCTCTCGCCTGAGGTTCAGGGATACGATAATTGTGGCTATTATGGTAAATAAGCCACGTGTCACCTCCCTGAGCTGGATATATATTCCTGAGAAAAAGATACCCTTTGGCAGAATACACGAGCCCAACAACTGGAGCGAGGCGATGTCACCCAGAGGTAAGACATCGCTTGTGGCCGAGTATTTCTGCTTCTCGGGCGAGAAGCTGTGGAATATGAGTGATGCCGAGCTTGCCCAGATAACTGCTGAGCATCTGGAGGAGCTGGGTTTTGTTAAAGAAAAAGAGGTTATTGATGCCTGTGTTGTGCGCGTACCCAATGCATACCCCCTGCTCGAGGTGGGCTATCGCAGGCATTATGAGGTTATCCTAGATTACCTCTCCCGCTTTGAGAACCTTCAGCTGGTGGGGCGAACCGGAATGTTTCGCTACCACAACATGGACCATGCCATGGAAACAGGTATAAAAGCAGCAAGAAATATTCTAGGCGAGAGGCATGATCTGCTCACGGTTAACTGTACCGCCGAGTACATAGAGGAGGTTCGTTAGGTGAGGGCGGCCCTTGTGATGCCCGCATGGTTGCCCGAAGATATATTCCCCACAAAGACCGCCAAAGCCCAGGTAAACTACTGGCAGCCTCTCGGTGTGCTTTACCTCGCAGCCTCACTGCGCGAAGCCGGGCATGAGGTTAAGTTTTTTGATGGGTCATTTCTTAATCACGACGATATTATACGGCGCATCAAGAGGTTTGACCCAGATTTTGTGGGAATATATGCAAACACCCCCCTCTGGAAGAAGGCGGTGAAAACTGCAGAGGATGTTAAGAAGGTTAGTAGCGCTGAAGTTTTTGCCGGTGGACCCTATCCCACGGCTATGGGGGAGAAGGCACTTGCGGAAGCGCCTGCTCTCGACGCAGTTGTTATTGGTGAAGGCGAACTCACCCTTTGCGAGGCTCTGGAGAGACTGGAGAAGGGGAAGAGTTTAGATGGAGTTAGAGGGGTGATCTACAGGGATAAGGGGAAAATAGTTAAAAATCCTCCACGTCCACCAATAGAAAATCTGGATGCGCTACCATTCCCTGCGAGAGACCTGCTGGAAGACAAAAATCTGTACGTACCTCCGGCAGGCACCTACCGGCGAAAGCCAGTTGCCATACTCATGACCTCCCGCGGATGCAATGCGCGCTGCATATACTGCTATCAGCTTACTGGCGAGCGCAGGATACGTTACAGGAGCGTTGAGAATGTGCTCGAGGAGATTGAGCTCTGCCTGGAGCAGGGCTACAAGGAGATTCGCTTCCTGGACGACACCTTCGCTGGCGATTACTCCCGTGCAATGCGGATAGCCAAGGAGATTAAGCGTCGCGGTTTAGATGTCACCTGGTTCGTCTCAGCGCGGGTAAATCAGGTGGACGAGCCCCTGCTTAAAGCTTTTCGCCGCGCTGGTTGCTGGGCGATATTCTTCGGTGCAGAGAGCGGAGTGCAGAAGAATTTGAATGCCCTGCGTAAGGGTATAACCCTCGAGCAAACGAGGCGAGCTGTTAGGGCAGCAAAGAGGGCAGGGCTTAAGGTTGTTACAGCTTTTATCTTTGGCATTCCGGGAGAAACATATGAGGAGGCGCTGCGCACAATAGACTTTGCAATTGAGCTTGACCCAGACTTTGTGAATTTCCATACCATGACACCTTTCCCAGGTACTGAGCTTTATGACCGCGTGGCTGAGCTGGGGCAGATGTCTTCTCGCTTGGAGGACTTTACCTTTGAGGGTGCCGCCTTTATCCCCCATACAATGACCAAGGAGCAGATAGAAGAGCTGCGCAGGATAGCCTTCAAGCGCTTTTACTCCAGACCGCGCTACATTCTGAGAAGACTTCTTGGAATACGCACTCTTGACGATTTTAAGCTTATAACCAGAGGTTTAAAGAGCCTGTTCTGGATATGGGTAAGGGAGGACGTGTTCAGAATAGCACCACAGGGTAACAAAAATGCCAACAAGTAGCGCGGAAGCGCACAGGTACTTGCCACAGCGGTAAATGTCACCATTTCCAGACGCAACACAGCCCTGCAAAAAGAAAATTTTATATATCTCTATGTCAATTAGGACTTGGCTATTGATATAGCAGGAGGAGGAAGTAGGGGTGAAGATAGACATAGACAGTGAAGAATTTGAGAAACTCCCTCCGTTGAAGAAATTACTGGTGATAGAAGAAAGAAAAAAGGAAATATACAGAGAGATTGAGAATATTTTTCAGAACAATCGTTTTTGAGTTTTATCCGTAGCCTTGCTACGGACTCCACACCCCATGAATTTTCACCCCACATCTGGGACACTTACCCTCTTCTATACTGTATTTGAGAATATCAAAACCATGTCGCTCAATCAGAAGTTCGCCACAGCTATGACAATGTGTATTCTCACCCTCGCCCAGAACGTTGCCTATGTAGATATATAAAAGTCCCTCCTCCCTTCCTATATCCCTTGCCTTTCTGAGGGTTTCTACAGGCGTTGAGGGAACACTCATAAGCTTGTACTCCGGGTGGAAACGCGTCACGTGCCAGGGAATCTCTTCACCCACACTCTTTATAAACCTGGCTATCCCTCTTAGCTGTTCCTCATCATCGTTGTAGCCCGGGATTATTAGGGTAGTCACCTCTATCCAGATGCCGAGCTTTTTATAAAGCTTTATGCTTTCCAGCACCGGCTTTAGCTTTGCTCCACAAACCTCCCGGTAGAACTCTTCTGTAAAGCCTTTAAGGTCAATATTCGCGGCGTCTATATATGGAGCGATTTCCTTGAGAGCCTCCGGGGTGATGTAGCCATTTGTTACAAAGATATTTTTAATACCCTTTTTCTGTGCAAGTTTTGCACAGTCTATGGCATACTCTGCAAAAATCGTTGGCTCAGTGTAAGTATACGATATACTGGCGCAGTTGTACTGCTCTGCCTGCCTTACCACTTCCTCTGGCGGAAGGTCCAGACCCGCGATTTCACCCCTGTCACGGGGCATCTGAGAAATCTCCCAGTTCTGGCAGTGGAGGCAGCGGAAGTTACATCCAACTGTGGCTATTGAGTAGCTTCTTGTACCAGGAAGGAAGTGGTACAGTGGCTTCTTCTCAATCGGATCAACATGATATGAAACAGCCCTGCCATAAACAAGTGTATACAGCTTGCCTTTTTTATTCTCCCTCACACCGCATATACCACGCCTGCCTGGAGATATAATGCAGCGATGGTTGCAGAGGTAACACCTGACCTTCCCCTCCTCCATCGGTGTGTAGAACCTCGCCTCCATGGGATAAGGTTTGTCACCAGTGATATTAAACTTTTCCTAGCCGGAAAGGGAGCTTTTAATTTTCTCAACCGTCTTTTTAGCCTGCACACGCATATAGCCCAGATTTACATTCGATTCGGTGAAGAACCAGAAGAAGACACTGTCAGCACTTATCACAAAAAACTTGCCTTTCTCTGTCTCAGAGATTATATCACAGACATCACCCAGTCCTGAGGCGTTTGAAACATCTTTTGCAGCACTTATAAGCTGGGCAATAAGTCCGCCGGCTACCTCTAGATCCTCCTGACTCATTCCTCTTGAATGAGAGGCTATAATCAATCCATCCACATCTATTATCCCCGCTGCAGTTACACCAGAGACCTTCAAAAAGTCCACAAGTATTCTTTCCAGCATCTCCTGCATCTCCCGTCCACCTCCTATTTGCCTTCTTCTACTATGTCAGCCAGTCTCCACATCATCCTCTCAGCCACCCTCTCTGCCTCCTCCTTTCCAAGCTTATTCTTCAGAGCAGTTTTCCGGAGGTAGTCTATTAGTTCAGCTACTTCTGCGCAGGAGGTCTCATCTCTATTAAATCTCATCTCAGTAAGTCTGAGCTTCAGGAGATTTTTGCCCTTCACCTCTCCGAAGATTTCACAGAGTTCCCTCTCAATAAAGCCAAGAACCCTTCTGCATTTCTCAGCAGAAAGCCTGGTTTGCCCGAGTTTTTCTATATCCAGCTTCGGTTTAAACTTTTCCAGAGCAATCTCTGCAGCCTTCTCTGCGTCTGCCATGATTTTCTGCTTGAATCTCAGAATTTCCTCCGGTATCTCCGGTTCGGCTGTGGCTGAGGAATGGGCCTCCACTTTAATTTTTATCTTGGGCAGTTTTTCGGCCACCCTCCTCATCGCTTCTTCATCAACAAGCAATACCTCCAGTGCACCTTCTCTGAGTTCTGCCTCAGGCATGGAGAAAAAAGATGACTCTCCCGCTGAGGATACCACCTCCTTCATTGTTAAAACTGTTGAACCATTAAGAAAAAGAAAATAGAGAGAAACAAGTTTTCCCTCATCCTTGAAGTTTAACCTGAGCGCCCCGGTGAATTTCTGTCTCTTTCGATTTTCAATCTCTGCACCCAGCTCTGCAGCATCCACCCGTTTAATCGACTCTAGTCTTGCTGAACTGCAGAGGGAGCAGATTGTTCTGGCCACCTCTTCTGGGATTTCTCCCATCCGGCTACCTCTTTAAATAAAGAGGGTTACATCAGCATCGCTGGCTATGTCCAGGAAGCCCGCTGCACCCAGGCAGGCGTCCACCACCGGCAGGAGGTCACTCTCGGGGCAGCCCATCACATCCATGGTCATCTGACAGGCGTAGAACTTGACACCCATCTCCTTGCACATGTTTATGAGTTCTTCGATGCTGGGCACATTTTGCTTCTTCATCATCCTCTTCATCATCATTGTTGCCATCGCCGTCATACCCGGGAGCATACCAATTATATTTGGCACAGGCATTGGCATCGCAGGATTTGCGATTGGTGCCACCTTCAAACTCTTGAACTTTTTCTTGTTGATTATGTCCAGTCCATAGAAGGTGAAGAACAGGTGCGCCTCCCAGTCCATGCTCGCCGCCGTACTCGCAAGTATAAGGGGCGGGTAAGCCGCGTCAAGAGTACCCTTGCTGACAATTATGCAAAGTTTCTTTTTCTTCTTCTCCTCTGCCATTTTAACCACCTAAGCCGGTTTTCTTACATAAAATATGAATTTACCATTCTCTTCACTGCTATCAAGAAGTTCAAACCCATTCTGTTTTGCCCAAGCTGGAATATCGCTCTTTGAGCCTTTGTCTGTGGTAATTATCTTCAGCACTTTCCCTGGAGCGAGTTTCTGCATGGCCTGCCTCGCTTTGAGCACCGGCATGGGACACGATAGACCACTTGCATCCAGAACCTCATCAGCCTCAACCACACTACACACCTCCAAATCTTTTTACTTGATTTTAAGTAAATAATTTATATATAAAGTTTTCCTATTATACTTACGGAGCGGCTGAAAATGATTGATGAAAAGCTGATAGAGAATCTGAAACTGATGAACCTAACAGAGTATGAGTCGCGCACCTACCTTGCACTTGTCGCCAAGGGTACAGCGACGGTTAAAGAGATACGGGAGCTTGCCCAGATACCATACTCGCGGGAGTATGACATTCTTGAAAACCTGGAGCGGCGTGGTTACGTGGTGGTGCAGCCTGGCAGGCCACGCAGATACCGTGCTGTTGATCCCCGCGAGATACTCTCCAAGGAGCTTGAGCTCCGCGCCAAGGCGGTGGAAGAGCTCATAAAAAAGCTCACGCCTCTATATCAGAAGCATATGGACGAGGTGTCCTTTGATGAGGTAATATGGATGCTGAAGGGCAGGGAGAATATACACGACAGGCTTATAAGTATGCTGGAGAGTGCTGAGCGTGAGGTGCTCATCGTAGGTATAAAGCCGGTTACAACACGTGCAATAGCAAGGGCGCTGGAAAATGCGAAGAAGCGTGGTGTAAGTATTAAAGCACTGGGCGAATTCAGCAGAGGCACAATGGAGATTTTCAATAAAATAGGTGTAGAATACAAGCATTACCCTCATGATCACTCGCGTTTTGTCGTAGTCGATGAAAAGGAGCTCATCCTGGCGAGTGATGACCCTGCAAACTATGTTTTTGCGCTTTATAACCGTAATCCAGGGTGTATAAAGCTGTACAGAAACTACTTCCATCACGTCTGGGAGGAAACCCCTGCGCAAGATTTAAAACCTGGCAGAGAGATTCACAAATATGGAAAGGATAAGCATCTCACTACCAGAGAGACTTCTTGAGGAGTTTGACAGGATTCTAAAAGAGAAGGGATACGTATCAAGGAGCGAGGGGATTCGTGATGCTATAAGGAGCTATATTCTTGAGCATAGCTTTGTGAGCCAGCTCTCAGGTGATATCGCTGGTACAATTTCAATAATCTACGATCACGACGCTGCGAATGTGCTCGAGAGGCTTACAGATGCGCAGCACGACTTCGCTGAGGTTATAGATTCCTCGCTTCACATTCATCTTGATAGGCATCACTGCCTTGAGGTCATTGTTGTACGCGGGGATAGCAACAAGATAAAGCAGCTTCTGAATCGCCTGAAGTCGGTTAAGGGTGTGAAGTACGCCAAGCTTACAACAAATGTGACAGAGATACCGGAATAGCCTCATTCCCAGGGAGGGAGGAAAGTAAAATAAACCAGTAGCATGCAATAACACGCGATGATAACCCTTCTGTCAGGCGGCACAGGCACGCCGAAGCTGATTCAGGGCTTCATGCAGCTTCTCCCCCAGGAGGAGATTGCGGTTATAGTAAACACCGCTGAGGATATATGGTTGCCCCATGGCTACCTTTCGCCAGATATAGACACCGTGATTTACACTCTGGCGGGCATTGTCAACGAGGAGACCTGGTACGGGATTCGCGGGGATAGTTTCGTAACCCATGAGCAGCTTTTAAAGCTTGGTTTTGAGGAGTTCATGAACATTGGCGATTTGGACAGGGCTACGCATATCTTCAGGGGAGAACTCCTCAGGCAGGGTCTGAGCCTGGAGGAAGCCACGCAGGAGCTGTGCACCGCCCTTGGTGTAAGGGCAAAGGTGCTGCCGATGAGCAACCAGAGGCTTAGTACTGTGGTGGTCACTTCCCGAGGAGAGATGAACCTACACGAGTATCTGATAAAGTACAGAAGCGAGCCTGAGATAAAGCAGGTGCGTTTCGAGGGCGAGGCCGAGCCCTGCAAGACCTGTATTAACGCCATCGAGAAGGCGGAGTTTGTTGTAATAGGGCCAAGCAATCCTGTTACAAGCATCCTTCCTATTCTTTCCCTTGAAAAGCTGAAGAAGGCTCTGACAAAAAGACGGAAAAGTGTCGTAGCAGTGTCGCCAATAGTTGGGGGTAAGCCTGTAAGTGGACCCGCAGATAAATTTTTAAGAGCCACTGGAATAGAACCCACCTCTCGCGGCGTTGCAAAGTTTTACAGTAGCGTCGCTGCGCACTTCGTGGCTGATGCAGGCGAGGAAGAATTTGTGGTTGAGGGGGTAGAGATATATAGAACCAATACTATTATGAAGACCCTGGAAGACAAGCGGGAGCTTGCCAAGTTTTTAATTGAGATAATGAGGTAGGCCGATGGTGGTACTCGAGACGCTTGTGCTTTTCCTGATTATAGTGTTCGCAGCCTCGATGCTCAGCCATGGGGCTGAGATGATAGCAGAGAAGTATGGGCCCAACTTCGCTGGAAGCATTATCCTGGCCTTTGTAACCACCCTTCCTGAGTACATGTTTGTGTTCTGGGCGAGTGTAAAGGGCGCATATGACGTTGCCCTGGGCAGTGCAGTTGGCGCTGCCACGATGCTGGTAACCCTGGGCTATGGCATGGTTATCCTCACCGCTACCACAAGAGTGAGTCGCAAACCTGTGAAGGTGATAAAGCTTTCCCGTGCCACACGCATAGATGCCATTTACCTGGCTGCCACTGCTGTTGTGGCATACATTCTTGCCTACATCGGCGGCGGCTTCAGCCTCGTGGATGGGCTGATACTCTTCGCCATCTTCTTTGCATATGTTGGACACCTTGCCCTTGCCGCCAGGGAGTTTGGAAAAAAGCACAGGGTAAGAATACCAAGGGAGAGGTTTATTAAGGGCATCACCTACTTAATATTAGGCGGGATTATAACAATCACCGTATCAGAGCGTTTCGTTGAGGCGATGATCTCACTTGCCAGGTCCTTTGGGATTAGTCCCGTTACCATAGCCATAGTAGTTGGCCCTATTGCCAGCGAACTTCCAGAGAAGCTAACCGCCTTCCTCACAGTAATGAGGAATGCAAAGCTGGCAGAGATAAGCGTGGCAAACTTTATCGGCTCCAAGGTCAACCACAACTCCGTGCTTCTGGGTACAATGCCCATAATCGCCTACGCAACGGGTAACGGGAGCGTCACAGGCGTTATCTCGCCCCAGTTTACGGCGATGACCCTCTTAACATTCATCGCGGGCATAAGCGTGGCCAGGCGCAGACTCGATAAATGGCAGGGGTTCTTCTTCACAGCGCTTTACGCGGTGCCACTCTACATCGCCTACTCCATAAGGTGAGGAAATGCAAATAAAGGATATAGCTACGGCGGCACAACTCGCGATTCTTCTCGAGGTCTCTGCACCCAAGCCGGGAAATGTAACCTGTGGCAAAGACTTTGAGGACACGCGCTATGAGCACTTCCTGGCAAGCGCCGCCGCCTTTGCTCCTGTTGCCAGAGAAGCAGCGCAGCGAGGCTACAGCGCAGCTAGGGGAAGGCTGCCCATTGAGAAGATAGGCATAGGGAGGCTGATTAAGAAGGCTGTTATCGAGGCGAAGCACTGGCACCATGGGGGAAACACCATTCTTGGCGAGGCGATGCTCCTCCTGCCCCTATGCGCCGGCGCAGGCCATGCGCTCGCGAGGGATGAGGAGGTAAAACTTGGCGCTCTGAGGAAGTGTGCTCTCAGTGTTGTTAAAGCGGCGACGTATAAAGATACTATAGAATTATATAAAGGGATAAAAGCGGCCTCGCCACGACTGCTGAGCGCAGAGAGCTTAGACGTTTTTGACCCGCGAAGCCTTGCAGAGATTGCAGAGCGCAGGATAACTTTCTACCAAGTAATGGAAATGAGCGAAGGTGATTCTATCGCCAGGGAGCTTGTGCAAGGCTATCCTGTCACCTTTGAGCTGGGCTACCCTGCGCTGAGGCGGGCGTATGAGAGCTCTGGGGACCTGCGACGCGCTACTGTGGAGTGCTTCCTCTCTATACTTTCAGTGGTGCCGGATTCACTGATAATAAAGAAGGCGGGCAAGCGCGCCGCGGAGGAGGTTTCAAAGCGCGCTCGCCGCATACTTGAGGCGGGGGTTACAGAGCAAGCGCTGGAGGAGCTGGACGAATACCTGCGCAGCGAGGGAAATCTGCTAAATCCGGGCACAACCGCCGACCTGGTTGCATCCTCGCTATTTGTCGGGCTTGTCAGCGGAATTAGACCATAGGTGATGGCATGCTCAGCGAGCTTGGATTTAAAAAGGGTAGTGTGGTGGAATGCATAGTTACGACATACAACAGCGACGGCTCGCCCAACGCAGCGCCCATGGGGGTTTACACGCTGGGCGATGCGGAGGTGGTTATGAAGCTGCACCGGGGTAGTGACACCTTCGCAAACATCTCCCGCGAGGGATGTGCGGTGCTGAATATTACCTACGATGCGCTGCTCTTTCTTAAGTCAGCACTTTTAAGGCACTCGCAGGAGGTTGGCCATAGCGAGGTTTCGCGTTCGAAGCTCAACGCACCCTATTTGAAAGCCGCCCACGCGTATGCAGCAATTGAGGCAAAGGTTGTGAAGAGCTATTCGCTCAGTGATTCTCTCGGTGAAAGCCGCATTAGCGTTGTGAAAGGTACAGTGAAAGAGGTAAAGGTGCTCAAGCCTCTACCGCAGGCACCCTGCCGTGGCTTCTTCGCTGCCGTGGAGCTTGCTGTAGACCTTAGCAGGGGAAGGAGGGAGAGGGAAGGACAGCTCAGGCGAATAATGCGCCGCACCCTGCCAGCGCGAGAATATAGAGAAATAGAAGAGTTTTTGAGGAGCCTAAACCTCTAGCTGCGCAGCCTCATGCAGGCGGTACTCCCACTGCGCCCGGGAGCCGCGCCTCTGAAGTATGCCAGACTCATAGAACCTGGCGAGGTAGGTGGAGAGGCTGCTGAGCTTTATCCTCTCACCGAAGAGTATCTCGTACTCCTCCTGTATGTCCTGGGAGCGAACCCACTCACCGGCGTGATTGTGTCTGAGCAGGAGCAGTAGCTTCTCCTTCTGTGTCATCTTTTCTATGTCGTACCTGCTTAGCCAGTTTTCAGCCGCAGGGGCAAACTCCTCGACGATTTCCAGCTCTTCTACACCATACACATAGCTGAGAAAGTCCAGCACCTTTTCCAGGGCAATACGATGGCTGAGCTTTTTAAACTCTCTCTCAACTTCTTTATCTTCACCCCTCGCCGAAATTTTTATACCCACGAACCTCTCAGTGCGGAAGATGTAATTGAGGTGCTCTTTAATCTTTTCTTTTGCCTCGCCGTATTCCAGCCCCTCCAGCTTTAGGCGTGAAGTACCACTGCTCTCCCGCGTCTCCAGAATTATTTCAAGGTACTCCATCTTCACCCTCTATTCACATTCACAGAAGTTAACATTATTCAGTGAATATCTGCATATATAAAGCTTGCGCATATCATTTAAATATGAGCAATTGCAACATATATTAGCGACATTAATAAGACATAACTTATCTACAGCTATTTTTACTGAATGATGTTTCGAGAATCAAATCGAAAGATTTATATATGTATACTGTGAATGAGTGAATACTAATGAATACCTGGGGGGTAAGAAAAAGATGAGAAACCTCGTACAAAAAGCGAAGGAAAATACCGAAAAGATGCAGCCCATAGAAACCCTGGACAAGGAGATAGGCGAAGCCAAGATTGTCGTCGTTGGATGCGGTGGCGCTGGTAACAACACAATAAATCGCCTTGCGCACATAGGCATAAACGGCGCCCAGCTGATTGCAATAAATACCGACAAGCAGCACCTTGCCTGCATAAAGGCAGACAAGAAAGTGCTAATAGGTTATGAGATAACCAAGGGTCTGGGTGCCGGTGGCTACCCTGAGATTGGGGAGCAGGCAGCCATCGAAGCCAAGCCCGCGCTTAAGGACCTCCTCGACGGTGCAGACCTGGTCTTTGTTACGGGCGGCTTAGGTGGCGGCACAGGCACGGGTTCACTTCCAGTTGTGGCGGAGGTTGCCAAGGATATAGGCGCAGTTGTCGTGGGCGCTGTGACGATGCCCTTCAAGATAGAGCGCGCCCGCATAGGAAAGGCGAAGCAGGCGCTGGTGAAGCTTCGTAAGAGCAGCGACAGCGTCGTTGTTATAGACAACAACAAGCTCCTCAGCTATGTGCCAGACCTGCCAATGAACGATGCCTTCGCCGTGGCAGATGAGGTCCTTGCGAGAATGGTGAAGGGCATAACGGAGACCATCTCACTGCCCAGTCTTGTAAACCTGGACTTTGCTGACGTGCGTGCAGTGATGCGTGAGGGTTCAAAGAACGGCATAGCAATGATAGGCCTTGGGGAGAGCGATACCCGTAACCGCGCAGAAGAGGCGGTGCTACATGCGCTGGAGAACCCGCTGCTGGAGGTGGATTACCGCGGTGCCACTGGCGCACTGGTTCACATTACCGGTGGCGAGGACCTGACTCTCGCGGAGGCCACGAAGATTGGCGAGATCGCCACAAGCTATCTGCGTGAGGACTCCAATGTCATCTGGGGTGCCCGCATTGATCAAGAGTTCAATGGCATGGTTCAGGTCATGGTTATCATGACCGGTGTCCATTCACCCGACATAATGGGGCCCGAGGGAAGCGATATTCAGGTACCCAAGAGGGTTGAGATGTCCCGCTTCACCCGTCCAAGACAGCCCAGAATACCCTCGAGACCAGAGATGCACAACTCACCCCGCGAAGTTCCGGCGATGATCGCCAATCTGGGGATAGACTACATCTTCTAATCTCTCCCCCTCCCATTTTGGGGGGTGGCAAAGGTGTCTGAGGTGTGTGTTTCCCACAATGTTGGTGGATTTGAACTAAACCCAAAGCAGCGCTACCCTGCGAGGACATACTCTCTACTCTGCCTTTCCGACAGTCGGGACATCTCCAATTATGTTCTCATACCCATTGAGGGCGCAGGCTTTGTGGTGATAAAGCACGAGCTGGAAGTGGAGGAGTAGGCTATGGTTACTCAGGAGTTGCTTAGGGAAATGGCGTGCAATGTTGTAACGAAAGGCGACTTTCTCATGCTGAACGTGGAGTTCATTGATAACAGTGACCTCAATCTCCTGCCAAAGGTTGTGGATCGCCTGCTTGAAATGAAGGGTGTCTCCACAGCGCTTGTTTACGGAATAAAGGGAGGCATGGTCTACATTGTCGGAAAGAGCAGAAGGAGGGTCAACCTCGCAGCAAAGATCGAAAAGGCCTTTCCGGAGCTGGGCAGGATTAAGGAGGCCAATGGCTACACCCTGGCGATAATTCCTCTGGGGATGCTTGGATACTTCCACAGCCAGGAGAAAATCCTGCGCGTTATAGATGAGCTTATGAACGAAGCCCTTACTGGTGGTACAGCCACACGCGGTTTTGGCACTGTCTTTGACAGGGTCGCGGATATAAAGAATCTGATAAGCCTGCCCGGGCACAGGCAGGAGGTTGTATTGTAATGGGGGTGATGCGTGTGAAGAAGTTTGGGAATGTCTCCCACAAGGTGAATGTGATTTTGAGTGTTTTTAAAGAGGGAGAGAAGCTCAATGGAAAGCAGATCGTGGAGCGGGTGCGGCAGCAGGGATACAAGATTACAGATTCCCACCTGAAGATGTTTATATACTACAATATGCTACACAAACATCTGAAGAAAGAGGAGATAAACGGCGTCAACTACTACTACCCGATAAACAGGTAAGCCTCTCCCTCTTTTTTGTTTTGTAAAATTTCTTAGTGCATAATTTTTCAGATGTAATGCGATAAGCTTTTTTGTTTTTCCGCCAATAGTTTTGTGGTGGCTGTTAAATGAATGGCGGAAAAATAAATGAGATAACGGTTGAGGAAGCAATAGAAATGCTCAAAGCCGGAGACGCGGTGCTTCTGGATGTACGCACGCCTGAGGAGTACTACGAAGAGCATGTAGCAGGTGCTAAATGGATACCTCTGGATGAGCTTCCGGAGAGGCTGGAGGAGCTTGACAGGGAGAGGGCAATACTTGCATGCTTCTGCAGAAGTGGTATGAGGAGTTCCATGGCATGTGAGATACTTAAGGAGCACGGCTTTAGCAGGCTCTACAATGTGCGCGGTGGCATAACCGCCTGGAAGAAAGCAGGCTTGAAAACTGTGTCTGGCAGCAAGGTTTAAGTTGCAGCCTCCTCATATTTACTATGGGAGGTGTCCCCATAACCGCCGAGAGGGAGGAGATTGGGCGGAGATTCTGACACCGCCGCCAAGTGGCTCTTCATCTCAGCCGTCGCCTGGCTGGGTGCGGCTGTTACCGTAGCCCTGATTCTGGCGGTAAAGTTCGTCTTTCCCGAGTTTCTCTCGGGCCACGCACCCCTGCAGTTCGGCAGGCTCAGGCCGGTGCACATCACCTTAGCCGCCTTCGGGTGGCTCTCCATGGTTCAGGTGGGTATGGCGTACTACACCGTGCCCAGGTTAGCCAGGGTGGAGCTGCACAGCCAGCGCTTAGCGAAGCTGAGCGTGCTCCTCTGGAACCTCTTTCTCATCCTCGCAGCCCTCACTTTGCTCGCCGGCATGACCCAGGGCAGGGAGTATGCGGAGCTCATCTACCCCCTTGACCTGCTCTTCCTTGCCCTCCTCGCCCTGGTGGCGTAC
>WANW01000035.1 GCA_015521615.1 Candidatus Hydrothermarchaeota archaeon
AAATTTGATTATTCATATTTCAGAAAAAACTGATAGAAATCCAGAAAAATTCCTTGAAAATGTTGAGAAATTTGATGGGATAAATTTCCAGGTGGCGCACTGTGCAAACGGCGTACCAGAAATTATTGAGGCACTTGATGAACTACCGAATTTGTTTGTAGATACAGGTGCATGTACTTTGCGCTTTTATAAGGCAGTTTTTAGGTCAAGAAACACGTCCTTTGAGGAGATTGTGTCTGAAAATGTAGAAAAGGTGCTTTTTGGTTCAGATGAACCGTGGTCTGAATATAAAACACAGATAGAACAGATAAACAGGTTAGAATTAAGCAACAGTGATAAGAACCGGATATTTTATAGAAATTATCTTGCGCTGTGGGGGTAATGCAATTCTCCTGCAAAATGTGTGAAATGTGTTCTGTGCTTAATAGTTGCAGGTGATTTTCATAAAGTTTAAAAGCAGCCTGAGTTAAGCTAAAGAGTGTTCTTATGAGATAATGAGAAAGAGTTATATCTTTTAAGCGTAGAGTGAAGATGGGAAGTGGTAAACATGTTTGAGCCTGAAATAGAGACAATGCCCGTGAAGGAGCTTAAGGAGCTTCAGCTTGAGCGCTTAAAGGCGACGGTGAAATACTGCTACGAAAATGTGCCCTTCTACAGGAAGAAGTTCAAGGAGGCGGAGCTCCGCCCTGAGGACATAAAGAGCCTTGAGGATTTGGCAAAAATCCCCTTCACGGTTAAGGACGACCTGCGCGACCACTACCCCTACGGCATCCTTGCGAAGCCCCTGAAGGAGGTGGTACGCTTCCACTCCAGCTCCGGCACAACTGGCATCCCCACCGTGGTCGGCTACACCAAGAAGGACATCTCCACCTGGGCGAGGCTTATGGCAAGAGGCTTGGCTACGGCCGGCGTTACCAGCGATGACATAGTGCAGGTGGCCTATGGCTATGGTTTGTTTACCGGCGGTCTGGGGTTCCACTACGGCTGTGAGGAGCTGGGAGCGGCCACGATACCAGCGGGTGGAGGCATCACCCCGACAAAGAGGCAGATTCAGATTCTGAAGGACATGCACAGCACAGTGCTGTGCTGCACCCCCAGCTATGCGCTCTACCTGGCGGAGGAGGCCAGGAAGGAGGGAATAGACCCCGAGAGGGACTTCAGCCTGCGCATAGGCATCTTCGGCGCAGAGCCCTGGAGCGAGGCGACGCGGAAGAAGATTGAGAGTGCGCTCAACCTCCGCGCCCACGACGTTTATGGCCTCAGTGAAATCTGGGGACCGGGCGTGGGCATGGAGTGCGAGGCCCGCGAGGGCCTGCATGTATGGAGTGACCACTTCATAATGGAGGTCATCGACCCCGAGAGCGGGGAGGTGCTCGAGCCAGGGGAGAAGGGCGAGCTGGTGTTCACCACCCTAACCAGAGAAGCGATGCCGTTGCTGCGCTACCGCTCCCGCGACATAAGCGTTGTGGATGTGGAGCCCTGTGAGTGCGGCAGAACGCACCCCCGTATGCTCCGTGTCCTCGGGAGAAGCGATGACATGCTTATAATCCGCGGGGTGAATGTCTTCCCCTCGCAGGTGGAGCACGTGCTAATGCGCATTCCAGGCATAGGTGACCACTACCAGATAATCGTGGACCGCGATATCCTGGATGTGCTCAGAGTGAAGGTGGAGGTAACGCCAGAGGTGTTCTCCGACAAGCTGGCTGAGCTGGAAGCGCTGCGCAGGCGGGTGGAGGAGGAGCTCGCCGCAGTGCTCAACGTGGGGGCGAAGGTGGAGCTGGTTGAGCCTGGTACGATACCGCGCACTCCCGGCAAGGCGCAGCGCGTTGTGGACCTGAGGAAGGGAAAGATTTAGGAGGCATGGCGATGGTTGTGGAGCAGGTTAGTGTATTTGTGGAGAACAAGCCCGGGAGGCTGTCGAAGGTCACGAGGATCCTCGGCGAGGCCGGAATAAACATCAGGGCGCTTTCGATTGCTGAGCTGGGCGAGTTCGGGGTGATCCGCCTTATTGTGGATAAGCCCCATGAGGCGAAGGCGGTTCTTACGAACAGCGGCTTCACCGTAGGGGTTAACAAGGTGCTCGCCATAGAGATGGGCGATGAGCCCGGAAGCCTTGCAAGGATAGCCTCTGCCCTTGGCGACGCAGGGGTTAACATAGACTACGCTTACGCCTTCATCGCCAGAGCAAAGGAGAAAGCGGTGCTCATAGCGCGCGTGGACGACATAAAGCGCGCCGAGGAGGTGCTTTCCCGCGAGGGCATAGGCCTGCTTTCTGCGGAGGAGCTGCAGAGCCTCTAGTCCTCCTTCTTTCTTTTAAAAAAGCTGTTTAATCCACCATTCAGAAAATTTGCCCCATGTGGAGAAATCCCGGTGGAATGTTATGGTGGATATTCTCTCCCATCCCACAGAGCCGGTGGAGGTAAAGGAGCGCAGAATAAGCGAACTCCTGGAGGCGATGGCTAGAACCGGCTTCCAGGGGCGCAGGTTGGGCGAGGCCTTTCTGGCGTGGCGGAGTATGCTCCGCGACGAGGGCTGTGTGGTGTTCTTCGGTATGAGCGGCGCAATGGTTCCGGCAGGCATGCGCCGCGTTGTGGCGCACCTTATTGAGCGCCGCGTTGTGGATGTGGTGGTGACCACCGGCGCAAATGTGTTCCATGACATCCACGAGGCGCTCGGGGGAAGACACTTTCTCGGCTCTCCCAATGCAGATGACGCCCTGCTTTTCAGACACGGGATAGACAGAATATACGATGTTTTTGCCAGAGAGGAGGAGTTCCGCAGCGTGGACAGGCTGATAGCGGAGCTGAGCAGGGAGCTCAGCCATGAGAGGGAGTACTCCTCCCGGGAGATAGTTGCCTTCCTCGGGGAGAAGCTCCTGGAGAGGGGTGCCGCTCGCGATTCCCTCGTGGTGGCGGCGTACCGCCGGGGTGTGCCCGTCTTCGTGCCGGCGCTGGGCGACTCTTCTGTGGGGATAGGACTCACCCTCGCCAGGAGGGAGGGGCACCGCGTGGTGGTCAACCAGATTAAGGATGTGGATGAGATAACCCAGATTGTGGAGAAGGCGGAGAAAACGGGCGTGGTGTACATTGGTGGAGGTGTGCCCAAGAACTTCATCCAGCAGACTGAAGTGGTTGCGTCGATTCTGGGCATTGACAAGGGGGGGCACGACTATGCGGTGCAGTTCACCACCGACGCACCCCACTGGGGCGGGCTCAGCGGCTGCACCTTCGAGGAGGCGGTGAGCTGGGGCAAGGTCTCGCCCTACTCGAAGAAGGTGCAGTGCTTCGTTGATGCGACAATAGCCCTTCCCATAGTTGCCCACGCCCTGAATGAGGTGCGTGAGACCTTCAGAAAGAGAGTGCCTGCCTTTGAGTGGGGGGAGGAGCTGGAGCTTAGGTGGGAGCCTCTGTAGTGATGTGATAACCACAGATTAGCTCTGCTGGGCGAAGCTCTCCCAAGCTATATATAACTCCTCATACGAACTAACCCAGAGGTGCAAAAATGGATCTAAACTTCCTCATCTACTCCTTCACGGCGCTCTTCGTAATCATAGACCCCATAGCCAATGTGCCCGTGTTTCTTGCGCTGCTCTCAGGCGCCACCAAGGAGGAGTACCGCCGCGCCGTTGCGCGCGCCGCCTTTATCGCAGCAGTGGTGCTTCTGCTCTTCACCTACCTCGGGGTGTACATCTTCTCCTACCTGGGGATAAAGATGTACTCCTTCCGCATCGCCGGCGGGGTGCTGCTCTTCATAATAGCCATGGAGATGCTCTTCGGAATGCGCACCCGCACTGAGCTCACCCCCGAGGAGGCGGCGGAGCGCAGGGAGGAGGTTGTGGTAACTCCGCTTGCTGTGCCCCTGCTCACCGGTCCAGGGGCGATAACCACCGGCATAGTGCTGCTCAGCAGGGCTCCAGGCCAAGCCGAGAGGCTGCTCCTCGCCCTGGCGATAGTGCTGGTATTCCTAGTCTCCTACCTTATCCTGGTGCATGCGAGCACCGTCTACCGCCTTCTGGGCACAACCGGCACGAAGGTTGTCACCCGCTTAATGGGCCTGCTGCTCGCGGCGATAGCTGTGCAGTTTGTTATAGACGGCATCGCCGAGGCCTTTGCGGCAATGGGCTAGAGCTCCGCTATCTCCCGCGGAAAACGTGTGAGCACCTCCGCGCGGGAGCCGCGCACCAGCACCGTCTCCTCCAGGCGTAGGCCAGCTTTACCCCTGCCCAGAAGCGCGTGCCCCACGGCGAGGGTGGAATTTTCCACAAGCTCCAGAAGCGCATCCTCTGGATAGGCCTCGTAGTGGGGTGCCTCCTCTGCGCTCAGGCCAACGCCGTGCACAAATCCCCCGGGGTAAAGCTCTCCGAGCCCCTGCTCGTAGGCGAGAAGGGTGACGTCCCTCTCCGCCTCCATCACCTTCCTCCCGGGCTTAACACCCTCAAGCGCAGCCTCTAGCATTTTTGTGTAGGCGGCGTGCAGGCTCTGCAGCTCCTCCCCAGCCTTGCCCAAGGTCGCCACCCTGGCGAGCTCAGCGAAGTAGCCGTTAAAAGCTAGTGAGATGCTCACCACCACGGGCTCGTGCCTCTTTATCTTCCTCTCCGAGGCGCTGCGCTCAGGAGAGGTGCTCCTTTTGCCGGAGGCAACGCCCACCCGCGCAATCTCGGCACCTTGCCTGCGCAGGTGGCACTCTACCTCTGCCGCAACCCGCGCCTCGCTTACCCCCGGCTCAATCTCCTCGAAGGCGCGCTCCATCCCTCTGCAGGCGAGCTTCGCGGCTTTCCGAATGGCGTTGAGCTCGGCTCTGTCCTTGCGCATGCGCAGCTCCGTCATTATCCTTCTCGCCACCTTAACCTCAAAGCCGGGCAGCGCACTCGCCAGGTGCTCCAGGAGGTGCAGGGGCGTGCCCTCCTCGGCCACCACGGCTGCACGCGGCTTTGAGCCCAGGCGCGAGGCAAAGGCGTTCACCTGGGAGAGCATCTGGGGCAGCGCCACATAGGGCAGCACTCTGAGTTCGCCCCCGTAAGCGCGTGCCTCGCTCTCTGGCAGGAGTACCGCCGCTTCGCCCTCCCCTGGAATGAGCAGGCACGCGCGCTCTCTCGCCTCGCCGGTGAAGTAGCGGTAGCTTTCGCTGCTTGCGACAACGAGCAACTCCACGCCCTCGCGCTGCATTATTTCCTGCGCCCTCTTTATCCTCTCGTAGAACATTCTACAGCCCCGTGTCGTGGTCTATGAACACCGTCTCAAGGCCGAGGCTTTTCAGGTACTCCCCAACGGCGAGCACACCCGGCTTCTCCGTGGCGTAGTGCCCCGCGAAGATCAGGTTCACCCCCAGCTCCTCCGCAAGCGAGTAGGCGCTGTGCGACGGCTCGCCCGTCAGCAGCGTGTCCACCTTTATCTTCTCCGCGTCGAAGATGGCGCTCCATCCCCCACCCGAGACCACTCCAACGCGCTTCACATAGCCGCTGAAGTCTATGCTCCTGCACCTTGTTGCGAGGCGCTCCTCCACCAGCGCGGCGAAGCTCCCCACGCTCATGCGCTGCTCCAGCTCGCCCCAGTAGCCTATTCGCCTGCCGTGGTACTCACCGAACTCACCCCTGCGGGCTATGCTCAGAAGCTTTAAAAGCTGTGCATTGTTCCCCAGCTCGGGGTGCGCGTCTAATGGTAAATGGCACGCGTAGAGGGACAGCTCCTTCTCCAGCAGCAGCCTGAGCCTCTCCCTGAGGGTGCCCCCTATGCTCTTCACCCCGCCCCATATTAAGCCGTGGTGCACAAAGAGAAAATCCGCTCCCTGCTTTGCCGCCTCCTTAAAAACGTAGCTGCACGCATCCACGGCAAGGGCAACCTTTCTGACCCTCTCCCTCCCCTCCACCTGCAAACCGTTGGCGCTCTCGTCGCCGGGAAAATCTTCGAGCTTCAAAAGCTCATTCAGCTCCGCCACAAGCTCCTTCAGCTTCATCGTTCCAGCCTTAACTTCTCTGCTATGCTTTTCATCTCCTCCTCGCTCAGCTTCTCCCCTCTGACCTCAATCTTTATCTCCTCCTCCGAGTAGCGGGGCACCACATGCGCATGGAAGTGCTTCACCACCTGCCCCGCGATGCTCCCCTGGTTCACCCAGAAGTTGGCTCCCTGTGCGTTGAGCTTGCTGAGCGAGGCTTCCGCAACCCTTGCTGCCACGCTGAAGACCTCCTTTACCTCCTCGCCACTGAGCTGGCTCAGCCTCTCCACGTGGCGTTTGGGCACAACGAGGGCGTGTCCTCTGGTTATTGGGTTTATGTCCAGAAAGGCCAGGACGAGCTCGCTCTCATAGAGCCTGTAGCAGGGAAGCTCCCCCTTCACAATTTTGCAGAATACACAATCTTCGCTCATCTACATCAGCTCCTTCGCGGCCTTAATCAGGTGGGGTCGCTTCATGAGAATCTTCGCCAGCTTGCCCAGGCGCTCGCCGTTGGCGAATGCGACCACGTCCTCGCCCGTGAGCTGCTCCGCCAGGTAGTTCAAATCCTGATCGCTCAGCTGCTCTATTGCGCGGCGCAGCTTGTAAATGCGGTGCAGTATCTCGCCTCTGGCAGCGCGCCACTCGCGGTCGTACTTCATGAGCATAGCCTCGCTCACGTCTCCGCGCTCTATCGCCTCGGCCGCGACTCTGCCAGCGAGCTGCCCGGCAAAGCTCGCCTCGAAGACGCCTCCACCATGGATTGCATTCACCTGGTGGGCAGCGTCGCCCACCACCATGAGCCCATTGGCGACCAGCTTCTCCAGGGGCGCGCCCACAGGTACGCCGCCCGCGTTTACCTCGATTATCCTGCCCTCATTGAAGGGCTCATGCTTTGCAATCCATTCGTCCAGGTACTGCTTCGCCGTCTTGGTGGAGACATTGCCCCCTATTCCTATTCCAACGTTCGCCACGTCCTTTCCCTTTGGAAACACCCACACGTAGCCCCGGGGCGCTATGTCGTTGCCAAAGTACAGGTCGAGCATGTCCGGCTCCTCCAGGTCCACCACCATCTCATACTGGTAGGCGCTGTCTATGTCCACCAGCCTCTGGGTGGAGTCGATGCCCGCCCACCTGGCAACCTTGCTCTCCACGCCGTCCGCGGCTACGACTATCTTTGCCTCCACGGTGAGGCGCTCTCCGTGGCGCTCCACCTCCACGCCCCTGACAAAGCCGTCCTGCATTACCAGGCCAACAACCTCGCTCTTGGCGAGAACCTCCGCGCCGGCGCGTGCAGCCTCAATCGCAAGGAGCTTGTCAAACATCTTGCGCTCAATCACCCACCCCACCTGCTTTTCGTAGCGCACACTCACGCGCTTGCCGTTCGGCGCCACTATGTTCGCGCCCCATATCTCATTAATCGTCCAGCGCGGATCCGGCTTTATCCCCAGCGTTTTTGCGCCGTTCACGCTGAAGCCCTCGCCGCAGCGCTTTGGTGCGCCTATCTCCGGGCGCTTTTCCAGGAGCAGCACCTCCAGGCCGTGCTCTGCCGCAACCCTTGCGGTGTTGCTACCTCCGGGACCAGCGCCCACCACAACCACATCGTAAGCATCCTTCATCGCTACGCCTCCTTTATCGCACCCACGGGGCAGAAGCTGGTGCAGCTCCCGCAGTCGGTGCACCTCTCCTCGTCAACAATAAGCTTAATCCCGTGCTCCAGGGTAAGGGCCAGAAAGGGGCACACCCCGACGCAGCCACCGCAGGACATGCATAAATCATAGTCCACCTTCCTTGGCATGGCATCACCTTCTCTTAATATGGTGCGGAAACTTTTAAAAGTTGTGCAGAGTTTTGAGGTGAGATATTGAGCAGTGAGTGCTTATGAATGAGATGCAAAACCGGAGTTCCACGATGACACCCAGTAAAAAGAGGCAAATCTTATATGAAATTACAAAACATGAAAATACCGAGCCTGTCAGAATAAGACTTTAGTAGGATTGAAATCAAGGGGAGACCCGCAGCATGGATAGAAACTCAGAACGGTCAGAATAAGACTTTAGTAGGATTGAAATGTCAAAACGGCGATACCTCCAGAGCAGCAGAACTTAGTCAGAATAAGACTTTAGTAGGATTGAAATGGGCATGTGAGGGTGAAGATACGCGGGAAGCCTCAGGGAACCGCCTTATACCTCGCGTTAGAATCTGACTAGGGGTAGGAGTTGGGATTGAATGGTAACCAAGACTCGGCAAAGAGGATGTGCTACATACAGGAAAAAGAAAAAATTATAGCCCGAATCATTAAATCATTGGTACTAATCAAGTAAAAGGTAATGACCATGTCCCTTGGAGCAGTGGATTTTGTTCTTGACAGTGAAAATTTCGAAGAGGTTTTGAGAATTTTTGAAGAGCTTGGTCTCTGGCTGGAGCTTGCCAGATTTGATGCTACAGAGGTTTTTAGCAGTTATGACGTAGAGGTGCGTTCAGTCCAGGCATATAAACTTCATGAGCTCAGTATTGTGAGTCCACACAGAAAAGAGCGCATCGCAGCAGTGGAGCACATTAAGGAAAAGATAGAGCTTGCCAGCAGAATAGAAGCGAAACGCGTGGTTACAGTGCCTGCTTATGGCTACTCACATGCGGTAAATGCAAGGCAAATCTGCATGAATAGCTTCCGTGAACTGGCAGACTATGCCTCTGATTGTGGCGTAGGCATCGCAATAGAAGCCCTCAGCCCCAGACGAACTTCCTTCCTGCCATGCCTGCGAGAGGTCATCGCTCTGGTAAAGGATATAGACAGGGAAAATGTTTATGCAATGGCAGATACAATGCACATCCACGATGCTGGCGAAGACGTGGCGGAGGTTATAGCAGAGTACAGCGCTGAGATAGCGGAGCTTCACCTCAAAGATACAGAAAGTCTGCCTCCGGGAAAAGGAAGAATAAACTTTCAGCAGTTTCTCACACAGGGATTAAATGTTGATCTGTGCCTAGAATACAGTGGTGGTGGCGATGCGGCACTGAAAGAAGCTGTAAGCTTCATAAAAAGTTTACTTTCTCGCTGAGGCGCGCATCTTTTTAATCTCAGCGGCAATTTCTCTAAGAATCATACTCTTCGGCTTGACCTTATCCACAATAACGCGTCCTGAAACTTCCCACCACTCCTTCGGGTAAGCCTTCTCCCTCTCCACCTTTGGATTTAAGCCAAGTCGTTCAGCAGCTTCAGCTATTTCCTTAAGCGTTGGCGAATCTACAGCGTGTTTCTCAGAAATCTTCCTGCCATCGGCTCGCGACTTGTTTGCGTCAATATTTGGGGGCCATATCATAATCCTCTCCATAGTCACCTCTCCTTCAATAGCCTGAGGCATTCCTCCAGGGTATAGCGTTCTGGCATGGCCACGTGCTCAACTCCATGTCTGATAAGCGCTCTCTTAGTCTCCGGTGCTATAGCGATGACAGATATACGGTTGAGTAGTGCTGCAAGGTTATTGTTCAACACGGAGAAGATGTTCTCCACCGTCCTGGCGGAGGTAAACACCACAGCTTTAATCTCTCCTTTTTCTAAACCCTGGCGCAGGGCAAATATTGAGCTTTTATCCTCAGGAATCACCGAATCATAGAGGGGCACCTCCACCACCTCGGCTATCTTTCCAAGCTCCCTGACTAGTATCTCTCTCCCGGCAGAGGCACGGGCAACGAGGATGCACTTTCCCTCAGCGCCGACCTCGCGAAGCGCGGCAATGAGGCCTTCGCTTCTAAACTCCTCCGGTGTTAGTGCAACGCTTATTCCAAGCTTTTCCAGTGTCCTGCGTGTCTTCTCCCCCACCACAGCGATTTTGGCCCTGTGCAATGCTTCACCAAAGTAGCGGTGCATAAGCCTCGCGCCAAAGGCGCTTGTTATAACCACCCAGTCGTAGTCTGCTATGTCACCCACCGCAGCTTTAACCTCATCCTCGCTTCGAGGCACGAGTTCAATTGCATTGACAATCAGCGCTTCAAAACCGTAGGAAGAAGCCAGCTCCTTCGTGGCGTCCTCCTTACCTCTGGGACGTGTAATCGCAACCTTCATGCCTCTATACAAACCCCAGCTTAACCAGCACCTCTATAGCAATCAATCCCAGTGCAGCATAGAGTATCTGCTCCGGCTTGAACTTTATACCCCGCCCCTCCTCGTCCATGTAGCGCACCAGACCAGCGCCTGAGGCGGGCATTGCAATGCGCTGCTTCTTCCTCTTCACCATGATCTCACCCTAAATATTCTCCTCCAGACTAACAATAGAAAAATTATTCCCCATTAAGACACAGCAGAAGCTCACGTAGATAGTATTCCAACTCCTCCACACTTTCTGCGGCCAGCCCGCGCTCTGCAATCTCCCTAATCTCTGTTTCAAAGTTGCCCCTTGCTATATTCTCCAGTACCCTGCGTGCCTCACTTATCTGCAGCCTCTTCACTTCGCTCTCTGGCAGGGTAACATGAGAGTAGCGCTGAAAGTAGTCAAAGACCGTGCTCTTGGGCACGCCCAGCATGCTGGCAATGCGGTAGAAGCTCACCCCCGCTTTTCTCATGGCGAGAATCTTCCTGACCTTCTCCTCCTGAAGCTTTCTGGGTCTCCCCCGCGAGGCTACAATCTCAATCTCAACGCCCCTCTCTCTGAGAAACGCCAGAGTCTTCGCTGGCGTCTGCCTCTCTGCCGTGGGTGTGAGGCTTATCCTTTTTATCCCGCGCTCAACGCAGGCTTTGGCCTGTGCCATGCTGATGTAGTTGCTGAAGTGCATCCGATAATTTCCATGCCAGCGGTGCTTATTTATCCCTTTCGCCCATGGCTTTCGCAAGCACGGCGAAGGGGTCCTCCATCCTGGCGACCTCCCTCCTGGCGCGATGCCTGAGCTCCTCCTTCTCCCCCTCCTCGGGAAGAAGTTCCAGGAGCTCCTCCACATTGCGCGCGTGCTTCATGAGCCCGAGCTTTATTAAGTACCTGTCCACACCAAGAAGCTCTCCCCGGTACAGGGAAATCGCGGGAGTTCCCAAAAGCGCGGCCTCGCGGTTCATTGTGCCTCCCTCGCTGATAACTGCCTCCGCATAGTAGGCCAGGCTCAGGGCATCCACGTTCCTCAGGATAACGCAGCGGGAGTAGCTCTTATCTCCGCGTGGTATAACCACAACCTCATAGCCTTTTGCGATAAGCGCATCTATTACCTCTTGGGTCCTGCTTCCTCCCCGGTAGTAGGCTGCCCCCTCGGGAGGCGGACGGAGGAGAACAAAGCGCTTCAGCTTCAGCGACCTGACCAGCGAGTCGTTCGGGGTAAAGTTCCTGACCTGCACCACCTCAAGCACACCTTTAAAGGTGAGCAGCCTCTGGCGCACTGCACCTTGGGCGAGCAGGTGCTTTTTGCTCGTGGCCTCGGGGGCGATTATGCGGGTGCACAGGCTCAGCGTGAGGCGGTTCTGGTGCTCCGCATACTCGTTGTCAACAAAGTGATAGTAGGGTATCCTCAAACCAAAGGCGACGCGTGCTGCCTCGACGCTGTGCTTGGCTATGCACGCCGAGATTCTTTTGCCAGAAAGCGCCTTCGCGAGGCCTATTATCCGCTCTGCGCTGGCGATGAGCTTCTCCCTTTTCCCGCCGGCATGCTCACCCACCGAGATGAAGTCTATCCCCCGCGCCCTGAGCATTTCCTCCAGGAAGCTGTGCCTTCTGGCGGTGACAAAGCATCGCCTCTCCTTGATAAACCTCTCAAAGAAGGGCACGTGGGGCAGGTTGGTTATGTCCACCCAGAGCATGCTGCATGCTCTCCTCCAGGAGATATAAACCTACCGCAGGGCCAGAGCAATGGCTGCTGCCACGCAGGCGAGCTCCACCGCCCAGACGAGAGCCACCAGCTGAGGCTCACGCATGGGCTTCAGCCTCAGAAAAAGCCTGGCCAGGGAGAGATTCCCGCCTTCTGGGGGATAAAGCAGCCCCTGTCTGAGCAGCGTCGGCTGCTGCGACTCGCGGGTCATAACGCCTGCGCTCAGAAACTTCAGCGCCGCGTCTGCAACGTAGGGCAGGAAGATTATCATGCCCTCAATCTCAAGCTTTCCGAATATAATCGCGGGAAGCAGCGCGGCGCCAATCGCAAGCGTGGCCACATCTCCGGGAAAGACCCTTGCGGGGTAGCGGTTGTAGTGGAGGAAGGCGATGAGGGAGGCGAAGAGCAGCAGTGATATGACGAAGCTCTCCTCTTGAGAGTGGAGCAGAGCTACAATCGCGACTCCCAGCGAAGCTATAGCTCCGGTGCCTATCTCCAGGCCGTTAAAGCCCGCGAGCATGTTTGTGAAGTTGCACGCGCACATAAAGGCGAGGGGCACCGCAATGAGGTAGAGAAATCCCAGCTCCATGCCCGCGATGGAGGTGTCCTCCACGAAGGGCAGAAGAACAACACCTATCGCCGTGAGGTAGAACACCTTCTCCCTCGCGGAGAGTCGTCTGATTCTGTCGTAGTAGCCCAGGGCGGCGACCAGAAGCACCGCAAGGAGGGTTACGTAGAAGTGGGGGCTCGCATGGAATAGGAGAGCATAGAGCAGCGCCGCGCTCAGAAAGCCCGCGACGACGGCAATGCCCCCCTGCTCGGGTATCCTGGGTTGCCCTGCCTTGTGAAGGTCCACGCCCAGGAAGCCGTGCCTCAAGGACCAGCGCATAACCCTGGGGGTGGCGAGGAAGGTTACTGCAAAGGATAGAACGGCCAGAGAGAGAACTTTGAGCATAAATAGAGGTGGGGGTCAGGGTTAAAAAGCTTTCACTCCACCACCTCGATAAAAGCCGAATCGCCCTTCCTCTCCCTATTCCTCGGCGCAACCCAGAGCTTCAGGTTCTCTTCCCTCATCTCCCTCCAGAGCCTGAACCTCCCGGCTGGTGCGTCTTCAGCCACGGTGAAGGTGTGGGCAAACTCCGCCTCCTCACTAGGCTCAAGCTCATAGGGGAGGTTGAAGTCGGCGGTGAATATTCGCCTGGGTGCGTTGCCCCTGGGATTTATGCTCAGATAACCTTTAAGGGCGAGGTTGCCGGTGTTCCTGACAGTAAAACTCGCGGTAACATTCTCACCTCTTCTGACCTTTGACCTGCTCAGCGTAAAGTCCTTCACGAGTTCCGCCTCTACCACGGCATAGACGGTGGCGCTGTAGCTGTGGTCGGGTGTGAAGAGCGCAACGGCATTACTGCCCCTGAAGAGGGGTGGCTTCTCGACCGCTATCCTGAAGCTCCCGTCGCTGGAGGTGCGCTGCCTTTCCACCTCCCGCCCGGCAATAGTTACCACCACCTCACCCTGCGCTGGCAGCCTGCCGGAGATGACCAGCCTTGCAGTTGAGGATTCCGCCTCAATACCTGCAGAGAAGCTCCTCCCCTCCCTTCCCCTGACCAGGAAGCTGGAGGAGGTTGCATCCACTCGCCTGCCCTTTGAGTCGTGCAGCGAGGCGGCGACCTTGTACCTCCCCTCCTCCGCATCCGCGGGCAGGAAGAAGGAGAGACTCACGTTGATGTTTTGTCCTATCTTCGCGGTGCCGTAGTAGACCAGCGCCCCCTCGGGATTGCGCACCCCTACACGTATGGTGCCGGAGAAGGGCTTTGTGGACCGGAGTCTGGCAAGGAGTGTCACAACCTCGCCGGCGCTGTATGTGCGCCTCTCCGGTATTACCGAGGCGAAGGTATGCTCGTATCTCGCTTTGTAAATTCTCACCTCCGGATTCGAGTAGACCAGGGTGAAGTTGCTCAGCCCTCTGCCGTCCAACAGCACCAGGGAGTTGAGCAGCGTATGCTCCATCTTCGGCGGGATGTAAAGCACGTACTCGTAGCTCTCTATCAGGGGCAGCTTTGTGTCGTTTTGAGAGATGTACACCGCACCTTCGGTGAAGGGGATTTCTGAGCTCCTGTAGCGCTTGTGCACCAGTCTGCCTCCCTCCCGGTAGTAGACATTGCGGAAGGCGTAGAAGTTGCCGCCCTGCTTTACGAGAGCGAGCTTGCCCTGGGAGGTTGTCAGGATGTAGAGGTTGCTGCCGTAAAGCTTTGCCGGGGAGTTGAAGAGGAGCACCGCATCGGTGAAGGGGAAGTATATGTACTGGTAGTCGGAGGCATTTAAAACCGCCTCCAGGTTGTGCACCTGCGCCACCATGTCTGTGGGGAGGAGCAGATACTCCGCCCTGCGCTTCTTCATGTAGTCTATGAGCCTGCCCTCATCGCTGCTGAGAAGAAGCTCAGCTACGGGCTTGACGGCACTGCCCGGGCTGCTGGGTGTGAGAATAGGACCCCGCTCGGCTATTGCTAAAATCCAGTAGCCGTAGTCCCACCAAGATAGAACGCGCGCGTCGTCTGGAGAGTGCTGCCCCAGCCACACCAGCGATTCGTTCCACTCCGGTGTGATCATGGGGGCGTAGTTGTAGGCAAAGGTTGCTCCCGCGATGGCGGTGAAGGCGATGGCAAAGGCGGCTATGGCGTGGGCAAGATTCCTGGGAAGGTAGGTCCGCAGGTCTGAGAGAAAAACCCCAAGCAGGAGTGCCACCACCGGAGAGGCGGTGAATATGGCACGCTGCCCAGCTTTGTACACAATAAACATTCCCGCGGCAAACCACAGTAGGAGGAAGATGCCCTCTCTGCTCGACATGCCACGTGAAAGCTTTTTCAGGAGGTGCAGAAGCGCAAGGGGGGCGAGGAGGAGCAGCAGAGAGAAGCGCTCCCAGAGCATTGGCACACCAACCTTCACCACCTCAGCTGTAGGGCGGAGCTGCTGGGGGTTTATCAGCTTGCCGTAGATGTTTATAAGGTTCTCCAGGGGGGTTTTGAAAATCGCAAGGCCGGCGATCAAACCGACTGCGGCGAAGCACGCGAGCACCGCCACTCGCGTGGAGAAGCCGGTTACCTTCAACCTGCCAGAGGCGAGGCTCAGGAGCAGGGAATAGGCGGTTACTGCCGGGAAGAGGTAGGTGTAATAGTCCCTGAATCCCACCGCCTTAACCTCGGCGAACTCAAACCTCTGCGCAGCCAGGACGAGCAGGATGCCCGTCAGGGAGGAGAGGACATAGACCAGGACCGTTCTGCGCTCATTCCCGGCAAGCGCAAAGCCTGCAGAGACCTGGAGGAGGATGAACAGGGAGAGCACCGTCATGGCGAAGATGTAGCCGGAGCTCCACACGAAAGCTGAGATGCCAAAGGCGATGCCGGCGAGGGATGAGAGCCCTGCGGCGCGCTCAGCACTGCCCGCTTTTAAGGCTTTAAAGAAGAGGAGGAAGCCGGCGATGTAGAAGAGCATCGCGTAGAGGTCGCCGCGGTAGTTGCCCGCCAGTGCCCTTGTAACAAAGCCGGGGAGCACCGCCAGAATGAGTGCACCCAGGCGGGCAGCGCGGCTGCCGAACAGCTCCCTGGCGAGGAGGTAGAAGAGCACCAGCGTGAGCGCGCCCACCAGAGGTGTTGTCAGGCGAAAGGCGTCGTAGAAGCTCACACCCAGAGGTTTGAGCAGCGCGTGCACGATAAGTGCCGGCGTGTAGAAGCCGAAGGGCAGAAGGGCACCTTCTTCCAGCAGGGCGCGAGCGTTATGGTAGTGGTAGTATGGGTCGAAGCCGTAGAGGAAGCCGTACCGCAGGAAGGTGAGCCGTATCCCAAGGAAAACCACCACTATGCCGAAGAGCACAGCTAACTCGCGCCATCCCCTCTCCGAAAGCTTCATGGATAAAAGTTTGCAATCACAGATATAATATTTAGGGTGTGGGGCGCTTTGTTATAAACTCCTGGTGCAGTGCCCTCGCCGCTCTGGCCGCATCTTCATCCGCTACGACAAAAGAGATATTCACCTCGCTCGAGCCCTGGGCTATCATAAGCACATTCACGCCTGCGTTGGCCACGGCGGTGAAAACGCGCGCAGCCACACCACGGGTGCCGCGCATGCCCGCGCCGACGACGGCGATTATCGCCACATCCTCGTTGTACTGCACGTCTTTAACTATGTTCGCCCCCAGGAATTCCTCCTGAAGTGCGTCAACGGCGCGTTCAACATCGGCACGCTCCACCACTATTGAGATGTTCGCCTCGCTTGACCCCTGGGAGATCATGAGAATGTTCACCTTCTGCTGGGCAAGGGCCGTAAAAACCCTCGAGGCGACGCCGGGTAGGCCTATCATCCCCACCCCGGAGATGTTGAGCAGGGCCACATCCTTCATAACACTTATCGCCTTGACTATGTCGCTACTCTTTTCCTGCTCGCTCACTATAAGCGTGCCCTCGCAGTTCGGATTGAAGGTGTTCCTCACCCGCACGGGTATGCCCTTCTCCATCGCAGGCTCTATCGTCTTGGGGTGGAGCACCTTGGCGCCGAAGTACGCCAGCTCCATCGCCTCAATGTAGGAGAGTACCTCTATTACCCGCGCCTCCTTCACCAGCCTCGGGTCGGTTGTGAGAATGCCGTCAACGTCCGTCCATATCCATATCTCATCCGCGTCCAGCACCGCGCCGAGAATCGCCGCCGTGTAGTCGGAGCCTCCTCTACCCAGTGTGGTTATTCTGCCCTCCTTATTTCCCGCGATAAAACCTGTGACCACCGGTATGCTATCTTTAAGGCGCGGCTCTATAACCTGGCGCACTCGTTCCTCGGTTATCTCCATTAGCGGTGAAGCTTTGCCAAAGTTGGAGTCGGTTACTATCCCAGCCTCGTAGCCGGTGTACCAGCGGGAGTTTATCCCCTGCCTGCGAAGCGCCGCGCTCAGCAGAGGCGCCGCCAGACGCTCGCCGAAGGAGAGCACATAATCTAGAGAGCGCGGGGTGAGCTCGCCCACGTAGGATATGCCAATGAGAATCTTCTCCAGCTCATTCAGGAGGCGCTCTATCTCGCCGCGGAGCTCTTCAACCTCTTCCTGCCTCGCCACCTCCTGCACGACGCTTATATGCTTCTCCCGCATATATGCGATGAACTCGTGAATCTGCTCCTCCTCTATGCCCTGCGCCACCCTCTCTGCGATCTCCACCAGGCGGTCTGTTACGCCGCTCATGGCGCTGGTCACCACCACCGTCTCAGGCGCTGCGAAGCGCTTGACCAGCTCCGCTACCCTCGAGATGCGCTCAGCGCTGCCCACGCTGGTGCCGCCGAACTTCATCACCAGGCGCTTCATCGGTTAAGGCATGGCACTGGTGGTATTTAAGGTTACCGGAGCAAAGTTCATAAGGCTTGGGGTTAGACTATGAGCTATGCCCGCCTATCTGTACATCATAGGCAATGCAGGCTGCGGGAAGAGCGCGCTGACGAGTGCCTTCAAGAACTGGATGCAAACCTACGGCTACGACGTGGTTACTGTAAACCTCGACCCGGGCGTGGAGTGGCTGCCCTATGCCCCCGACGTGGACGTCAGGGAGTGGATTAACCTGGACGACGTCATGCGGGAGTACGGTGTCGGCCCCAACGGCGCGCAAATAGTGGCGGCTGACCTGCTGGCGCTGAAGATAGGCGAGATTAAGGAGACGCTTGACGAGTTCGTCACCGAGTACTATCTCATAGACACCCCCGGCCAAATGGAGCTCTTCACAATGCGCAGCTCCAGCCACGTGGTTGTAGAGACCCTAGGCAGGGAGAACGCTGTGCTGGCATACCTCTTCGACCCCGCGTTGGCGAAGACGCCTCAGGGATTCACCTCTCTGGTGCTGCAGAGCCTCTCGGCGCAGTTCCGCCTTGATCTGCCCTGCGTCTCTGCGCTGAGCAAGGTCGACCTCCTAAGCGATGAGGAGAGGGAGAGGATTCTCAGCTGGGGGAGTGATCCCAATGCTCTTTACGACGCCCTGGTAGAGCAGGGCTCCCTTACCGCAAATCTCAACGTGGAGCTGTTCCGCGCCCTGGAGGTAATGGACGCCTTTTCGAGACTCATCCCCACCTCCGCGGAGACCGGCGAGGGTATAGCCGACCTGTACAATGAGGTGCAGCAGGTGCTTTACGGTGGCGAGGATCTGAGCAGCGACTAACCCAGCTTCTCCAGGAACTCGTCTATGGGTATTATCGGCATTGTCTGTGTGCGTATTGTGCCCCTCGAGGCAAGCTCCACCATTGCTTTTGCAATCGTAGCATCATCCGGGGCTTCGACGATGTTGAGAAAGTCGAAGCTCCCGAGCACCGCGTACTGCTCCAGCACCTTGACGCCCATGTTCTCCAGCTCTTGATTCACCTCCTTGACGCGGGAAGGCCTGCTCTTCAGGGTCTTCGCCCCCTCGTCCGTGAGAGTGGAAATTACCACATACTTGGGCATGCTAACACCTCCTCTAATAATTTTGTGGGCAGAGGTATTTAGAGGTTTCTGTTTTTCAGCTAAGATGTATCTCAGCGGATAGTTGTAAAACTGAAGACTGAAGCATTGAAGTATAGGTATTTCTTGTAAAATATTAGGATAATTTCTAAGTCTGTGGTAACAGATGCTTTAAAGCGGGTTGAAGAGCAGAGGAAAGAACTTGAATACCTAAAAAGGGAACTTTTGCACATAGTAGAGGCTCCTGGGGAGAAGCCATCTTTATTTGGCAGTGTTCCTGCGGGAGATATTACAGATGACATGATAGAATAGGCAAAGAAGAGCCTTTTCAGAGAACTGGAGGATATTTAATAGGATTCTGGAGAAACTATTTATTAAGTAGAGTTGTTCAGAGTACTTATCTGGGGTTTAAATTTCTTTTCATCCACTCCTCGCGCGCTTGATCTCCTCCCGTATCGCCTCGACGCCGCGCAGGCAGTCCCGCTCCTCCACCAGGAACATCGTCTCAACGTGGCTGGACATCATCTCCACCACGTTTATGCCCTCCGCCGCGAGCAGTCCGCTGAGGCGAGCGAGAACGCCGCTCGTGCTCGCTATCTCGGGTGGGCTCTTCACGAATATGCCCGCAAGACTGCGCTTGCTCTCAACCAGGTCATCGCCGAAAAGGCTTTCAAGCCTTGTGATGTACTCCTGCCGCGTTACTATCGTAAGGTTCTCCAGCCCCTGGAGAAGCACGTAGGGCGCGCCCTTCAGCATGCGGTGCACCTCCAGCACCTTCCTCGGAGTCTCCCTTGAGAGAGCGGCGGTAATCAGACCCAAATCGTAGCGCAGGCTCACCTCGCTCTCCGCGAGGATTCGCTTTGCAGAATCGTGGGCAGGCTCGCCGCCGCTCCTGCGCAGTGCCGTGACTATACTCTGAAGCTTTACCCCGGTGCCCAGAAGGCGCTCTACCTCGGGCTGAATCAGTCTGGCTAAAGCGCGGTAGTTAACCACGCCGTAGCCGAGATACTCGGCTATATTGGGATACTTCCTGAGCACCCTGCGAGTTGCCTGAGATATATTCATCGCCTATGGCCCATATAGCTCAACTTATTACCATTTGATACATTAGTTGAATAAACCTTAAGTAGGGGAAACATGGCAGTAGTCTTGATAGCATGAAGGCAACGCTTGTGCTTGAGGACGGCACCATAGTGGAAGGCAAAGGTTTTGGCGCCGAGGCTGAGGTGTACGGAGAGGTGGTCTTCTGCACCAGCATGACGGGCTACCAGGAGGCGCTAACCGACCCGAGCTATGCCGGGCAGATACTCCTGCTCACCTACCCGCTTATTGGAAACTACGGCATCAACAGCGAGGACTATGAGAGCGCCAGGATACAGGTCGAAGGCTTTGTGGTGCGCGAAGCCTGCGATAAGCCCAGCCACCGCATAGCTGAAGCGACAGTGCACGAGTTTCTCAGGCGGGAGGGCATACCCGGCATTTCGCAGGTGGACACCAG
Source organism: Candidatus Hydrothermarchaeota archaeon (assembly GCA_015521615.1). Classification (GTDB taxonomy): domain Archaea; phylum Hydrothermarchaeota; class Hydrothermarchaeia; order Hydrothermarchaeales; family BMS3B; genus Pyrohabitans. Next base: position 19,671 of record WANW01000035.1, read on the forward strand.
AGCGCTTACCCGGAAGATAAGGAGCTACGGTGTGATGAAGGGCGCCCTCAAGACCTCGCAGGAAGCAATAGATGCGCAGAGCCTGCTGGAGCGCTGCAGGAAGGCGCCGGACATAGGCGAGCTTGACTTAGTCAGCAGGGTTACGTGTTCTGAGGTGCAGCACTTCGCAGGCAAAGGGCCGAGAATAGCGATTTTGGACCTGGGGATGAAGCTCTCCATCCGGGACAACTTCCTTAAGCGCGGGTGCGAGGTGTATGTGCTCCCTGCCAAGACGCCGGCGAAGGAGATTCTCGCACTGGAGCCGCAGGGTGTGGTTGTGTCTCCTGGCCCAGGAGACCCGAAGGCTGTGCCGTATGCGATTCGCACTGTAAAGGAGCTCATGGGCGAGGTGCCCCTGTTTGGCATTTGCTTAGGGCACCAGATGCTCGCCTTAGCGAGTGGGGGCGAGACCTACAAGCTCAAGTTCGGGCATCGTGGGGCGAACCAGCCGGTGAAAGACCTAACCACGGGCAGGGTGTACATAACCTCCCAGAACCATGGCTACGCCGTAGATGCTGGCTCACTGCCAGAAGACGAGTTCCGGGTGGACAAGCTCAACCTCAACGATTCAACCGTCGAGGGAATGCGCCACAGGAGCTTGCCCATAATGAGCGTGCAGTACCACCCCGAGGCGAACCCCGGACCTAAAGACAGCGAGTACCTCTTTGATGAGTTTCTGGAGATGGTGCGCCGTGCCAAAGCGTGAAGATATAAGAAAAATCATGGTAATAGGCTCAGGGCCGATAGTTATAGGGCAGGCGGCGGAGTTCGACTACTCGGGCTCGCAGGCGTGCAAGGCGCTGCGCCAGGAGGGCTATGAGGTTGTGCTGGTGAACTCCAACCCCGCGACGATTCAGACTGACAGGGAGATAGCCGACATAATCTACCTCGAGCCCCTGGTGCCCGAGATAGTGGCGAAGATTATAGCTAAGGAGAAGCCAGACGGCTTCATAGGCACCATGGGCGGGCAGACCGGGCTGAACATCACCGCCCAGCTCGCGGACATGGGTGTTTTTGAGGAGCACGGCGTGGAGGTTCTGGGCACGGGCGTTGAGACGATAAAGCGTGCCGAGGACCGCGAACTCTTCGCGGAGCTCATGAAGGAGATTCGCGAGCCCATTCCCGAGAGCTATGCCGTCAACAGCGTGGAGGAGGCGCTTGAAGCGGCGGAGCGCATAGGCTACCCGGTTATAATCCGCCCCGCCTACACGCTCGGCGGAACCGGCGGGGGTGTGGCTCACAACGAGGCTGAGCTCAGGAACATTGCCCAGCGCGGGCTCAGCGCAAGCCTTGTGGGGCAGGTGCTCATAGAGAAGTCCCTGCTGGGCTGGTATGAGTACGAGTACGAGGTTATGCGAGACAGCGCCGACAACTGCATAACCGTGTGCAACATGGAGAACATAGACCCCATGGGAATCCACACCGGCGAGAGCATAGTGGTAGCGCCTGCTCAAACGCTGAGCGACGAGGACCACCAGCGCCTGAGGAGCGCCGCGCTGAAGATAATCCGCGCACTTCGCATAGAGGGAGGGTGCAACATTCAGTTCGCGGTGAATCCCGAAACCTGGGAGTACTACGTCATAGAGGTTAACCCCCGCGTCTCAAGAAGCTCCGCTCTTGCAAGCAAGGCGACGGGCTACCCCATAGCGAAGATAGCGGCGAAGATCGCCGTGGGTTTAACCTTAGACGAGATCCCAAACGACGTCACCAGAGAGACGCCCGCCAGCTTTGAGCCGGCGCTGGACTACGTGGTGGTAAAGATACCCCGCTGGCCCTTTGACAAGTTTCCTGAAGCGGACCAGCGCATAGGCACGCAGATGAAGTCCACAGGCGAAGTGATGGCGATAGGCAGGAGCTTTGAGGAGGCGCTGCAGAAGGCTATACGCAGCCTGGACATAAAGCGCTTTGGAATCTGCTGCGATGGCAGAGAGTACGAGACAAGGCGGGAGGTCATAGAGGAGAACCTGCGCAACCCCACGGACAGGCGCATATTCTACATCTACGACGCGCTGCGCATGGGCATGAGTGTGCAGGAGATTAATCGCTTAACCGGCATCTCTCCCTTCTTTATCGAGAAGATCAAGAACATCCTGGAGATTGAGCGCTTCCTTGCGGGAAAAAGCATAGAGGAGGTGAGCCAGGAGGATCTCACCAGAGCGAAGCGCCTCGGGTTTAGCGACGCCCAGCTCGCCAGAATGTTGGGCTGCGAGGAGCTTGAGGTGAGAAAAGCCAGAAGGGCTAAGCCGGTTTACAAGATGGTGGACACCTGCGCCGCGGAGTTCGAGGCGAAGACGCCCTACTACTACTCCGCCTACGATGCGGTAGATGAGGTCAAGGTTAGCGAGAGGCGCAAGGTGCTCGTCATAGGCGGCGGGCCCATACGCATAGCTCAGGGCATAGAGTTCGACTACTGCTGTGTGCATGCCGTCGTTGCTCTGCGCGAGGCGGGAATAGAGGCGATACTGGTCAACAACAACCCGGAGACGGTTTCAACAGACTACGACACCAGCGACAAGCTGTACTTTGAGCCCATCACTCTTGAGGATGTGTTGAACATCATAGAGAAGGAGCGCCCCGAGGGGGTGATAGTGCAGTTCGGCGGTCAGACGCCCCTGAACCTTGCGGTGCCCCTGGCGAAGCTGGGGGTTAAGCTTCTGGGCACGAGGAGCGAGGACATCGACCGCGCCGAGGATCGCGAGCTGTTCACGCAGGTGCTGAGGAAGCTGGGCATACCTCAAGCTCCTTACGGCACCGCAACCAGCGTGGAGGAGGCCAAGGAGATAGCCTCGCGCATAGGCTATCCTGTGCTCGTGCGCCCCAGCTACGTGCTCGGCGGCAGGGCTATGGAGATAGTCTACGACGAGGCGCAGCTGGAGCGCTACATGGCTCTAGCCATTGAGGTGAGCGAGGAGCATCCCGTGCTGGTAGACAAGTTTTTAGAAGACGCGATTGAGGTTGATGTGGACGCTGTAAGCGACGGCGAGGATGTCTTCATAGGCGGAATCATGGAGCACATCGAGCAGGCGGGGGTGCACAGCGGCGACTCCGCGTGCGTGCTCCCCCCGCAGACGCTCTCCCGCGACGTCCTGGGCAGGATAAAGGAGTACACCATAAAAATTGCGCAGGAGCTGAATGTGGTGGGGCTGCTGAACATCCAGTACGCGGTGAAGGACGGCAAAGTTTACGTGCTTGAGGCAAATCCGCGTGCCTCGCGAACGGTGCCCTACGTGAGCAAAGCCATAGGCGTACCCTTAGCCAAGCTCGCCACGAAGGTGATGCTGGGCGAGAAGCTGCGCGACCTGGGCTATGTGGGAGAGCGCAAGATTCGCCACGTTGCCGTGAAGGAGGCGGTTTTCCCCTTCCTCAAGCTCCCCGGCGTTGACCCGGTGCTTGGTCCCGAGATGAAGTCCACGGGGGAGGTCATGGGCATAGACTTCGACTTCGGCAAAGCCTACTACAAGGCCCAGCTCGCCGCCGGCAACCGCCTGCCCACGAGCGGCAGGATATTTATAAGTGTGGCAAAGCGCGATAGAGATGCGATCATCCCCATCGCCAGGAAGCTGCACCAGCTGGGCTTTGAGCTTCTTGCCACTGACGGCACGAAGGCGAGCCTCGAGAGCGCGGGCATACCCGCGAAGCTGGTGCGCAAGGTGAGTGAGCCCAAGCCCAACATCCTCGACGTAATGCTCCGCAAGGAGGTGGACTTAATAATAAACACACCCACCGCTGGAAAGGTGCCCTTCACCGACGGCTTCTACATCCGCAGGCATGCGGTTGACCTGGGGATACCCTACATCACCACCATAGCCGCAGCCCAGGCGGCGTGCAGGGCTATAGAGAGCGTGCTCAGCGGTGAGATAAGCATCCGCAGCCTGGAGGAGTACCACCGCGGGCATGTGCACGAGCTGCGCCTGGAGGACTTTGGCAGGAAGTAAAAGAAGTAAAAATATACTACAAAAAATCTACAAAAAATTCTTTTCTTTAATACAAATACACAATTACCACAGACTTGTGTAGTTTGTTTTTCTATGCGGCTACTCTCCATCCAGGTAGGCCCGCACTATCTCCTCGCCCTCCAGGAAAACCAGCCCGTGCCTCTCGGCATAGCGCCTTGCCTCGCGCTTGCTGAGCGCAAGACCGTCGTCGCCCATCATCTCGCAGATCGTGGCTATTGGGATTAAGCCAGCCATCTCCGTTAGCGCAACGCTGAGCTCGGTGTGCCCCCTGCGCGAGCGCAGCAGCCCCTCGGCGGCGCGGAGGAGTATCACGTGCCCCGGGGAACGGAAGTACCTGCCAAAGAGGGCGCGCTTCTCGCCGTTCAGCGAGGCCAAGCGTGCGAGCTCACGGATGGTGAGCGCCCTGTCGCTGTCGGTTATGCCGGTGAAGGTGCGCCTGTGGTTTATGGTTATGGAGAAGGAGGAGCGCTCGTCGTAGGGTATGTCGTTCGCCTCGAGGGCGTTAAGCACGGGGAAGCGCTCTGCCGCGCTGCTCAGCACCTCGCTCAGGAAGGGCAGACCCAGCTCCCTCGCTATCTGGGGATGCACCGCCGTGCATATCAGCCCGCCACCGTGCTTGCGCATCCTGCGGATGTGCTCCGGTGTAACAAACTGTGACGCTACAACGAGGTCGGTCTCCTCCTCCCTGCCCTCGCCGTCGAAGATGAGCACCATCTCTCCCTGCTTAAGCGCCCGAATCGCCCTGTCAACGCTCATTACCATCACCTACACATACACTTTCACCGCAACCACATCTCCGTCCTTAAGCCCGAGCTTCTGCCTCAGGTTCACCGGCGCTATCACCTCTATCGTTGCAATGCTGTGATGTGTCCTTGCCGGAAGCACCACAGCAACACGCTCGCCGCGCAGCTCAGCATGGAAACAGGTCACGTCACCAAGGCGTCTTCCGCCGTGGATGAAGCCCTTCACCGCTATTCCGCCAATGTTCACCAGCTCCTGCCTGCTGCGTATGTCCTCCTGAGTCTTCAGTGTAAGGTTGAGTGTCCCGGGGAAGGGGGTAAAGCCAAGCCTCTCCTCGAACTGCCTGACGTAGCCCTCGAGCGACATGTAGTAGCTTCCTTCACCCAGGCCGGAAGTCACTTCGCCACACAGCGTGAGCGCCGCCTTGCCGGAATCACCCAGAATGGTGCGGAGCTCTGCATACAGCTCGCCCAGGGCACGCTTTCCCCTTGCGGTGAGCTTAACCTGTTGTCCCCTGGGCGAGACTTCACGGGCAATATAGCCAGCGTCCTCCAGCAGCTTGAGCCTGCGTGAGGCTGTCTGTTGAGAGACGCCCAGCATAGAGGCAAGCTGAGCGGAGGATATAAAGGCGTAGCCCCGGTATGCGCCCGCCTTTGCAAGAGCTATTAACGCGGCAACTTCCATACTACCTACTCAAATTTTGGTTGCTAATCAACTTTGAGATATTCGAGGGGGGCATGGCTAACGACGGAAAATTAGTAACCGCGCTTTGACCGCGCCGCAAGCAGGTGCGCCCTGTGGAGGGGCTCGGGGAGCGCATGCCTGTGTGTTGCTTTCTTAACCACTTCAAGCGCAGTAGCCAGGCTGACCATATTGCCCGGGCTGACGTATATAACCTTCCGGTTGCTCTCCACAGCGTAGCCCACTACGCTGTTGTTGAGTACAATCTCTGCTGGCTTTTCCGGTGAGGGGATACCTCTCACGCTCCCGCACAGCAAGCGCTTGGCGACGCCAATGCTCGGCTTGCGGAGGAGAACGCCTAGATGGGAGGCAAAACCGCAGCCGCTTGGGTGGGCGATGCCATGTCCCTCCACAATTAAAAGGTCATAGCTTGAGCGCAGCCTGCGCAGAGCTTTAATCACCGCCCCCATTTCGCGGAAGGCGAAGAAGCCCGGGATGTAGGGCACGTGCACAGTCTGCATTGCGGTCTTCTCCTCCACAGTGCGCAGCGTCGCGAGTTCCACAACAACCGCAGCAGCAAAGCAGGCGTCTTCAGAATAGGCGGCGTCCACGCCTGCGACGCGCTCCACCTTTTCGAGGACGTCCTCCAGCCTTATCCGCCGGCTGAGCTTTTTCTGGATCTCGGCGAATCTCGTGAGGTTCACGGCAGGATAAGGTTTAAAAGGCGCTCTATTTAAACTTAGCCGGAGGCATGGAAATGACAGAAATTCAGAAAAATTAGCGAGGAGGTTGAAAAGCTTCTGACTCAGGTAGAGAGTATCACAGGGAAGCGCGATTTCAGCTATGCATCACTCCTGCTTCAGATGCGCCTGCTCATGGAGCTTCATGAGCTCAGGGAGGCGCTAAATGCAATCGCTGGCAGCATGCTCAGTATCGCAGGTGAGGGAGAGGACATCTATGAGTACAGCTAGGCTACGCTCTTCTGCATTGCCCTAAGCCTCGACATCTCGCTGCCCAGCATACATGGCGGGCGGGGGATACGTATAAATACCGGCGCCTCAAAAAGCTCGTGGTCCAGAAGCTTCTCGCCCCGGGAGAATCTCCTTATCCTTCCCTTCACTTCATCGGAGAGGTTCTTGTAAAGGGGTTCTGCAAGCTCTGCGTCTTTCGTCTTGCCATAGATATCGGTAGATATATTACCTAGGATGTTCTGGTCTATCTTAGACTTGAACTGCTCTGCGCCAATCAGCGAGATTCCGACGCTTCTGCCCCGGGCGGCAATGTCAATGAGCTTCTCCTTAAGTGAAGCCACCTCTGGGCTGGCGTTGCTCGGGGCGTACTTATTCAGCTCATCCATGAAGATTATGAGCTTGTCCACCTTGAGGGAGCGCCGCTCGAGACGCAAAAGGAACTCGTCTATAACACGCTCAAACACCAGCTTGCGTGGATAAAAGCCGAGCTGCTGTATGTCAATCACCCAGACCTCGCGGTCAGCTATACTATCGAAGGGAAGGTCGATAACCTCGTCAGCGTAGCTGGTTATAAGCCCGTCATATTTCGTCTCAAGTGCGCGAAGCTGGTTATAGAGTTTGCCCCAGGTCGCCTTGTAGGTGCCGTGTATCAGCTCGGCCCAGCCCCTGTCCTCGCGCAGAAGCTCGCGGCGCATGAACTCGAGCAGCTCCGCCAGGCTGTTGATACCCTGCTGGGCAGCCATGCGCTTCAGCTCATAGAAGGCGCTGTCCAGCTTCTCCTTCTGGTCCTGTGTTCCTGCCTTTAGCAGCGAGGGTATGTAGTCTGATATTTCCTCCCAGCCCCACCTGAAAATCTCGGCGTCTTGCTTGAGTGAGTGTGGTCTGCCATAAAAGTTACTCGGGGCAAAGAATCGGGCGTTGAAGCCTTGTGGCGAGATCTTGCAGGCTTCATATATCAGCATGTCTTCCTGAGTGAGCTCAGCTGAAGGCCGATCAATATAGAGCAGGTCATCGCTTTTGTTGTTGAATATAATGCATGCGACCCTGCTCTCTGCGTGGGTGAAGATAGATGCGAGTAGGAAAAGGAAGGTGGAGGTCTTCGTAGCCAGACCACTCATTCCTGAGATGTTCACATGTGCCCCCTCGTATCCCAGCACGTACTCTTCGTGTACCTTAACAGGGAGCATGGTAGCGTCGGTGTTCACAAATACACCAAAGGGGATGTTGCAGTTCTCGATGTTGAAAACCTCCTCCAGCTCCTCGAGTGTGGGGTAATACACAACACCCTCCTTAATGGGGCGCTCCAACCTCTGCTTGAGCACTCGCGCTTTGCACACCAATATGCTCTGTTCTCTGTTCGCAGGCACGAGGAGTGGGTCGTTGCCCCTCGGCAATGCATGCGTCAGGAAATCATCCACATCAACGTAGCTCTTCATCTCCTCAACAACGCCAATCACGCTGTTTTCATGGCTCTCCACCTTAACTATTGAGCCTATCTGCAGACTTTTCTCCTCAGGCGGCACCCAGAAGTAAAACTCGTTTGCAGTATTGGGCGAGGAGCGCGTGCCTATTGCATAGCCCAGAGCGTTCATGCCACAACCCCCAGCATGGCTTTAAGTCTCCCCGAGCTCGGAAGCTGTGTGCGCAAGTAGTCCTCGCAGCGCTGTATAGGGTAGAGCATGCTGTGCCATCGCTCTCCACGCGAGCATACTCTGCTCTCCGCAATCAGCCAGGCCGCAAGCTCTTCGAAGTCCTTTAAGCGATGTTCCACGCGTATCAGCCCTGTCTCGGGAGCAAGGGGTTCATGTATTCTGAGGTAAAAGCTCTCAACGCGAGAGCCATCGCTTAAGCGCAGGGAAAAGGCGGCGCTCCTGTGGTAGAGTGGCATGTTCCACACCAAACGCTGGAGCGAGGGGTTCACGTGCTGAAGGTAGAGTGTGGCGTGGGTCTTCACCACGCCAACCACGCCTCGCCTGCCGGTGTCTATTATGTTGCCATCCTTCACCAGCAGGTCATCGCAGCGCTCAAGAAAGCGGTGCATTACCTCAAGCTCAAGTGCCTGCCTGAGGGCCTTTGATTTCACCTTTGCGAGGCTCACTATACTGGCGGTGTCCCAGGGATCTGCATCTCCGACTGAAACTATCCCCTTGATGTCGGTGAATTCCTCGTAGATGAATTCCGGTACCAGTATGGCACTGTAATATCCCTGCTCTACGGGCATAAATACTCCTGGCTTAATCCGCTCCAGTACCACCGCACCCGAGAGATGCAGGAAAACAGGTACCTTTGCTGAGCCATAATCGTAGTAACGCCACAGCACTGTACGCTGCACCCCATCCATGAAGTACCTCAGCTCAGTCTCCGGCGAGTAGCGCTCTACCACACGGTATATGCCCGGTATCTCCAGGAGGCGCACCTCGATGTTGTTGGGCAGTTCCCGTTTCAATGGTGTTTCCATCTTCTCCAGCTCATAATAATCTCCCCTCAGGAGTCTGTCTTCAGCATGCTTTTTGAACTCCTCCGCCTGCTTAAGCCACTCCATCGCTTAATTTCTGCTTATCCCCTGCTGTAATGTAGCTTTCCCGAGAGCGCCGGAAAAGTGTACTATATAAATCTTTTCCACCATTAACATTCCCCTGGTTGAGACAGCCATAGCTACCTTTAGTCTCAGACTCAGGGTTATTTCCTTGCCTTAGCTACTTGCGATATCTTCTGGCACGTAGAATT
>WANW01000036.1 GCA_015521615.1 Candidatus Hydrothermarchaeota archaeon
ACCTGATACATCGGTTATAATAGATGGAAGGATAACCCAGCTCATAAAGAATAAAGAGTACGCGGGGGCGCGCATCGTCGTGCCAGAGGCGGTTGTGGCGGAGCTGGAGCACCAGGCAAACCAGGGCAAGGAGAGCGGCTTTAACGGTCTTGAAGAACTTGCCTCGCTGCGCGAGCGCGCGGAGGCGGGGGCAATAACCCTGGAGTTCTACGGCACCCGCCCGAAGGAGCACGAGCTGCGCTTCATCGACGACATAATACGCAACGTGGCAAAAGAGGTCGGCGGCGTGCTGGTGACCAGCGACAGGGTGCAGGCGATGGTAGCTCGAGTAAAGGGGATACAGGTGAAGTATCTGCGTGCGAAGCGGGTGAAGCGAAAGCTGGGGATACTGAAGTACTTCGACGAAACCACGATGTCGGTGCACCTGCGCGAGCGCGTTGTGCCCCTCGCAAAGAAGGGCAAGCCGGGCAACATAAAGCTCGTGCCCATAGGCGAGAAGCCCCTCACCGAGAGGGAGCTTTCAAGGCTCGCGCGGGAGATTCTGGAGTACGCGAAGGTTGACCCCGACTCCTTCATAGAGATAGAGCGCCGCGGTGCGAGCGTTGTGCAGCTGCGCGAGATTCGCATAGCAATAGCGAGGCCGCCCTTCAGCGACGGCTTTGAGATCACCGCTGTGCGTGCAATAGCGAAGGTCTCGCTTGAGGACTACAGGCTGAGTGACAGGCTGATGAGCCGCCTGCGCGAGCGCGCCGAGGGGATACTCGTGGCTGGACCGCCCGGCGCAGGGAAGAGCACCTTCTCTCAGGCTCTGGCGGAGTTCTACCGCTCCCTGGGCAGGATAGTCAAGACCATGGAGTCTCCTCGAGACCTGCAGGTGAGCGATGAGATTACGCAGTACGCACCCCTGGAGGGGGACATGGAGAAGACCGCCGACATTCTGCTCCTGGTGCGCCCGGACTACACGATTTACGACGAGGTGCGCAAGACGAGGGACTTTAGAATCTTTGCGGACATGCGCCTCGCGGGCGTTGGCATGGTGGGCGTGGTGCACGCCACCAAGGCCATAGACGCGCTGCAGCGCCTCATCGGCAGGGTGGAGCTGGGAATGATTCCCCAGATTGTGGATACGGTGATATTCATCAAGGACGGGAGGGTGGAGAAGGTCTACAAGGTGGTGTTCTCCGTCAAGGTTCCTGCGGGGATGACTGAGGCAGACCTTGCCAGGCCGGTGATTGAGGTCAAGGACTTCGAGAGCGACCGCACAGAGTATGAGATATACACCTTCGGCGAGGAGACCATCGTCATGCCTGTGGGCGAGCTGCGCGAGGCAAAGCCGGTGGAGAGGCTCGCCTCTGAGCGCGTGCTCCAGGAGATTCGCCGCCGCCTGCCGGGCAGCGCCGCAGTTGAGGTTGAGGTGAGTGACGGCAGGGCTGTTGTGTACGTGGATGAGCGCCACCTTCCGGCGCTGATAGGAAAGAAGGGCAAGCGCATCGCCTCGCTGGAAAAGAAGCTGGGCCTTGCCATAGATGTGCGCACCTTCGCGGAGAGGGCACAGCCCGAGAGGGGTGCTGCTCGCATCCCCGTGGACGTGGCGGAGACGAAGCACTACCTACACCTCATCGTTGGCAAGGGCTTCGCGGGCAGGATGATGAAGTTCTACGCCGGCGATGACTACCTTTTTACAGCTACCATAGGCAGGAAGGGGGAGGTCAAGCTGGCGAAGAACAGCGAAATAGGCGATGCCCTGCTCAGCTACGTGGAGGAGGGCAGGGAGATTTACGCCGTGGAGGCGTAGATACAGTTTTGCTTTGCTACGTTAGGCGACCGCCAGGCGGAGAGGCTTGGTTATGGACATACCGCGCATTCTCATCTCGGGCACCTCAAGCAGGGCGGGCAAGACGGTGATAAGCATAGGTTTGATGCGCGCCCTGCGCAACCGCGGCTACCGCGTGGCGCCCTTCAAAGTTGGACCAGACTTCATCGACCCCAGCTATCACCTGTTCGCAACCGGGAGGGTAAGCAGGAACCTTGACGGCTACATGATGAGCGACGGGGACATACTCGAGGCCTTTGTAAGGAACTCCAGGGGCGCTGACATAGCGGTAATCGAGGGCACCATGGGGCTGTACGACAGCCACAATGCGGTAGATGCCAGGGGCAGCACCGCCGAGGTGAGCAAGGTTATTAAAGCACCCGTGGTGCTCGTCGCCAACGTGGAGCGAATCTCCCGCACGGCTGCCGCTTTTGTGCTGGGCTACAGGCTCTTTGACCCTGAGGTTAACCTCGCTGGCGTTATACTCAACCGCGTGGGTAACCCCAGGCACGCGTACAAGGCGAAGACCGCGGTGGAGGTGCTTGCGAAGATGCGCGTCTTCGGCACCGTGCCGAGGAATCCCGGCATAGAGATACCCGAGCGCCATCTTGGTCTAATTCCAGCGTACGAGAAGGACAAACTCGAGCAGCTCTTCGACAATTTGGCGAGCGTTGTGGAGGAGCACATAGATGTGGAGGCGCTGGTGGAGGTCGCGAGAGAGGCGCCAGAGCTGGAGGACGTGCCGCCGAATCCTCTCTTCTCCCAGCCGAGGGAGCCCAGGGTTACGCTGGGCTTTGCGAAGGATGTGGCCTTCACCTTCTACTACCAGGACAACTTGGACGCCTTCGCAGCGCAGGGGGCAAGGCTCGTGCCCATAGACACGCTCCGCGACTCCGCGCTGCCGGAGATTGACGCCCTCTACATAGGCGGTGGCTTTCCCGAGGTAATGGCAGAGCAGCTTGAGCGCAACCGCCCGCTGAGGCGCAGCATATATGACTTCTGCGAGAGCGGCAGGCCATGTTATGCGGAGTGTGGCGGGCTCATGTACCTGGGGCAAAGTATAAATACCAGAGATAATCATGAATACGAGATGGTGGGCTTCCTGCCCATCGCCACAGAAATGAAGGCTAAGTTTCAGGCTCTTGGTTATGTGAGGAACCGCGCTGTTCGTGATAATCCCATAAGCAGGAGTGGTGATCTCTTGGTGGGACACGAGTTCCACTACTCCAGGGTTAAGGCCTTTGAGAAGCTGAGCTTTGCGTACCGCGTTGAGAGAGGAAAGGGTGTGGACGGCACCCATGATGGTATAGTGAAGGATAACACCCTGGCGAACTACATGCATGTTCACGTACTTTCCTACCCTGGCATGGTGAACAATTTTTTGAAAGTAGCAGAAAAATTTAAAAGCGCGTAGGAATATTAACCCACCTGTTTACTGAATAGAGAGTAGAGGGTCGCGATATGCTTAAGCCCTTGCCAATGAAGAAGGTAGAGGCAGTGCTCCTGGAAGAGCACAAGAATCGCGTGCTAAAGGAGCTTAAGGATAAGGGTGTAATTCACTTTATAAACTCCTCCTCTGATGGCAATGAATTGATGGAGAAGCTTAAACTCCGCAGCGCAGGAGGCTCGTGGATCAGAATAGAGGCTTCTGAGAATATATCCAAGATAGAAAACCTGCTGGAAATTCTGAGGCAGGCCTTCCCGGAGGAGATAGAATCTCCACCTCTGGGGGACCTGGAGGAGATAGCCAGGAAGCTCCCGGCCAGTGAGGATGAGGTAAAGAAGGCCTTTGAGGAAATCGCAGAGCGGCTGTTTTTCCTTGAGGACAGGGTGCTTGCCCTGAACAACCGCCTTGCCGAGGTGAGAAAGGAGAAGGAGGAGCTTCAGAATTTCAGGGTGACACTTAAGAAGCTTGAAGTCTTTGGTCTTGGTCCCAAGGACCTACGCGGTATGAAGTACACCACTATATTCTTTGGTGTCATACCCAAGGAGGAAATTGCAGCTGTGGAAGAGAGCGTCGCCGGTATAACCGACCTTTATATTCTTGAAACAAAGGAGATATCAAAGAAGCAGGCCCTTCTAGTGCTAATAGTGCTCAAAAAGTATGAGGCAGATGTAAGCAGGCAGCTTAGAATCCACCGTTTTGAGGAGGTAAGCATTCCGCTGAGGCTTATCCCCTATACGCTGGAGGAGGCGAAGAGAAAGGTTGATGAGAATGCTGCAGCGCTGGAAAAGGACGAAAAGGAGATAATAAACCAGCTTCGGGAGATAGCCAACAGGGAGATGGGCAACCTCATCAGGTACAGGAGATTCCTTACAATAGCCAAGACCGTCGATGAGGCTAACCTGAACTTCCTCATGACAAAGAGCACATACTACCTCGCCGGCTGGGTTCCTGCCTCCCATGTGCAGGAGGTTGTTGATATTATAGAGAAAACCACCGGCGGTGCATGTGTTGTCGAGGTGAGCGAGCCTGAGGAAGAGGAGACCCCACCCACACTTATAGTCAACCCGAAGGTTACCCAGCCTTTAGAGTCGCTCACCACCACCTATGGTACGCCGCACTACCGCGAAATAGACCCCACGAGCATAATCGCAGTAACCTTTCCGTTTATCTTTGGATTTATGTTCGGCGATATTGGCCAGGGACTGATTCTTATCCTCATCGGAATATTTATGGGCTTCAAGATGAAGAAGCTCAGCGATAAGGGCAGGAAGCTGGGGAGAACACTCATCCTGTGTGGAATAATGGCAACGCTTGTTGGCTTCATGTACGGCAGTATGTTTGGTCTTGAGGCAGAGGCCATGCACGGTGAGGAGGTCTCTGCCATGGAAAAGTACCTAGGCTTCAGCATAGAGCCGGTCAAGGTACCGGTGCTGGACAGGTTCTTTGAGGGAGCATTACTCGGTGCGCCAGACAGAATAATGAGGGCTGTGTACTTCTCCATTTACCTGGGCATAATCCTTCTAATTCTCGGACTTGTGATAAATATAGTGAATCATGCGATGAGGGGTGAGCTCAAACATGGGTTGCTGAGCCCCTTCGGTGTGCCGGGGATATGGGCACTTCTCGGCGGTAGTTATGTGGTTTTCGGGCATGCGATGCAGCCCGTACCAATAGCCCTGGGGATTGGCATACCTATACTGCTCATATTCATAGAGGGCTGGCTGATAAAGAAGGAGGGTTTGATGATTGCTTTCATAGAGACATTTGAAAACTCGATGAAATACCTCACAAACACACTCTCCTTCCTGAGAATTACGATAATAGGAGTGGTACATGCCGCGCTCAGCATGATGATGGTTACAGCCATGAATGGTCTGAGCGCCTCAACAATTCCGGGTAAAGGCGTACTCGTTGCCCTGGTATTCATCCTGGGCAACATCATAATTCTGGTAATGGAGGCCTTTATCTCCTTTGTCCATACCCTCAGGTTGCACTTCTACGAGATATTCTCAAAGTTCTACAACGGCAATGGCATACCCTTCTCACCACTGAAGGTAATCTATAATGAGTAAGAGTAAAATAGGAGAAGAAAGCAAAAACTAAGGAGAGGTGAAAGTATGAGGAAGGTAACAGCTTTAGGTATCGTGTTGGGCATAGCAATGGTGGCTTCCTTAGGCATAGCCTTTGCTGCAGAAGAAGGCGCTGCCGCTGGAGGAGAGGCTGCTGCGGCAGCCAGCCAGAAAGGTCTCTATGCTATAGCAGCAGCGCTTGCTGTAGGCCTGGCGGCGGCAGGTGCGGGCTTTGCTATAGGCCACACGGGCGCAGCAGCTCTTGGAGCTATCTCTGAGAAGCCCGAGATGATGACCTGGGGTCTCATTATAGTCGCGCTTGCAGAAGGAATTGCGCTGTACGGCCTGATTATATCCTTCATGCTCCTGACAAGAATCTAAACACAAATATTTTTAATTTTTAGGGAGCTGGAGCATGTCGGCAGGAGACTATGCCTATACCAATGCAAAGATAGGTGCCCTTCGCTCGCGCATGCTGACACAGAGTGAGATGCGCTCACTTATAGAGGTTGCCAGCGTTGAGGACATGCTCACCCTGCTCAAGGGCACCTATGTGGGCAGGGATATCTCCAAACTACAGGATGCGAGCATTCTTAATGTAGAGGGGATGCTTTACAGCTCCCTTGCTCAGGAGTATGAGAGGATAGTACACGGCCTGAGGCGGGAGCCAAAGGCTGTGATGGACAGGCTGTACAGGAAACTGGGTGGAGAGGTTGTAAAGGCGATTCTGCGCCTTAAACATGCAGGTGTGCCTCCCGAGGTTATCCGAAGTAGCTACCCCATTTTTACCACCCGTGATTTGCCTGAGGACAGAATTCAGAAGATGATAGAAGCACAGGATGTGCGTGAGCTTGTGGAGACACTCAAGGGCACAGACTACTACAAGCCCCTGTCAAAGGCGTTGCCCGCCTATGCGGAGGCAGATTCTCCAGCGGTTCTTACCAGTGCCCTGGACAGCTTCCTCTACAAGAACCTGTGGGGTGCGGTGAGTGCGCTATCGACGAGGGACAGGGCAGTTGCCAGGGACATGATAGGTAAGGAGATAGACCTCAGGAATGTACTAGCCGCCTTCAGGCTCCGCGGTACAGACGTATCCACCGCCGAGGCGTATTTCATACCGGTGATGTACCGGGTGAGGAGGGAGGTGCTTACAGCGATACTGGGACTGCGACATTTGGGACAGATTGCAACCGAGTTGCCACAATTCGGCTACACCTCTCTAATTGCAGCGCTGCTTAAAGACTATGACTCTCTGAGCAGAGAGCTGCCCTTTGGAATGCGCTATGCCCCTGCAAGTGCAGAGGCGGCCAGAGAATATGAGGGCATCGCTTCTGTGCTGCCCTTGGAGATAGCGCTGCGCAGGCACATGGTCTCACTTTATCAGCGCGCCTTTCGTGGTGATAGGTTCCACATCGGTGTGCCAATGGCGCATCTGTTCCTGAGGGAGAATGAGATAAGAAATATCATCACTGCACTGAAGCTCAAAGAGGCGGGTGTTGAAGCGGAGAAGATAGAGAGGATGATGGTGTTCTAGCTATCTGTCTTGCCCATAGCTTTTTGAAGGTTGAGGATTTTTTCCTTATCTCCTGTAACCGCCACTCCTGCCATACTCCCTTTTTGCCCTGAGCGACTTGAACATGCAGTACTTTGCCACATCGCGAGAGGTTATCATTCCAATTATCTCCCCATTCTCCATTACCGGCAGGCGGCGGATGTGGTAGATGTTGAATAACTCGCTGGCCTTGCTTATTGGGGCGTGGGCATCTATGGTTACTTTCAGTTCTGTCATTATGTCGCTCGCCTTTACCTCCTTAAAGCTTAAACCCCTCGCCACAACTTTATTTATTATATCTCTCTCGGTAACAATCCCCCAGTCCACTTCGCTTAGCTTCACCAGCACAGAACCTATGTTTTTCTCCTTCATTATACGTGCAATTTCGAGGACACTCGTCGAGGGCTCAACAATTGTGACACCATGCATGATATCCTTAACCTTCATCGACTTCACCTGCAGTAAAAACTCGTAAAACAGCTTTAATTAACTTTTGCATCAGCATGACTCGTGGTTTATTGAGTTTGTGGGGCATACTTCAACACAGGAGCAGCAGTTGACGCAGTCTTCCATGCGCACGGGTACAGATTTGCCATCCTGAAGCTCATAAACGTCCGCAGGGCAGATATCAACGCACTCTCCGCATCCAACGCAGGTATCTTTATTCACCTCTATCTCTGCCATTCTAGACCTCCTTTCAAGTGCTCTGGTTTATCTCTCCCGGGAGGTATAAAAAGTTTTTGTTTCTGTAATGATTTTTTATGATATTTATTTTGAGGGGGCAAACTTTTTTCTATCGCCGTGCCAACCTATAAGGGGGGTAAAATGGACTTCGGGTTTCGCATATCTGGAATGGCAGGTGACGGGGTAAAGGGCGCCGGTCTGGTTGCTGCGAAGCTTTTTTCCAGGCTGGGATACCACGTCTTTGTGCACGTGGAGTACCAGTCGCTAATACGCGGTGGGCACAATGCAGCTATAGTGAGGGTGAGCAGGAAAAAGGTGCGCTGCCATGAAGAGAAGGGCGACCTGCTTATAGCGCTTCAGGATTATGTTATCCCAATGCACAGGGTCTACGTCAAGCATGTACTCTACGACTCCTCGAAGTTCAGTCTGGAGGAAGGCTATGCGCTGCCCATGAGCGAGTTTGCAAAGCAGGCAAAAGCACCACCTGTTTTCAGGAATGCCTCTGCGCTTGGAGCGCTGTGCTACCTTTACGGCATAGACGTTGAGGTTCTCAACGGGATATACCGCGACGCCTACGGTGAGAAGGCTGAGAAGGACATTGTGCTCGCGGAGATGGGCTACCGCTACGCAGAGGAGCACTTTGAGCAAATCAGAAAAATAGGAAGAGTTGGCGAGGCGCGAGCTTTGCTAGACGGCAATCAGGCAGCCGGCTTGGGCGCCCTCAGAGCCGGTCTCAGGTGCTACTACGCCTACCCGATGACTCCCTCCTCCTCGCTGCTCCACTTCCTCGCAGCCAGGAAGAGGGAGCTCGGCATAACCGTGGTGCAACCTGAGAATGAGATAGCCGCCGCGGTAATGGCGATAGGCTCGGCCTTTGCTGGGGCGAGAGTAATGGTTGGCACCTCCGGCGGTGGCTTTGCGCTCATGCAGGAGGCTTTCAGCTTGGCTGGCATGGCTGAAGTACCCGTGCTCTTCCTGGAGTCGCAGCGCGGTGGGCCGAGCACAGGCCTGCCCACCTGGCATGCGCAGCAGGACCTGCGCTTTGTGCTCCACGCAGGACACGGGGAATTTCCGCGCATTGTTGCCTCACCGGGTGATGTTGAGGACACCTTTTATCTTGCGGGCGATCTGCTCAACCTCGCCTGGCGCTACCAGACACCTGCGGTGCTGCTCATGGACAGGTACCTCTCCGAGAGCGCGGCAACGGCTGAGATAGATGTGGAGAAAGTAAAAGAGGAGCCACCGCTGCTCTACCGCGGAGAAGCTGCAGACTATAGGAGGTACCTAATCACCGACTCCGGCATAAGCCCACTCGCCTTTCCTCCTGAGGTGGTGCTCAAGGCAACCGGCAACGAGCACGATGAGCTGGGCTTTACCACCGACGACGCAGAGGTAAGCGCAACGATGTACGAGAAGAGGATGAGGAAAATAGGGGGTATTGTTGAGGAGCTCAAGCAAAGGCAGGCGGTTAGAATCTTCGGCGAGGGCGAGGACGTGGTGTTTACCTGGGGCTCCTCCACAGGCGCTACTGTAGAGGCAGCACAGAAACTTGGAGGCATAAAGGTGGTGCAGGTGCGCTACCTCTCGCCCTTCCCGACTTGGGAGATTGAGAGACTGAGCATAGAGAGAGCAGCCTGCGTTGAATGCAACTATACCGGGCAGCTCGCCTCCCTGCTCAAGGAGCACGCGTGCATAGAGGCAGAGCTTATTACAAGGTACGATGGCAGGCCATTTACAGCCAGTGAGCTCGTGCCCAAGCTGAGGGAGGTGTTCGGATGAAGCTTGCCACGCAGGTGAAGATAGTGTGGTGCCCTGGATGCGGGAACTTCGGCATCCTAAAGGCCTTCAAGGACGCGGCGGCTGAGCTGGCAGAGGTTGTGGATTTGAGGAGGATGGTGCTGGTCTCCGGGGTGGGCTGCCACGGCAAGATCGCCGACTATCTCGCGCTGAGCAGCTTCCACACTATCCACGGCAGGGTGCCTGCTATGCTCGCGGGCATAAAGCTGGCTAATCCCGAGCTTATTGCAGTGGGCTTCGCCGGAGATGGCGACGCTTATAACGAGGGGCTGGTGCACCTTATCCACGCGGCAAAGAAGAACATCGATGCCACGCTTATAGTGCACGACAACGCCGTGTATGGGCTTACAACAGGACAGGCTACTGCGACGAGTGCGAGGGGCTTCAGGGGCAGGAGCACACCGGAAGGCAACCCAGAGGAGCCTTTAAATCCGGTGGCGCTGATGCTAGCCTCGGGAGCGAGCTTCGTTGCCCGCGGGTATGCCGGTGACGCCTCTCACCTGAAGGAGATAATCAAGGAGGCAATTCTGCACAGGGGCTTCGCCTTCATCGATGTGCTCCAGCCCTGCGTAACCTTCAACAACACCTGGAAGCTCTACAGGGAGAAGGTTCGCAAAATGAAGGACACGCCAGAAAGCATCGATGAGGCTATGAAGCTGGCACGGGCGGAGGATGAAATACGGGTGGGCATCCTCTACCGTGAGGAGAGAAGCACCTACGAAGATGAGATGCGCATTGAGCCGCGAGATGCAGACGTCAATGCTCTGCTGGAAAGGATGAAGTAGCTATATGGGCGGGGCGATCGCAACTAGGACGCGCATGCGCGTCTTTGCCTTAACGCCGTGGGGCTCGCTCACCTTGCTAATCAGCAGACTTCCGGGCTTTGCCTCGACCTCACGCTCGCCATCGGTGAAGTAGCCCTCCCCTTCAAGCACCAGAATCATTACCTCGCTATCCGCCTCGTGACTGTGCACAGGCAGCTCCTGCCCAGCGTCGAAGTTGAAGTTTATTATTCTCCAGCTGGGCGAGTCGTGGAGCAGCTTGAGCACGCGCTCCCCTTCCTTGAACTGGGCATATTCGCTTAGGTCTATCACCTGCATTTCCATCACAATACAATATATGCGCTCATCGGAGTTAATCCTATCTGCGAACATGTTCGGAAATAATTGTAATTGATTGAGAAACATATAAGTAGTTTTTATGGCAGCAATAAATTTATGTCCAAAATAGAAGAGACGATTAAGATACTCCTGTTCTCAAATAAAAGGAAGGATCTGCTGTTAATGCTTAAGGATGGAGCACGTTCCATAGATGAATTAAGAGATGAGCTTGAGATTTCCATGCCCAATCTTATACCACACCTTAAAATTCTTGAAAACGCAAAATTAATTTGGAGAAAGAAAAAGAATGTGCATCTAACTGAACGCGGACTTCTGTGTGTGGAGGCTCTTATTAATTTTTTAAATTCGATTGAAATAATAAATAATTACGAAGAATTCTGGAAGAATCATGATATTAACGGTATTCCTGAGCTATTTTTGATGAAAATTCACGAACTGGGAAATTGTGAAATCCTGGAATACAGTTCTGCAAGTGTATACGAACCTTTTAGAAAATTTTCGAAATATCTCTTGCGAACTACAGAATTAAAAAGAATATCTCCAGTTTTCCACCCACAGTGTTATCAAATTTTCACTGACATGGTCAAGAACGGGAAGAAAGTTCAAATCATTCTCCCGGAAGAGGTGATCAGCGAAATTAGGGGAGGAAACAGGAAAATTATAGAAAGATTCGTTACTCAAAAAAACGCTCAGCTGATGATTTGCCGCTATCCTGTGAGAGTAGGGTTAACCTTAACAGAAACTTTTCTTTCATTGGGGCTGTTTCTGAGGGACGGGCACTTTGACGTGTACCGGGAGCTGCTCAGTTTTGATGAGTCGGCGATAAAGTGGGGCAGGGGGCTGTTTGAATTTTACCGGAAGCATTCTGTCCTTTACGATTATTGACTCCTCATAATTTTTATGCCCGGATAAATATAAGTACATCCTCTTTATACCTAATATGGTGATGGAAAATGGATTATGGGCATAATTCTGCAATATATTACATGAATCTCCATACAGAGCTTATGAAAACAAAATTTCCACTTGAACATCCACTTTATGGGAGAATAGAAAGCCTTCAGAAAGCACCTTTCCTGACTCCCGCGATGCTTGCTGAATTTACAAACACGTACTCATTTGAAGGTTCCACAGAGCTTGAGGTTTGTCCACAGTGCTTCTTCCAGACCTCAGGAACAACCGGCAGAAGCAAGAAAATACCCTACTCAGAGCAGGACCTTGAAAGACAAAAAGAGCATGAAGCACTCGCTTTCTCAATAGCCGGCATGAGTTCTGAGGATGTGATTCTGACCCTTGCCGCTCCGCCGCCGAGCATATCTGCATGGGCGACGATAAATGGCTCCAGAAAACTTGGAGCAGAGGTCGTGAACACCTCGTACTTCGACTATGAAGATGCTATAAAAATTGGAGCATCCAGAAGAGTTACCACCATTTTCGCAACTCCCATAGTGGCGCAGGGCGTAGGGGAGCTTATCCAAGAAAAATACGGCAGCATTCGCGAGGTTTTCCCAAAGCTTAAGAGAGGTATTATTTTCGGAGACGTGCTTCCACCAAATTTAGAAAAGAAGCTTATAGAGCTCTGGGATTTTGAAATTAGAAGATTGTACGGCAGCGTAGAAGCGGATGTACTTGCAATAGAGTGCGGAAAAGGCAAAGGAGGCCTTCATATAATGGCAGATAAATTAATCTTCGAGATAATCCCGGAGGAAGAGTTAAAGCAGATGCGGGAGAATCCTGATTATTCCCCAAGGGTGAAGAATATTTTTGAGTGCGAAGATGGTGAACGCGGTGAGATTCTTGTTACAGACCTGATCAGAGACCTGCTGCCCCTGGTCAGGTACAGAGTTGGGGACATAGTGGAGGTGCATAAAGAGAAATGTGAATGCGGTAGAGAAACCCCGAGGATTAGGGTCCTCGGGAGGGCGGCAAATACGGTATACCTTGAGGGGGGCCCGGTTTATGAGATGCAGCTCCACCTTGCCCTCAATAAAACCCTCGGCTCTGACTACAGCGACTGGAAGGCGTATGTCAGGGGCAATGGTACTGACGAAACGTTTATAGATATACGGGTGGAAACCAAGAGGAAATTCAATTCTGATATTAAGGAGAAATTCTTAAAGAATTTGAGACGCATATGCTCGATCAAAAATATAAACTTAGCCAGATTTGTTGACATAAAATTTACAGATTCATTATCAGAGACCAAAATACCAAAAGCAGATGAAAAGTCAAAGAGGATAATTTTCGCATAGTTACTCCGGTGTAAGGTCCAGCCAGTCGGGCGGCGACTCTGGTAGCTTATACTTTATATACCCATAGCCTATTCTGCGATGCACCTGATTGCAGGCGTCGGTGCTCCTCTGTAGGCACGCTCAAAAGCCTGCCAGTCCTGCTTCTTCATAGCCTCCTCTATTGGCACGAGATATTCGCGGTCAAAGTCCTCAAGCTCCTGCCTCCACTGGGGGCGCGTCTTTGCCCCAACGGCGGCAATCTCGCGTATCTCCTTGAGCTGGTACAGGCCCAGCTTCCAGTTTCCTGCTCTGCAGGCATGGTACATTATGCTGTATCGCTCGGTGTACTGGCGCATCACTCTGCTCATGCAGGGCTGCATGCTCGCGATTTCGTCTATACTAAGCTCACCAAACTTCGTCTTTGCTGCAATTTTCTCTCCCATTTTAGAACCTCCTAAAGGTAATAATAGTTTAAAATTAAATAGGCGAGGTAGAGGACAATCAGGACGATGCCGTTGCCCCTCGATATCTTCCCATTAAGCATAAACGCAGAGGTGGCAGCTAAGATGAGCATCATCGCCGGGAAGTGGAAGCTCACCACGCTTCGCTCCACCTCAAGCGGCGATGCCAGGGCGATTAAGCCGATGTTGAAGAGCACAAAGAAGAGCACCGTGCCCAGAATGTTGCCCATGCTTATCTCGGGTCTGCCCCTCCACGCGGGCACCACCATCCTGGCAACTTCCTCAAAGCTCACAGCAGCCGCCACGAAGACCATGCCGAGCAGGGTGTCGCTTATCCCGAAGCTCTGGATTATCCCCTTTGCGCCCCTCACAAGGAGCTCCGCCCCGGCTATGATTACCACCAGGCTGAAGAGCAGCAGAGCCGGGAAGTACCACGCGGGCTTCTCCTCCCTCTCCTCCAGTACCTCTTCGAACTCCTCGTTCTGCTCCAGAAAGCTGCTGTGCCTGGAGTCCCTGACGATGTAGCCTATCACCGGCAGGGAAATTACGAGGAGCGCAATGCCGTCGTAGCGCGAAAGGGTGCCGTCCAGCATCAGTGCGAACATCGGCAGGGGTGAGAGCAGCGTCAGGAGGATGTAGCGCGCAGGCACCCTCACCTCAAGCGGAATGAGCAGGGCGGTTATCCCCACCGCCGCACCAAGGAGGAATATGCTGGAGCCTATCACAGTGCCCAGGCTTATGCCGGGCAGCCCCTTAACCGCCGCGGCAATACCTGTGCCCAGATTCTCTGCGTCGAAGCCCCCGAAGATTACGCCCAGCGCAAAGCTCGATACCCCGAGCACGAGCGCGGAGCCGGCGATTCCCTGCACAAAGCGCTCCGCGCCGTAAACCACGAGCGCTATCCCTAGGAGGAGCATCGCCACCTCTATCACTCGAGCACCTCCTCCACCAGCTCGCGTATCTTTATCCTTGCCTCCTCAAGCGCCCTGCGCCCCTTCTCAGTGGCACGGTAGTAGCGCCTCCTCCTGCCGGCGACAACCTGGGTCTCACCCTTCAGGTAGCCCTCCCTCTCCAGCAGGTGAAGCGTGGGATACAGCGTCCCGGGGCTTATCTCATAGCCGTGCCTCCTCAGCTCCTCCATCATCTCAACGCCGCAGATCCCGCCCCTGCTGGCGTGGTACAGGATGTGCACCTTTATGAATCCCAGGAAGATTTCACGAATTATCGCCATACGATATCGAGTTCCGATATAATGGAATATATACTTTTTCCTATGCGTCTGAGGGCAAAGGATTAAACACTCACCCTCACGTCGTAGTAGCGCTTGTGCACCTCTAGCAGCGTAATCTCAAAAATCAGCGTCTTTCCCGCCAGAGGATGTCCCTCTGAAAAGCCCTTCTCTGGCGGCACCTCAACCACGCGCTTCTCGCCTTTGCGCATTCCCTCGACTGCTTCCTCAAAGCCTTTAATAAGTCTCCCAGAGCCGAGCACAAAGGTCAGTGGCCTGCAGTACGCTTTCTCCTTAATTCCCAGCCTCTCCGCAAGCTCCTCATCCGAGGTGTCCACCACTTCACCCTCTTTTGTCTTGGCAACATACGCCACCACCACGGTATCTCCACGCTCTGCAACTTCATCTCTGTCCATGGTCCCGCCTCCTGCCATTAACCTGTTTTCTTCCTGTACTTCTCCTTGCTTTTACAGTTCATGTCAATACAGCTCAGCACACGGCGCTTTCCGAGGGGCATGCTCACCATGGGCAAACCACAGACGTTGCAGCGCTTGTCCGTGGGGTAAATACCCCGCTTCTGGGGCAGTGGATATGAGACATCGCAGCTCGGGTAGTTCTTACAGCCTATGAAGCGCTTGCCTGTCTTTTTTGAACGTATGATGCGCAGCTCACCGCCGCAGCGGGGGCACTCGCCTATAACCTCACCCTTTCTCTTTTCCTCTATGGCGAGGGCGAGCTTTTCGCCAATCTCCTTCTCGCGAAGCTTGAACTCATTCATTATTCGTGTGAGCTCCCTTCTGGCCTCCTCCAGGGTGCGCTCCGGCTCGGCTTTTCCCTGCTGAATCTCCTCCAGCTTCTGCTCAAAGCGCCTTGTCAACTCTTCGCTTATTATCTCCGGCACATACTCTGCGAGAGCTTCGATTACACTCATGCCTATCGGCGTAACCCTTATCGGCACGCCTGTGATGTACTCCCGCTTGTAGAGGGTGTCCACAACCTCGGCGCGTGTGGCTTTAGTGCCCAGTCCGCGGCGCTCAAGCTCTGCCACCAGCGAGGCAGGGTTGTAGCGCTCTGGTGGCTTTGTTTCGTCTTCATCCAGGCTCACCTTGAGCACCTTAAGCACGTCTCCTTCATGAAGCTTTGGAAGCACGTGCTCCTCCAGCCTGGCGTAGGGGTAGAAAACCCGCCACCCCTGCTCCAGTGTTCTCGCGCGGGAGAAGGTAAATGCCTCGCCTCTGATGCTCGTCCTTACGTTCATCTTCGCGCGCCTCATGGGTTCGCCGAAGGTGGCGAGGAAGCGGTGCACTATCAGCAGGTAGATCTTCTCCTCTCGCGAGGAGAGCTTTTTGGGTTTTACGCCAGTGGGGTAAATCGCAGGATGAGCTGGGTCGTCCTTCTTCCCCTGCCTGGGATAGAGCTTCTCCTTGGCCAGAAGAAGCTCTGCAAGCTGAGCGAAGGCGGGATTCTCTCCCAGCGCCTTTATAATCTGCCTGTAACCTATGGTTGGTGGAAGCTTCTGCGAGGAAGTTCTGGGATATGAGATGTACCCGCTCTCGTAGAGAGACTGGGCGATATCCTGCGTCGCTTTAGGGCTGAGCCTGAAGTAGCGGTACGCTTCGCTCTGAAGTGTGCCCAGGTCGAAGGGTACGGGCGGCGGCACTGCGCTTTCTTTTAGCTCCACCTTCTCCACCTTCGCTTCCTTCGCATCCTGGAGCTTTGAGTAAAGCTGCCTGGCCTCGCCCTCGTCGAAGAGCTTTCCCCGTGTGTGCGTAGCCTTGACTCTGCTCCTGCCCACCCTGAGGGTGGCGCTGAGTGTCCAGAAAGGCTCTGGAACAAAGCTGGCGATCTCCTTCTCTCTTTCAACAAGTATTGCGAGCGCAGGTGTCTGCACCCTGCCAGCGGAGAAGGTGGTGAATTTTTTGGAATAAGACTTAACAGCACTGGAAAGTGCGCGGGATGTGTTTATCCCCCAGTACCAGTCCATTATGTGCCTAGCCTCGCCAGCTTTAACCAGAGGCATGTCCACCTCGGCGAGGTTCTCATATGCTCGCCTTAAGTCTGGCTTTGTGAGTGCGGAGAAGCGCATTCTCTTTGCCCGCTTGGCAGAACACGCGAAGCGCAGCGCGTTGTAGCCAAGAAGCTCGCCCTCAATATCGTAGTCTGTGGCTATAATAAAGTGCTCTACCTGGGATGCGAGCTTTTTGAGCAGGGAGATGTACTTCCGCGTGTAGCCCTTGCTCTTATCCACTTCATAGAGAGGTGCCCACTCGACGTCAAAGACGGGGTAGGAGTAGCTGTTTTTCTTCTCTTTCAGTGAGTAAAGGTGCCCCGCGGCACTGGCGACGTATATTGTTTCGCCGTTACTGGAAATTTCAAAGTAACTCACCCCACCCGCAGTGCGCCGCTTGCACCTGTCTGAGATAGCGTAGGCTATCTTCTGGCTCACCTTTGGCTTTTCGGTTATTATAAGCGTCCTCATGGCCATGCCTTCTATGCTGGGGAAAATTTTTTAATCTTAGATTACAATTCCTCACAAGTATCAAGATTATAGGTGTTGCTATGGAGTACGCGGAGCGGATACAGAAGCTGCCCCCATACCTGTTCGCTGAGCTTGACCGCAAGATAGCGCAGAAGCGCAAGGAAGGCGTTGACGTCATAAGCTTTGGTGTGGGAGATCCCGACATTCCGACGCCGGAGCACATTGTAAGGGCCGCCTGCGAGGCTGCGAAGAAGCCCGAGAATCACCGCTACCCGAGCTACGAGGGGATGCTCGCCTTCCGTGAGGCTGTGGCGGAGCGTTACCGCCGCGACTTCGGCGTGGAACTTGACCCTGAGAGAGAGGTAATAGCGCTGATAGGCTCCAAGGAGGGGGTGCACAACATCCACTTCGCGTTTGTTAATCCGGGCGATGTGGTTCTCTACCCTGACCCGGGTTATCCCGTCTACCGCACTGGGCCACTTTTTGCTGGCGGCGAGGCGTATGCGATGCCTCTGCGCAAGGAGAACAACTTCCTGCCCGACCTCGAGGCGATACCCCGGGATAAGGTTAAGAGGGCAAAGATGATGTGGATAAACTACCCGAACAATCCAACAGCCGCTGTGGCTGAGGCGGAGTTCTACCGCGAGGTGATAGACTTTGCCCGGGATAACGATATAATAGTGTGCTCCGACGAGGCCTATTCTGCTATCGCCTTCGACGGCTACCGCGTGCGCAGCTTCCTGGAGTTCGACGGAGCTATGGAGGTGGGTATCGCCATAGATTCATTATCCAAGGCGTACAACATGACCGGCTGGCGCATCGCCTATGCCGCTGGAAACGCTGAGATTATCGCGGGCCTGGGCAAGGTGAAGACGAATGTTGATAGCGGAGCGTCGCAGATTATTCAGGAGGCTGCGATAGCGGCGCTTCGCGGCTCGCAGGAATGTGTGCGCGAGAATGTGCGCATTTACCAGGAGCGCCGGGACGTGCTCGTGCGTGGTCTGAGAAAACTGGGCTTTAATGTGGATAAGCCCAAGGCAACCTTCTACCTCTGGATGGAGGTGCCAGGAGGCGACTCCATGGCATTCGCCGAGAAGCTCCTCGAGGCGGGCGTAGTGGTGACTCCCGGTGTGGGCTTTGGGGAGCACGGCGAGGGCTTCGTCAGGTTTGCGCTCACGCAGCCTGTGGCGAGAATAGAGGAGGCGCTGGAGCGCATGGAGCGCGTGCTCTAGGTATTTTAAACTTTACATTGTTAACCTCCTTCCAAGCGAGTACAACTTTTCGGGAGAAGATACCATGGCAGGACGGGATTACGTTCTACGTGATTGAGGAAGTAAAGCGCGAGATGCGCTTACCGGAGCGAGTTCGGATTTTTGACACGACGCTTAGGGATGGAGAACAGACACCAGGGGTTTCTTTAACTGTTGAGGAGAAGATAACCATAGCGCGGCAGCTGGATAAGCTGGGCGTCGACATTATCGAGGCGGGATTTCCCATCTCCTCGCGGGGTGAGAAGGAGGCGGTGAGCAGGATAGCCAAGGAAGGGCTGAGCGCCGAGGTCTGCGGCCTTGCGAGGGTTCTTCCCGAGGATATCGACGCCGCCCTGGACTGCGACGTTGACATGGTGCACACCTTCGTCTCAACGAGCGACATACAGCGTGAGGCCACAATAAAGAAGAGCCGCGAGGAGGTGCTGGAACTCGTAACCAGCGCTGTGGAGCAGATTAAAGCCCACGGGGTAAAGTGCCTCTTCTCGGCGATGGACGCTACTCGCACTGAGATGGACTACCTGATAAAAGTCTTCAAAACCGCCGAGGAGGCGGGCGCTGACATAATAAACATCCCCGACACGGTAGGGGTTATGATTCCGCCGGCGATGCGGCGCATTACCCGTGAGGTGTACGAGAATGTGAGCATCCCCATAGATGTGCACTGCCACAACGATTTTGGATTGGCGGTGCCCAACTCACTTGCCGCCGTCGAGGCAGGGGCGCAGGAGGTGCAGGTTACCATCAACGGCATAGGCGAGCGCGCGGGCAACGCAAGCCTTGAGCAGGTGGTGATGAGCCTGACCTCCATCTACCGGGTTAAGACCAACATTCGCACAGAATACCTCTACGAGACTTCCAAGCTGGTGGAGCGCCTCACGGGAATAAGGATGCCCCCCAACTATCCAATTGTGGGTGAGAACGCCTTCTCCCATGAGTCGGGCATCCACACCCACGGCGTGCTCGTTAAAGCCGAGACCTTTGAGCCGGGGGTTATGACCCCCGAGATGGTGGGTCACAGGCGGAGAATAGTGAGCGGCAAGCACGCTGGCGCGCATGGCATAAGCGCCATGCTCCAGGAGATGGGCATCTACGCCACCCGGGAGCAGGTGCGGGAGATTACACGAAGGGTGAAGGAGCTGGGCGACAAGGGCAAGCGGGTTACCGATGCCGACCTGCTTGCAATAGCAGAGGCGGTAGTGGGAGAGGTGGCGAAGCAGGAGAAGGTTGTCGACCTTGAGGAGTTTGCGGTGATGACGGGCAACCGCGTCATACCCACGGCGAGCGTCAAGCTGCGCTTCAGGGACAAGGAGCTCATGGGCGCGGAGACCGGCGTTGGCCCGGTGGACGCTGCACTGAACGCTGTGCGCAAGGTGCTCAGCGAGGTGGAGGACATTCGCCTGACTGAGTACCACCTCGAGGCGATAACCGGTGGGAGCGACGCCCTCGCAGAGGTTGTGGTCAAGCTGGAGGATAGCAGAGGAAACATCGCGAGTGGAAAAGCGGCGCGCGAAGACATAGTCAACGCCAGTGTCGAGGCCATGATCTCGGCGATAAACCGCATCTTTATAATGAGGGAGAAGGCTGAAAAGTAGGCCTTTCCCTACCCCTTTTCAGAGCCCTCCCAGAGGTATTTAAACATCACGCTGGCTATTCTCACCAGCTCAGGTTCGTCGCTCCATATACCCACACCCCCCGTCTCATCTCCGTAGGGTGAGGCATAGAAAACCTCCTCGTCGTCCTTTATGACAACCCAGCCTATTCTCTCCCTGCACACCCTCACCTCCACGCCAGGAATCTCAACCCTTCCAAGCTCCTCGCCGGCGACCACCCTCACCTCCACGCCCAGCGCAGCCCTGCCTTCAATAATCCTCCTCATGCCTGAAAGTTCGCCAGCAAGGTCCGCGGGGATAAAGGGCACAAGCAGGCTCAGCGACACCCTGGCGGAGCTCAGCATCTCCAGCACCTTCTCCAGAATCTTCTCCTTGCCGCGAATTATCCACACACCCACCTTTTTTGAATCCCCGCCAACCGGCTTGAGACCGCGGATTATCTCCTCCTTTGCCTCCTCGAGCTTTTTTCTGGTTTCCCTCTCCACGCTCCTGAGCACCACCCCGGGCTCAACCGCCCTGTAGCGCATGGGCTTGCCCGGCTCCCTCACAATCCACCCCTTCCTCTCCAGCGAGGTGAGCACATCGTAAACCCTCGGATAGGGGATGCCTGCGAAGTCGCTTATCTCCTTTGAGGTCAGCACGCCCCTTCTGGCAAGCTCCACATAGGCAAGGGCTTCATACCTGTTCAGCCCGAATAATCTCAGCTTGTCTTCGAGGTTCATCCCTCTTTCTCCTTTTCCACTGAAGGGAACTTTGCGGCTGTGCTATTAAAATTAACTACTGCCGGTGGTTAAATAATCGAAAAACCTTAAAGTGGTTAACCACTTTCAGTGGTAAACATGCTTCTCAGGGGCGCTCTGGTGAGGCTTGCCCGGGCTCAGGCGAGGGGGGGACATGTGATTGTCGCCTTCGCACTGGTCTTCACCATCTTTGCAGCACTTGGTCTGCCAGAGATTGGGCTTCAGACTGACCTCAGCAAGGAACTCCCGTCTGGGATTGAGGCTATTGAGAAGATGAAGGAGGTGGGCGCAGAGTTCGGGAGCTCCGACTCGGTGATTGTGATAATAAAGCTGTCGGACAGTGAAATCAGCGGCAGAGTCCAGGACATCCGTGACCCGAGGGTTGCGAGGATGATAGAGCAGATTCACAGGAATCTGGCTGAGGAGAGGGAGGTTTCCCGGGTGTACTCCGCCTACTCCATCTATGAAAAAACAGGCATACCCCGAAGCCTTGCGGAGAGCAGGGCCCTTTATTCCACTATACCTGAGCTGAAGGATTTCTACTCCCGGGATTTAACAGCAACGGCGATATACATCTACTCCGACATAGGTGCAAGCGAAGAGAGGAACAGGGCACTGGTAGAGAGAGTCAGGGAGATTGTGGGGAGTTCCGAGAAGCCCCCCGGGGTGGAGGTTCTGATAACAGGCACCCCTCCAATGAGGGTGGCACTTTTTGAGCTTCTAATCCATGACGCTGCGCTTACAATGAGCATCGCCGCGCTGATAATCCTCTTCCTCCTGGTAATCCTCCAGAAGTCGCTGATTAAGGGGCTGATAGTGTTCACACCTCTTATGCTTTCAGTGGTGTGGACCTTGGGAACCATGGGCTGGCTCAACATACCCCTGAGCATAGGCACTGTGGGCATTGGCGCAATGATTCTCGGCCTGGGGGTGGAGTATGGAATTTTTGTGATAAAGAGGTACGAGGAGGAGAAGCAGAAGGGGAAGAACCCTGAGGAGATTCTCGGAGTAGTAGTGCCTGGGGTCGGGCTGAACATTACCGGCTCCGCTACCACCACAATTGCCGGCTTCCTCGCCCTTCTCCTTGCCACGATGCCAATGGTTCAGAAAATGGGCTCCACCCTTGCTCTTGGAATATTTTACAGCTACCTGGGCGCAATAGTTGTGAATCCTGCTCTAATAGCAATTCTGGACAGGAGGGGATACCTTGCTGATTAAGGCCTATGCCAGGTTTGCGTCGGGGCACCCCTACCTTCTCCTGGCACTCTGCCTCGCTGCAAGCTACCTGGCGTACGTCCAGCTTTCTGGAGTCGAACTCGAAGCCACAGCTTTCGAGAAGATGTTCCCCGAGGACATTGAGGTTATAAGGGGATTTAAAATAGCCGAGGACCAGTTTTTTGGCTCCCAGAACATGTTTGTGGTGGTTTTTATTGACCCGGAGCAGAATTCGGTGCACTCTGTCAGGGACATAAGGCAGCCGGAGGTTGCGAAGTACATAAGCGCAATCCAGGGAAAGCTCAAGAGTATAGAGGGAATTTCCGGAAGCAGGAGCTATGTGGACTACCTCGGCGATCGGGTGCCCGGGACCCTGGATGAGGTTAAGCTCAGGGTTGAGGGGAACCCTGCAGCGGAGGCGTACGTCAGTGAGGACAGGGCAACGGCGCTGATAAAGCTTCAGGTGAGCGACGTCTCAGGCAGGGAGGAGAGTTTTGTGGAGGACGTGGAGAGCGCCATAGGCTCAATTACCCCCCCTCCGGGAGTAAGGGCTGTGGTGGCAGGCGATCCCGTGAATGGGAAGATTTTCAAGGAGCTTACCGCAGGCGATATGCAGGCAACCACGAAGTTCAGCTTCCTGGGCATCCTCTTTTTTACGGCGCTGGTTCTCTGGTCGCTGAGGTACAGCTTTCTTCCGCTGCTGAGCGTAACCCTGGGAACCTTCTGGAGCTTCGGGATGATAGGTGCGCTGGGAATTAAAATCTCCTCAACCCTTGCAGGGGTGGTGAGCATGATTATGGGCATCGGCATAGACTTTGCAATCCAGATAATCGGGAGGTACATGCAGGAGGTTCAGGGCTACTTCGGTAGAGCCCTGGCTCCAGAGGAGGCAATGAGAGTTACTCTGGAGAATGTTATTAAGCCCATGGGAATCACCACCCTGGCGGCTTTAATAGGCTTCAGGGCTATGGCCCTGGGAGAGCTCAGATTTATGCATGACCTTGCCAATGTGATGAGCATCGGCGTCCTTGCGTGCATGCTCTCTGCTTTAACCTTTGTCCCTTCAGCAGTTCTGATTCTGAACAGATTAAAGGAGGTAAGAATGTGAGGTGGTCTGTGGCATTTGCGGTGGCACTTCTATTTGCAGGGGTGGTTTATGCTCTGGATGCGGACTTTTATGTCATGGCGGTGGAGCACACAAAGCTGAAGCAGGACAGCTACGGCTATGTGAATATAACTCTGAAGAATCTCGGGCCAAAGTATGCGGCGTATGCACGTGTTACCTTTGACCCTGAGGACGAGTCACCGATAGACCCGGTTGGCTCACCCAGAAGGCACATTGGAAGGGTGAGAGAGGGCGTCCCCTCAGAGCAGTACTTCGGAATAATCCTGCAGAATGAGGAGGTTGAGCTGGGTTACAGGATTTATGTGAAGAAGGGCACTCCGCCCGGGGTTTACTATGTCCCGCTGCTTGTGGAGTGGAAGGATGAGCAGTTTAACACCAAATCGCAGGTGCTTCAGCTTGCCCTGCCGGTAGAGGGGGAAATTAAGCTGAGCATCGCCGGAATAGCCACGGTACCCCAGGACATAAGGAGCGGGAGAGACAATGTTAAGGTTACGGTGAGGATAGCAAATACCGGCGATGCTGAAGCGAGGAATGTGAGGGCGAGGCTTATTCTGGGTGCTCCCTTCACTGAGAGCTTCTCGGGAGCTGGGGAAAGCTTCCTGGGGAATATAATGCCCTACGCCGAGGCCTCAGCGGAGTTCCACCTGGATGTTAGCGAGAGGGCAGAGCCGGGGAAGTATGAGGTGCCTCTTGTGGTTGAGTATGAGGACTCCTCGGGCAGGGAGTACAGGGAGGAGAAGAGCATCTCTATTCTTGTTGAGCCGGCACCCTACTTTGAGCTGACGGGCGTTGAGCTTGTGCCGGAGAATCCCTCTCCCGGAGACAGGGTTACGCTGAAGCTCAGGATAAAGAACACGGGCGGCGAGAAGGCTGAGAACACCGATATAAGGGTTATAAGGGAGAGCTCCCAGCCCTTCGACTTCACGACACGCAGCGATTTTATAGGCAGCCTGAAGCCTGGAGAGGTGGGCGAGGGCGCAATAGAGTTTGAGGTTAAAGAGGACGCGGTACCCAAGGAGTACAGGCTCAGGCTGAGCATCAGGTGCACTGGCGACAGCGAGGCCGGGGACGACAATGTTTATGTGCAGGAGATTGCAGTACCCGTGAAGGTGGTTGCAGGTTCCTCAGAGGGAGGTAGCAGGATGCTCTACGCGGGTGCTGGAGTTCTGCTGCTCGCACTCCTTGCAATAGGGGCAAGGAAGCTCAGAGGCTAACATCCCACGCCCAGGTAGCCCATACCCAGGCGCTCCACCTCCTCCCTCGCCAGGACGCGCCTGCCGTCTATAACCACCGCATCCCTCTTCAGCAGGGGCTTCAGCTCCTCAAAGCTGAGCCTTTTGTACTCATCGTGGTCGGTGAGTATAACCAGGACATCGGCACCGGCTACGACTTCCTTCAGGTTGCTGGAGAACCTCCCGCCAAAGTCCTGCTTTGCGTGGGGATCGTGAGAGATGACCTCAACGCCGCGCTCCATCAGTGCCTTCACCACCGGCTCTGCAGGACTCATGCGGGTGTCGTCGGTGTTGCCCTTGTAGGCTATGCCGAGCACAGCCACTTTTGCGCTGCTCAGGCTCTTGCCCCTGCTTTTCAGAGCCTGTTCTATCTTGCGGAGCACATGCAGGGGCATGCTGTCGTTGCGCTCCCTCGCGGCTTCTATCAGGCTGAGCTTTAAACCTCTCTTTCTCGCCTCGTTTATCAGGAAGTATGGGTCTTTGGGCAGGCAGTGTCCCCCAACTCCCGCGCCGGGCATGTGAAGATTAACCCGCGGATGCTTGTTCGCGAGATTTATTGCCCTGAGCACATCCACACCCATGGCCTCACAGAGCAGGGCGAGCTCATTCGCCAGGGCGATGTTTACATCGCGGAAGGTGTTCTCGATGAGCTTGACCACCTCCACCACTTCAACACTCTCCTGGTAGACCTCACCGCTGGTGAGGCACCGGTAGAGGGCAGCCGCAGCACTGGCGCTCTCCTCGTTGAGTCCTCCAACAATCCGCGCGTTGCTCTGAATCTCCTCCAAGGTGCGCGTGGGTATTGCCCTCTCCGGCGAGTAGGCCAGGAGGAAATCCTCCCCCGCCTTTAAGCCCGAGCTTTCAAGTATGGGGGCTATCACATTGCGCGTTGCTCCCGGGGGAATTGTGCTCTCTATGATTATTAGGTGTCCCCTTCTCAGCGCCGCCGCCACATCGGCAAGAGCGCTCCTGAGAGCGCTTAGGTCGGGGCGCTTCTCCTCGTCTATGGGCGTCTGGACAACGACAATTACAACATCACTCTCCAGCGTGGCCTCCCTGGCTGAGGTAACCGCCCTGAGCCTGCCCTCTGCCACAGCTTTTTTTACAAGCTCCTCAAGGCCGGGCTCCTTTATCGGCGATTCTCCACGGTTAACACTGGCCACTATGGTGGGGTTTATATCAGCACCGACCACCTGAAAGCCCCTTGCGGCGAGCACCGCCGCGGTGGGCAGGCCCACATAGCCAAGACCCACGACAGCAATTCTTGCTCTCTTTTCCTCTATTCGCCGGATAAGGTCCATAATGCACGCCCTCTCGTTCACCGCATTTAGATGGAAAGAATCTCCTATATTAACCTTTCCGCTGCAACCATTTCTCATGGAAATGCTTATATCGAGCAAAGGTGCTTTGATACAATATAAACATTCATAACGTTTCCCAACTTTTCCACGGCAGAAATTTTAAGATATTTTTTCGAATGTGACACTTATTTGTGAATATGGGATAGTTACTCCCTGTAAAATTCTTTTTTTATTGTAAGCACATGGGTTCTTCCTTTTGGCACCTTTTCAATTATACCCCTCTCCACCAGCTCCTTTACGATTCTGCTTATCTTGGGGCGTGAGAATCCTGTTTTCTCCGGCAGAGCGTCCTGAGTGAGTTTTCCACCCTCGCTGGCTATTGCTCTTATTATACGCTCCTCGTCCTCGTTGAGTATCTCATAGGGCAGTCTCTGCTTTATTTTCCTGACCCGCAGGTATACAAGCACACTCAGCATTCCCAGTGCGAAGCCAGCAATAAAGGTGAGGGGCAGGGTGCTGTTTTTCTGCTCCGGCAACTCGAAGCCCCTTTCCACCGGGATTACCTCATAGCCCGAGAGCTCCTCCTTTACGCTTGCTTCAAGCCCCTGAGGGAAGAGAAGCACCCTCTTAACATGCAGCGAGGCGAGGGCATCCTTAACTGCAGGCGGTACGCGGTCGCGTTTGACGAATAGGATGGGGTAGTCTGTGGCTGAGCTGAGCCGCATCGCTAGCAGAAGGTTCTCTGAGCTTTCGCCGTAAAGCAGAATCGCACCCTCTGCGCGGGAGTAGAACTCCTTTGCGAAGGTGGCGGCAGTGCCGTAGCGGTCCGCCTCAGCTATCCGTCTTGTAACATAGCCAAGCTGATCTATCTCACGCTGCACCTCCAGTGAGACAGCCTTCTCGCCGCCGATAATCACCAGATTTCTATACCCGAGGCTGGCATAGCCCCTGAGCTGCTCTCTTGCATCCTCGCTCAGCTCCTGTGATGGCGTTGTGACTATTGGCACGCCAGTAAGGTGGGAGTAGGCCTGAGCCACGGCAAATTCCTGGGGCAGATCGCTCCTGACGAGTATCACATCCACCTCACTGGCAAAGGCGGATACGCTGCCCATCAGAATCAGGCAGATGAGGAGAATATAAAGGCGCATACTAATAGCTCTGCGCGGGGTGATATAAGGGTTTCTGAGTTGATGCTGAGGGGGGGAAACCCTCTCTGGTGTAGCGCTGTGAGTGTTTACGTGACGAGCTCAAGTATCAAAAAGACTCTCCTTGCAGAGTTAGCCCCGGAAAAAACCGCCAGAAATAGAATATGGACCCGCCGGGATTCGAACCCGGGGCCGCTCGCATGCCAAGCGAGCACTCTACCAGCTGAGCTACGGGCCCTCGCAAGCTCGCATAGCTTTAGCATGTTTAAGGATTTATGAAACACCTCACTTTTTAAGATAAACAGGTAAGCGGAGCTGCTCGTACTTTGCAATTTCAACGGGGTACTTGCCTGTGAGGCAGCCCAGGCAGAGCTGATCTTCGCTCAGGCCGATTGCTTTAATCAAATCCTCAATGCGGGTGTACTTAAGCGAATCAGCACCTATAGCGGAGCGTATTTCCTCCACGCTTCGCGAGCTTGCAATAAGCTCCTCGTGGGTGGGCATGTCTATACCCAGCTTGCACGGCGACTTTATCGGCGGGCACCCAACACGCATGTGCACTTCTCTGGCTCCGGCGTCCTTAAGAATTGAAATTATCCTGCGCGAGGTTGTCCCTCGCACAATGCTGTCGTCGAAGAGCACAACGCGTTTGCCGGCGATCTGCCTAGCGAGAGGATTGAGCTTCAGTTTAACCGCAAGCTCCCTGGCCTGCTGACTGGGCAGAATGAAAGTCCTACCCACATAGCGATTGCGTATTAACCCTTCGCGGTAGGGTATGCCCTTGGCACGGGAGTACCCCAGGGCGAAGGGAATCGCGGAGTCTGGGATAGGTGTAACAAGGTCGGCATCTACATCGTCACGCTCTGCCATCAGCATTCCAAGCTTCTCTCTCACCTCATATACTGGTATCCCGTTGAGCACCGAATCTGGACGGGAGAAGTAGACATACTCAAACATGCA
Source organism: Candidatus Hydrothermarchaeota archaeon (assembly GCA_015521615.1). Lineage (GTDB taxonomy): Archaea > Hydrothermarchaeota > Hydrothermarchaeia > Hydrothermarchaeales > BMS3B > Pyrohabitans. The sequence continues at coordinate 27,483 of WANW01000036.1, forward strand.
GTACGCCCTGCGCGGGAGCTTGTACGGGCGGTAGCTCTTCGCTCCGTTCGCCGAGACCACAAAAATCTCTCCAGGCTTGATATCTCTCTCAAATTTTGCGTTTATCACATCAAAGGCTACACTCTCAGAGGCGAATATATAGCCCCCGCCGCGGGTTCTCCCCAGCGAGAGTGGGCGTATACCCAGAGGGTCACGCACTGCTATAAGTGCGTCGTCGGTGAGTATTGCCAGCGAGTAAGACCCAACGAGCTTCCTCATCGTAGAGGCAATCGCCTCCACCATGTCCTCGCTCTTTAGGTACTCCCTTACAATAAGGTGGGCTATTACCTCCGTGTCGCTCGTTGAGACGAAGGCCTGACCAGTCGCCTTCAGCTTCTCTCTGAGTTCCTCGGCATTGACGATATTTCCGTTGTGTGCTATGGCGATTGTTCCTCTCGAGTGTCTCACAACAAAAGGCTGAGCGTTGAAGAGTTCAGACTCCCCCGTGGTTGAGTAGCGCACATGCCCTATCCCCACATTGCCGTGCAGCTTATCCAGCTTCTCGAGGTTAAAGACCTCATTAACCAGCCCCATCCCCTTCTCTGATATAAATTCGCCATCGGTGCGCATTGTTATGCCGCAGGACTCCTGGCCACGGTGCTGGAGCGCAAGGAGGGCGTAGAATATGGAATAAGAGACCCTTGCATCGTCGGTGGAATATATTCCCACCACGCCGCACTTGTCGCGTAGCAAGCTGGAAACCTCTCTCCGTGGACGTTTCTTAATAAACAAAAAATTACTAATAAAGGTTACGTCATTACACCAGGCGAACACGGTTGAACTTCTTGTTCTGCCAGGAGTAACTCCTAATCCTCCGCGTCTTGCCGAAGCCGCAAGCAGCACAGCGCTTCTTCTTGACGTGGTAGGAATTCCTTCCACACCTGCGGCAGCGTACGTGCAGGAGCTTGTTCCTCTTGCCCATGGAAGGTGTACCCTTGCTCATCTGTAACACCTCTCTGAAGGTTAACTTGCCCTTGTTACAAACCTTCCCGTCTAAAACTTTTGTGAAGAGGTCTTGGTATGGCGCTGAGCGGTCTTGAGCTGAGGAGGGCGAAGAGGGAGCTTCGTTCACTGGAGGGTAGTGTGAGCCTGGTTCTTCTCAAAGATGGAGACGAAAAGCTTGAGAACGAGATGAAGGAGTTTGCCCGGACACTGGCAAAGCTGAGCGACAGGATAAAGCTGAAGTTCGAGAAAAGCCCGGCACAGACTCCAGCACTGGCAATTGAGAGCATAGGCAGGAAGGCGGTGATATATCGTACACTTCCTGCGGGTAGGAGGCTTAAGCCGTTTCTCGAAACCCTGAAGGCGGCGGCAAAGAAGGAGCTGCCAGAAGTGGGATTAAAGCTCTCAAATCCGGGACGAGAGGTGGAGCTGCTGATATTCACCACCAGCGTTTGCCCTCACTGTGGAAAAGTTGTTAAGCAATGCAATCTTCTTGCGCTTAGCAAAAACTGGATAAAGAGCGTTGTGATGGATGTGTTAGCAGAGGAAAAACTGCGGGAGGAGTACGCCGTAGCTGCCACACCGACGCTTGTTGTGGACAGAAAGCTGAAGCTTGAAGGCGAAGCATCTCTCGATGAAATAGTGGATGCAATAGAGGCTGTGCTCGATAGGCGCAGGCGCAGGGAGGTTGTAAGGCACATGCTGGCAAAAGGGTTGGCAGAGAAGGCCGGGGAATGGGCGGTTCGCGAAGAAGGTATAGCTGAGGTGCTCGTGGACCTTATAGCGGACCAGAATATGCGTGTTAAGATTGGTGCGATGCTCGCCCTGGAAGAGCTTTTTAAAGCCAGCCCTGAGATGCTTGAGAGGCTTGGCAGCGCCTTTGAGAAGCTGCTCAACCATGAAAAAGAGAATGTGCGCGGAGATGCGGCCTGGCTTATTGAAAGGGCAAAAAAGTTTATCTGAGCTAAAGCTCTTTCTTTTCTCATGGAGATAATCTTTCTTGGTTCCGGTGGTGGGCGCTGGACCACGCTCACACAGAAGCTGCGTACTGGTGGGATAAGGTTTCACGCAGAAAAGCAGGTGCACCTGGATCCAGGTCCTGGAGCAATAGTTAATCTTGCGCAGGCTGGTATAAGCGCCCTTCGCACAGACGCTGTTTTTGTCACCCATTCACACCCTGACCACTACAACGACGCCGAGATTCTGGTAGAGGCCATGACGAGAGGCATGCGAACCACCCGGGGCACCTTTGCAGGAAGCAGGAGCGCCGTTGAGGGTGTTAAAGATATTGGGCCGGTGCTATCCCAGTATCATGCATCTAAGGTTGCAAGGCTTGTGACACTTGAGCCGGGAATGCGTGTTAGCGTGGACGGGCTCAGCATTAAGGCCCTGCCAACAAAGCATAGCGACCCCACCAACGTGGGGCTGAGTTTTGCCTTTGAAGAGGGTGTCATTGCCTACACCAGTGACACGGAGTATTTCCCGGGCATAGAGGAAGGCTATGCAGAGGCGAGGGTTTTGATAATAAATGTGATTCGCCCATCTAACAGGAGAATCCCGTGGCATTTATGCACAGAGGACGTTATAAAAATTCTGCATGAGGTAAAGCCTGAGCTTGCTATACTGAACCATTTCGGCATGACGATGATTGACATTGCGGATAGAGAAGCCGAACACGTGGCCAAGAAAACAGGTGTCAAAACCATAGCTGCGAAGGATTTTATGCGTATTGTGGTTGGTGAAGATATAAAGCTCCTGCGAGAGGTGCAGTAATGCTTCCCAAAAATTATAACCCAAAGGAAATTGAGCCAAAGTGGCAGCGCAGGTGGGAGGAGCTTGGTGTTTACCGCTTCGACCCTAAAAGCGATAAGCCCATATACTCCATCGACACGCCCCCGCCCACGGTGAGCGGCAAAATGCATTTGGGACATGCCTTCTCCTACTCGCAGATGGACTTTATCGCCCGCTTCTGGAGGATGCGCGGTTACAACCTTTTTTATCCCTTTGGCACGGATGACAACGGCTTACCTACTGAGCGTCTGGTGGAGAAGCTGAACAACGTCCGCGCCAAGGAGATGAAGCGGGATGACTTTATAAACCTGTGTCTGAGTACCCTTGAGAAGATCCGTCCTGACTTTGTGGCAGACTGGAAGCGCATAGGTATAAGTGTGGACTGGACGCTCACCTATTCCACTATCGACGAGCACTGTCGCAGAATTTCCCAGCGCTCCTTTATTGAGCTTTACAAGATGGGAAGGGAGTATCGTAAGGAGACACCATTTATCTGGTGTCCCAACTGCGAGACCGCCATTGCCCAGGTTGAGCTTGAGGATCGTGAGGTGGAGAGCAGCTTTAATGACATAATCTTCAGGCTGGAAGACGGTGGCGAGGTGGTAATCGCGACCACTCGTCCCGAGTTGCTCCCCGCCTGTGTGGCGATATTTGCCCATCCCGAGGATGAGAGGTATAAGCACCTCTTTGGCAAACGCGCCCAGGTGCCCCTTTTTGAGCACTGGGTGGAGATAAAGCCAGACCCCCGCGTAAACCCGGAGAAAGGCACCGGCATAGTGATGTGCTGTACCTTTGGTGATATGCAGGATATAGAGTGGTACATGGAGCACAATCTCCCGCTCAAAGTGGCGATAACCAAGGATGGACGAATGACGGCTCTTGCAGGGAAGTACAAGGGGCTTAGTGTAAAGGAGGCCCGGGCTAAGATTATTGAGGATTTGAAAAAATCCGGGCTGCTGGTGCGCTCCAGAAAGATTACCCATGTGGTGAATGTGCATGAGCGCTGCGGCACTGAAATAGAGATTCTGAACACCAAGCAGTGGTTTATACGCTATCTCGACATGAAGGAGGAGCTGAGAGAGGCGGGTAGACGCATAAAGTGGCATCCCGAGCACATGCGCTCACGCTACGAGAACTGGATAGATGGTCTGCGCTGGGACTGGTGCATCTCCCGCCAGCGCTACTTCGGTGTCCCATTCCCTGTGTGGTACTGCAAGGACTGCGGTGAGGTTATCCTTGCCAGGGAGGAGGACCTTCCGGTTGATCCGCTGCTGGACAAGCCTCCAACACCGTGTCCGCGCTGTGGCAGCGAGGATTACGTACCCGAGCAGGATGTGCTCGATACGTGGGCCACAAGCTCACTCACACCAATAATTGCGGCAGAGCTCATAGAAGATGAGGAAGTACGGAAAAAGCTCTATCCCATGTCTCTCCGTCCACAGGCTCACGACATAATCACCTTCTGGCTCTTCAATACAGTGGTTAAGGGGCTTCTCCACAGGGGCGAAATCCCCTGGTACAATGCAATGATAAGCGGCTGGGCTCTTGACCCGCAGGGCAGAAAGATGAGTAAGAGTAAGGGCAACGTCATAGAGCCCCAGTATGTACTGGAGAAGTACAGCGCTGATGCCCTTCGCCTGTGGGCGGCGGAGAGTAAGCTTGGCGAAGACCTGCCCTTCAAGGAAAAAGACCTCGTAACAGCACAGCGCTTCCTTAACAAGCTATGGAACGCCTCGCGCTTCGCTTTGACCCACCTCAGAGACTACCACGGTGAGAAGCCCGCTGAGCTTAACATCATAGATGCCTGGATACTCTCGAAGGCTTACCGTCTGGTGGAGAAGTGCACCTCTTACTTTGAAGAGTACCGCTACTCAAAAGCTAAGAAGGCGGTGGTCAACTTCTTCCTCTCTGACTTCTGTGATAATTACCTGGAGATGGTCAAGGCGAGGCTCTACAACCCGGAGAAGTACGGCGAAGAAGCGAGGAGAAGTGCGCAGTATGCGCTTTATAAGGTGCTGCTAATTTCTCTCAAGCTCCTGGCCCCCTTTGCACCGCACATAACCGAGGAGATATACCAGAGCTACTATGCTTCGCGGGAGCCCCAGAAGAGCATCCATGTGGATACCTGGCCAAAGCCGCGGCGTGATCTAATACGCCCCGCCTTGGAGAGGGAGGCGGGTTATGTGGTAGCTATTGTATCTGCGGTGCGCCGCTTTAAGGCAGAGCGCGGAATGGCACTCAACGCTCCGCTCAGGGCACTTACTGTTAGCGCCCCCAGGGAGATTGCAGAAGCGCTCAGGCGAGGTGTCGATACGATAGAGGGCACGCTGCAGGTTGGGCGAGTGGAGATAACCTCTGAACCCCTGGCGGCAGAGGAGCGTATTGTCGAGGTTGTGCCCAACTTCGCTGTGCTCGGTCCGGAGTTCAAGGGCGATGCCGGTAAGGTTGTGGCTTATATGCGCTCCAACGCTGAAACTGTAGCGCGTGCCATAGCTGAGCATGGTGTGCACCGCTTTACCCTGGATGGAAAGAGTTATGAGCTCAGGGAAGAGCACATAAAAGAGGTGAGAAAGGCGATATCCCTCGCAGGAGCACGTGTGGAGAGTGTGTCTATACCCGAGTTACCCCAGGTGGTGGCACTTGTAGAGCTTTAGGGTACATGAAATCTTTCCCTGATGTTTTCAACGCTCTCGCCGCGCACTGAGATGCGCTTTTCAGCGTATTCTCCAAAGCCATAGTAACCTGCTTTGACTATGTGCTCAACGTGTATCGGGTTTATCCCCATTATTCTGCATGCTATGGTGTCGAGGGCTACAGGGTCACGGCTCGCCAGGGTGAGTCCCATGCGCTTCGGGGTGCCCTTCAGGGGACCCTCCCCCTCCATCGCAATACCGGCGTCTAGGATGGTCAGCTCAGGAGAGCGAATCATAAGCACATCGCATATTGCCTCGGAGATCTTCGGGTAATATATCTCCTTTCTGCGTGGCACTATTCTGAACATATTTGCCAGGCCCAGGCTTACCATCAGCATGCTGTGGGTCTTCATCTTTGGCACATTTATTACGAGGTCGGCCTTTAGCACTGTGCGTGGCGTTGGAAAGGGATTCTCCAGGGCGAGGAAGTCCCTCTCCACGGGTATGAGGATGTCCCGTGAGAGGTTAACCCACCTGGCATCATAAAACTCACACAGCTCTTTAATGCCCAGAGCCTCCGCAACACCATCTGCGCTTCCCGAATAGCCATCGCTCTCGACGACATAAATCTCACTGGCCAGACCCTCATAGAGCTTGAAGAGCTGTTCCAGAATTCTCGGGTCGGTGGTGGCACCGGTATACCAGGGTTTGTCACTACACAGGTGGGGCTTTATCACTAGGGTCTCGCATTCCTCAGGCTCAAAACCGATGTACTCAAGGGCCTTTTTAACGTTTGGCTTTGAGTCTCTGACCACACTCACCGCCGGCATGTTATCAAATTTAATTAAATTTTCCCTCATATTTATAGCTTGGCTTAGGTTTCGCCGTAATTCTCTCTGACCTGTCTCACCACAAAAAGAAGCTTCCTTCCCTTATTTGTCAGAGAGTAGTAGACTGGACGGTACTTCTCAGAGGAAACTTCCCTCTTTATTAACCCGTGTTTTTCAAGACTTTTTAATCGCCTGGCGGTGGTTGATGGATTGCCTATAATCTCCTCAAGCTCCTTATACTTCCTCTTCCTCTCTTCAAGACTGTACAGGAGTTCAATCACTCCTTTCCTTCCCAGGAGTCTGAAGATGTCTTCGCTCACCACTTTATGTGAAATAAATTTCATGTATATAACCAATTGCTATTACAAATGAAAGTAACATTTCAATAACAGAAAGGTTTATATAGCATGAGAACAAGTTAGTTGCGATGAGGAGAGAGGAAAGTTTTGCCGAGAAGTGGCTTGAGATTGAGCTGCGCAAAAGGGTTCTTCAGGAAGAGGTTGAGCGCCTCCTGGAGGAGGATAAGCGAAGTTTAAAGTGAGGGTGAGGGGGAAGACATCTTTAATTTCAACGAATTCTTTAAATATTTTTAGAACGATTACACTTCGAGGTGATGTGATTGGCGAGGATATACTACGACAAGGACGTGGACCTCGACGTGCTTGAGGGGGAAACCATCGCTGTCATAGGTTACGGGATTCAGGGCTCCGCTCAGGCGCAGAACTTCCGCGACTCTGGTTTAGAGGTGGTGCTCGGCCTGCGCAAAGGCGGTGCCTCTTGGGAGCGCGCCTCCCGCGACGGCTTTGAGGTTTTGCCAATAGATGAAGCTGCGAAGCGGGGCACAATTGTGCACATGCTCATCCCCGACGAGGCCCAGCCGGAGGTCTACAGGAAGTACATCCATGCGAACCTTGAGGAGGGCAACGCCCTCAGCTTCTCTCACGGCTTTAACATCCGCTTCTCGCAGATAGTGCCCCCCGGCAATGTGGATGTGATAATGATGGCACCCAAGGGGCCTGGAGCAATGGTGAGGCGGGAGTATGAGCGCGGCTCCGGCGTGCCGGCACTGATCGCCGTAGAGCAGGACTACACCGGCAGGGCAAAGCAGCGCGCTTTAGCGCTTGCGAAGGCGAACGGCGCCACCCGCGTGGGCGTACTTGAGACAACCTTCGCCGAGGAGACAGAGACAGACCTCTTCGGGGAGCAGGTGGATCTGTGTGGTGGAAGTGCAGAGCTGATCAAGGCCGCCTTCGAGACGCTTGTGGAGGCGGGCTACCAGCCAGAAGTGGCCTACTTCGAGTGCCTGCACGAGCTCAAGCTCATCGTGGACCTCTACTACCGTGAGGGTATTGAGGGAATGTGGCGCCGCGTCTCCAACACCGCAGAATACGGCGGGCGCACCCGCGGGAAACGCATAATAACGCCGGAGGTCAAGCAGGAGATGAAAAAGATTCTGCGCGAGATTCAGAGCGGAGAGTTCGCCAGGGAGTGGATTCTGGAAAACCGCGCAGGTTTGCCAGTGCTCAACAGCCTCCGCGAGAAGGACAGAGAGCACCCCATCGAGGAGGTGGGGAAGAAGCTGAGAGAGATGATGAAGCTGTAGCATGTTCGCGGAGATTGTGGAGGGCAGAACAAAGCTCCTGGTGCCGGAGCGCAGCCTTGTATCGCCCCAGGAGATAAAAAAAGCCCTGCCTCCCGTCTTTTTCAATCCGCGGATGAAGCTCAACCGGGACGTAACCTGTGCCGTCGTCAGGGCGCTCATCGCAGCTGGGGAGGAGGTGAAGTTCCTGGACCTGCTGGCGGCGAGCGGGGCGAAGGGGCTGCGCGTCGCCAGGGAGGCAAAAGCTAAGGTGCACCTGAACGACGGCAGCGAGAGCGCCGTTGAGCTAATAAGGAAGAACGCCGCGCTTAACAACCTGGAGGTGGGGGTGTCGCAGAGGGAGGCGAACCTCTTCCTCCTCTCCAGCAGGGGAAGCTTCAACTTCATAGACATAGACCCCTTCGGCACGCCCGTGCCCTTCCTGCACAACGCCATACTGGCGCTTCCCCCCCGGCGCGGTTACCTGGCAGCTACAGCTACAGACACGGCGCCGCTCTGCGGCGTTTACCCCAAGGCGTGCTTCAGGAAGTACTCCTCCCTTCCCCTGCGCGGAGAGCTGTGCAAGGAGGTGGGGCTGCGCATACTCCTTGCGACCCTTGCTAGAGAGGCGGCGAAGCTGCGCCGGGGCATGCGCGTTCTCCTCGCCCACGCCACAGACCATTACTTCCGTGCCATCGTGGTGCTCCGCTCAGGCAGGAAGCGTGCCGACGAGGCTCTCGCAAAGCTGGGCTACCTCTACTACTGCAGGGCCTGCGGAAGGCGCGAGTTCGAGGCATCACCGCTGCCCTCGAGGCGGGGCTGCGCCTGCGGAGAGGGTTACGAAGTTGCCGGCCCTCTCTGGCTGGGCGAACTTAAAGATGAGGAGCTCGCAAGGAGGGCGGCTGAAGAGGCGGCCTACCTTCAGGACAATCGCTGCTCTAAGCTGCTCGCAACGATAGCGGCTGAGCTGGAGGTGCCCTTCTTCTACGATGTGCACCACCTCGCGAGGCGGCTCTCTCTGCACGAACTGCCCCCAATGAGAAAAATCCTGGAAGAGCTCCATCGGCATGGTTACAGTGCCACAAGAACCCACATCTCTGACACGGGTATAAGAACCAACGCCCCCTATGAGGTACTTCAGGAAGTGGTAAAAGGTCTGATTAAAAATTAAATTTCATCCTCCTCCTCACAGAACTCGCATTCTTCACTCGCCGGGTCTCCGCAGTTGATGCAGAAGTTATAACCACAGATTTTACACACGTATATATCCTCCACTTCTTCGCCGCATATCTCGCAGGTAGGCATAGCAAAAAGATTGTGCTGAGGGGATATAAATTTTGCCCGCGCAAACTTCAGAAAGTTTGATCATCATATATGCGGTATTCAATACCGCCATGAAGGTGGTATCGCAGATACCACATTATGGCGATGCAACCGGCTGCGGTTGCGCGGGCTTCAGAAAGTTTGATCATCATATTGCGGTATCTTGCGATACACTATGTTTGCCACGGAGACGGGTAACATATAAAAAGGCAGGGAGTGAGAAGGATTAACATGCCTGGAAACACCTTCGGCAGGGTATTCAGAGTTACCACCTTCGGCGAGAGCCACGGCAGGGCTGTAGGAGTGGTGGTGGACGGCTGCCCTGCGATGCTGGAGCTGAGCGAAGCCGAAATACAGCGCGAGCTCGACCGTCGCAGGCCGGGGCAGAGCGCCGTTACCACGCAGAGGAAGGAAGAGGACAGGGTGGAGATTCTCTCAGGCATATACGAGGGCAAAACCACGGGTATGCCGATAGCTATGATTGTGTACAACCGTGAGTATGACTCCTCAGCCTACGAGGAGCTCAGGTTCAAACCCCGTCCGGGACATGCGGACCTGACCTATTTCCTGAAGTACGGGCACCGCGACCACCGCGGCGGAGGCAGAGCCTCAGGGCGGGAGACCCTTGGAAGGGTTGCCGCAGGGGCAATAGCCAAGAAGCTCCTCGCCACAATAGGTGTGGAGGTGCTTGCGCATACGGTGGAAATTGCCGGTATTCGCATAGACGAGGTGAGCATCGACGAAATAAGGGAAAACCCGGAGAAGAACCCGGTGCGCTGCGCCGACTTAGCCAAAGCCAGGGAGATGGAGGAGAGGATACTGGAAGCCAAGCGTGAGGGCGACTCCGTGGGCGGCGTAGTCGAGGTTATAGCCCTGAATGTCCCTCCTGGACTTGGCGAACCTGTGTTCGACAAGCTCGATGCAGATATCGCAAAGGCGCTGATGAGCATAGGTGCGGTGAAGGGCGTGGAGATAGGCTCGGGCTTCACCTCAGCAAGGCTGAGGGGCTCCGAGAACAACGACGAGTTTTTTGTTGAGGATGGGAGGATAAGGAGCAGGAGCAACAACGCGGGTGGCATACTTGGCGGAATCTCCACAGGCATGCCGATAGTGGCGAGGGTGGCGGTGAAGCCCACGTCGAGCATAGCAAGGGAGCAGCACACCGTGGACCTGCGCACCATGAGGGAGACCACCATTACGGTGAGGGGGAGGCACGACCCGTGCATTGTTCCAAGAGTTGTGCCTGTCTGCGAGGCGATGCTCGCCTTAACCCTCGCGGACCACGCGCTTCGTGCGGGTGTGATACCCGCGACGCGGCTTGGTTAATTTTTTAGAGGTTAACCGCTCTTCCTACGTCGATTTTCATGGAGTATCTGCTTGGATTTCAGGGAATTGAGCGCCTGGTAGAGCTTCGCAGGCATGGTGAAGTGGTTGTACTCCTGCCCAAGATAGAGGTTTTTCTCTACCCTCCTCCACGGATTGAGGTGCATGAAGTACAGGAGTTGGTGACCTCCGCGATAGATGGGGTTGTGGCGAAGGGTATTTCATCGCCGGAGGAACTCCCTGCGCTTGCGCTGAGGCATGTCAGCGAATCCCTGCCCGAGCTTGAGCGGGCACGCATTGAGATGCGCGCCGAGTACATAGTATTCAGGCGCACACCCGTGACAAAGCAGGAGACGCAGGAGATGTACCAGATTCTCGCACGAGCTACGCTTGAGGGAGGAAAGATCACGCCAATGATTGGTGCTGAAGTCACGGGCATAACCGCCTGTCCCTGCGCCCATGAGGGCCTGGTTGAGAAGACGCGGGAAAAACTCAAAGGAAAATTCTCAGAGGAGGAGATTCAAACGATATTCAGCTCTGTACCGGTGGCGAGCCACAACCAGCGCAACATCTCAACACTCATGCTGAGCGTTGTGCAGGGGGAGCGAATAGAGGTGGATGAGATAATAGAAATCCTGGAGAACTCCATGAGCTCCCGCCTCTATGAGGTCCTGAAGCGCGAGGACGAGGTGGAGGTGGTGTACCGCGCCCATCTGAACCCCAACTTCGTGGAAGATACGGTGCGCAAGATCCTTGTCAACACCCTTGAGAGGTTTTCCTCGCTGCCCGACGATACAGTGGTGTACGCGAAGAGCGAGAGCCTGGAGAGCATCCATCAGCACAACGCCGTTGCCGAGCGAATGACAACCCTCGGGGAGCTGAGGAGGGAGGTTAATATACGGTAGGGAATTAAAAAGCTACTAAAAACAAAATAGAAAATCTATGGGCTATTTTTTTCTAAATCACTCAAAACGACGATTTCAATCTCCTCTACTTTCTTCAGCCTCTTATCGTTTGTCAGGAAAAAGGAAGCTCCGGCATAAATCGAGGTAGCTATCTGGATGGCATCCGGTGTTCGTATCCCATACTTTGCTCTTAGCTTGGCGGCTTCTATTGCTATATCGCTCAAAACAGGATAAACCCGCAAATTTTTTGCGTTTAGTAATATTTCTGTATATTTCTTAACCAGATCCTCACGAGCAATCCGATATGGTTGAACGAGAACTTCCAATATGGTTATTGTGGATGTGACGCCTTCACATTCACCTTTGTCTATTAATTTAAAAACAGGTTCCACAACTCTGGAAAACCTGCCAGCCTCTATGAAATATATCACCGGAGAGGTATCTATTCCTATTATTTCGCCCTGGAGGCTCTTTAGAAGTTCCATGAAGACCTCTCACTTTCTATATACTTCTCTACATCCACAGCCTCCCATACATCCCTCCCCAACCCTTTCAGCTCGAGGATGCTCCTCTTTTTCATTTTACTCTCCAGCATGAAAATTAACTCCTCCAGCAGTTTTATCTGCTCCTCTACCTCCAGTTTCTTTATTTCTCTCAGCATGGAGTCTCTTATCGATGCACTCATCTTTCCACCTCAGAGATTTGAAATCAAATTCCCGTAAACAAGGAATTTTGTCCCTTCCAGCACAACGCCGTTGCCGAGCGAATGACAACCCTCGTGGAGCTGAGGAGGGAGGTTAGGAGATAGCGCCTGCATAAAGAGAACCTCTCGCCAATTATGCAGATTATTTGAGCGATTCTAAAAGTTCACCACCAGTGAACATTTTGAAGATTGTTCTATAAATTACTTATAGCAGAAGCAGTACTGTAATAGCCGGGGAGGCGCCTCCTCAAAGAGAAAAAGAGGAGGTGATGTTGGATGAGGAGTAGATGGATAAAGGTCGTGCTGCCAGCACTGCTTACGATGCTGC
>WANW01000037.1 GCA_015521615.1 Candidatus Hydrothermarchaeota archaeon
AATTCTACGTGCCAGAAGATATCGCAAGTAGCTAAGGCAAGGAAATAACCCTGAGTCTGAGACTAAAGGTAGCTATGGCTGTCTCAACCAGGGGAATGTTAATGGTGGAAAAGATTTATATAGTACACTTTTCCGGCGCTCTCGGGAAAGCACAAAATATGCACTACTTTAACCTAATCAGTGGTGATAAAAATGATAGTGGTGTACAATGAGAACACTGTCGTATTTGAAGAATAAAATTAAAACTTCCCTTTAATTTTTTAAGAAAAGATTGCAAAAAGTCAAAAATAACTAAGTGCGCAGCTCTATCTCTATGTTGACGCCGTCCGGCACGCGCACGCGCATTATCTGCCGCATTGTACGCTCGTCGGCCTCGATGTCAATGAGACGCTTGTGGATGCGCATCTCCCACTTCTCCCACGTAGCTGTGCCATCGCCGGAGGGTGACTTGCGCACTGGAACGCGCAGCCTTCGCGTAGGCAGCGGTATTGGCCCTGACATCTCTACCCCTGTCTTCAGGGCAATCTCCTTCACCTGCGCACAGACCTCTTCAAGCTTCTTGTGGTCTGTGCCACTGAGTTTTATCCTTGCGCGCTGCATGTCTAAGCACCTATAAAATTAACGAGAGAAGAGAAGGCAGACTACTTCGCCTTCTCTATATCCACGACCATGCCGGCGGCGACCGTCATACCCATATCGCGGATTGCGAACCTTCCAAGCTGGGGTATCTCCTTGACCTTCTCCACAACGAGAGGCTTGGTGGGCTGCACACGTATCACACCGGCCTCGCCGGTCTTCAGGAACTGCGGGTTCTTCTCTAGCACATTACCTGTGCGCGGGTCGAGCTTGCTTATGAGCTCAACTATCCTGCACGCCACCTGTGCAGTGTGGGCGTGGAACACTGGCGTGTAGCCCACTGTAATGGCGCTGGGATGCTGGAGCACAATTATCTGCGCAGTGAAGCTCTTTGCAACAGTGGGCGGATTGTCCACGTGTCCACAGACATCGCCACGCTTTATGTCGTTCTTGCCCACACCACGCACGTTGAAGCCGATGTTGTCTCCAGGCTCTGCCTTCTCAATGGGCTCGTGATGCATCTCTATACTCTTGACCTCACCGGTAACGCCCGGAGGCTCAAATATCACTTTGTCTCCAGGCTTGAGCACACCGGTTTCAACCCTGCCCACAGGCACTGTGCCTATACCGGTAATGGAGTAAACATCCTGGATTGGTATGCGCAGGGGCAGGTCAATGGGCTTCTCGGGAACCTTGAGGTTGTTAAGCGCCTCCACCAGAGTGGGACCGTCCCACCAGGGCATCTTGTCACTCTTCTTTACAATGTTCTCGCCCTGGAGCGCGGATATGGGCACGTAGGTTATCTGCTCTGGCTTATAGCCCACAATCTTGAAAAGCTTGTCCAGCTGTGCCTTGGTCTCCTCGAACTTCTCCTTGCTCCAGTCCACGGCGTCCATCTTGTTTATAGCCACTATGAACTGTCCTATACCCAGGGTTCTCGCCAGGAAGACGTGCTCCTTGGTCTGGGGCATCAGTCCGCCCTTCTCATCCTTCTGGGCAACGTCTACGACCAGCACTGCAGCATCTGCCTGAGAGGCGCCGGTAATCATGTTCTTGATGAAGTCCCTGTGTCCGGGTGCGTCTATGATGGTGAAGTAGTACTTGTCAGTCTCCATCTTCTGGTGAGAGATGTCTATCGTAAGCCCGCGCTCGCGCTCCTCCTTCAGGCGATCCATAACCCATGCGAACTCGAAGGTGGCCTTGCCTATCTTCTGCGCCTCTTCGCGGTACTGCCTTATTATATGTTCTCCTATGGCGCCCATCTCAAAGAGCAGCCTTCCTACCGTCGTAGACTTGCCGTGGTCTACGTGTCCAATAAACACCAGGTTCAGATGCGGTTTCTCTGCCATGTTTTTACCTCCTTTTTTCCTTGTGTTATCTCATTACCCTAATTTAAACCTTTTCGTTCGCGTATCTTCTTCACAACTTCTTCCTGAAGCTCTGCTGGCAAACGCTCAAAGCCTGCGAACTCAGTGCTCCACAGCGCCCTCCCTTCGGTGGCGCTCCTTATGTCACCGGCGAAGCCGAACATCTCGCTCACCGGGCACTTCGCCTCCACCACTATCAGGTCGCCCTCCTGGCGCATATCCAGTATCTGCCCGCGCCGGCGCTGAATCTCATGCGTCACCGCGCCCATGTAATCCTGGGGCACGTGAATGAACACCTTCATCTTGGGCTCTAGAAGCACGGCTTTTGCCTGGAGCATCGCCTCGCGTATCGCGTCACGCACCGCGGGTATGACCTGCGCGGGGCCGCGGTGCACGGCGTCTTCATGAAGCTTGGCATCGACCAGCTTCACCTTCACCCCGAGAACCTGTTCCTTGGCAAGCGGTCCCTCGTTCATTGCCTCATGGAAGCCCTCCTGAATCAGGGGCATTGTCTCATGGAGGTACTGGATACCCTTGGTAACGTCTGTGAATATGTTGTTCTCATAAACCTCAACTATACCGCGAGCCTCATCCTTCTTCATTCCCACCTTCTCAAAAGCCTTGCCCAGCTCCTTGCCCTTGTAGCGTGAGGGCTTGATCTCACCTTCAAGCAGGGCCTTCATGACCTCCTCCTCTATGGGCTCAACCACAAAGTAGAAGCGGTTGTGCTTGTTTGGCGATTTGCCCTCAATCACAGGCGATGTTTCCAGCACACTCTCGCGGTACACAACTATGGGCGGTGAAACCTCTATGTCCACGCCACGCTCCTTTATGCGATATGTGACCACCTCGAGGTGGAGTTCTCCCATGCCCGAGAGCAGGTGCTCACCTGTCTCCTCATTTATCTCAACGCGCAGCGTCGGGTCTTCGCGCGCCATTATGTTGAGCACATCTATAAGCTTCGGCAGATCCTTGGTATTCTTCGCTTCCACTGCGACAGTTACAACAGGCTCGGAGTAGTGTCTCAGCTCTTCAAAGGGCTCTATCGGGTTATCCACTGTGGTGACCGTCTCACCCGCCTGGACGTTCTTCAAGCCTGTAATCATGACAATATTGCCTGCTACAACTTCCTCGGTTGGCATGCGCTCAGGACCAAAGTAAACACCTACCTGCTGGGTACGCGTTTTTGTCTTGGCGTTGCACAGGTAAACCTCCTGGCTGCGCCTCAGCGTACCCGAGAAGATTCTCCCGGTAGCAACCTCTCCTGCCTGGGGGTCTATCCTCAGGTCGGTAATCATAATGGCAAGTTTGCCCTTGGGGTCGCAGTTGAGCATGGATTTGCCGTCCTCACTCTCTATATCGCCGGGCCATATCTGAGGTATGCGGTACTTCTGAGCGACTATGGGCGAGGGCAGGTGCTTCACAACCATGTCAAGTATAACCATGTGCACAGGCGCGCGCTTCGCAAGCTCACGCTGCTCACCCTTGAGATTGTAGTCTATGACATCCTTGAAGGTTATTCCGGTCTCCTTCATCAGCGGGAAGTTTATGGCCCAGTTGTGATAAGCTGAGCCGAAGGCTACGCTTCCATCTTCCACCTTAACCTGCCACTTGTCGCGGAACTCTGGAGGGGCCATACTCTTAACAATCTTATTAAAGTCGGAGATAATCTCAATAAAGCGGCGCTGCATCTCCTCTGGCGTGAGGCGCAGCTCATTGATAAGGCGGTCAACCTTGTTTATGAAAAGCACAGGCTTGACGCGCTCCTTTAATGCCTGGCGAAGCACAGTCTCTGTCTGGGGCATTGTACCCTCAACGGCGCATACCACGACAATAACCCCGTCCACGGCACGCATTGCACGCGTCACATTGCCTCCGAAATCCACATGTCCAGGCGTATCGATCATGTTTATTAGGTAATCCTCTCCCTTATACTCGTGCACCATGCTCACGTTCGCCGCGTCTATGGTGATGCCGCGCTGCTGCTCAAGCACGTCGCTGTCCAGCACCAGCTGCTTGCCAGCGAGGTCAAAACTCATCATGCCCGCACCTGCGAGAAGATTGTCACTGAGGGTGGTCTTTCCGTGGTCTATATGCGCAACTATGCCCATGTTACGTATATACTCGGGCTCGTGCATGAGTTTCTGAATCTTCTTGACCATCTCTTCGCGTCTTCCCATGGTTCTACCTCGCAGCCTTCGCTATACGCTCAATTTCTTCCTTCTTCGAGATTGCGTAGCACTTCATATCATAATTAGCGGCGGCAATTATCTCGTCAGCGAGAGCTTCGGCGATGCTCTTCTTGGACTTGAACGCCTGCCTTGCGGCACCTATTGCAATAAACCGGAGTGCCATATCGAGACGGCGCTGCGGTGCAACGTCAACACTCTGGTGGTAGGCTATGCCACCGTACTTTAGCCTTGTGGTCTCCTCCCTCGGGCCGGCGTTTATAAGTGCATCAACCAGCACCTGTATCGGGTTCTTCTTGGTGCGCTTCTCCACAATCTGCAGCGCCTCTTTAACTATCTTTGTGGCCAGAATCTTCTTCCCGGTGTTTCTACCGGAGGTGCGCTTGTGCTTCTTGCCCTCATGCCCGGTAACCATCATCTTATTTATAAGGCGCTCCACTATGGGCACCTCCGCCTTGCCAAACTGGCGGAAGTGCCTGCCCATTGTGTGAGGCACCAGCACCGGGCGGAGGTTTATATATGCCTTCAAGCTCGGGTCACGCACCTCAACCTCAGTAGGGTCCCATAATCCGAAGATTTTAAACATGAGCATCACCTTATCGGCTTCTCCTTGCGTCCACGCACAAGCTCGCGGAGCGAGACACCATTTACGGCAATAACCTTGAAGCGCACACCGGGGATGTCACCCATACTTCCTCCCTGCCTGCCACCTATACCCTCGATGAGCACCTCATCGTGCTCGTCTATGTAGTTGATCGCTCCATCGCCCGGGCAGAAGGCGGTGACCTGCCTGCCGCTTTTAATGAGCTGCACCTTAACACACTTTCGTATCGCAGAGTTTGGCTGCTTCGCCTCTATACCAACTTTCTCCAGCACTATTCCTCTCGCCATGGGTGCCGCGCCGAGAGGATTTGACTTCTCCTTGAGCTTCAACACGCGACGCTTATAGCTGGGGTCGCTCCACCTGAACTGCTTCCTTCTCCGTCTCAGCTTGCGAGCAGTAAACTCACCGGTCGGCTTCTTAGCCATGCACTTTCACCTCAGATTATAATTACCTCATCTATGCCATGATGCCTTTTTAGTATGTTTCTGATACGCGCCAGGTTTTTACCTCCCCTGCCTATGGCCTGGGGTTTGTCCTGCATATCCACCTTTACCTTTGCCACCTTTTTGCTGTCCTTCACCTCTATATCAACGTTCTTGACCTTGATGGGGTGAAGCACATTTGCAACAAACTCGGCAGGGTCATCGCTGTACTCGATAATCTCTATTTTCTTTCCCAGCGCGCGGGAAACGCGCTGCACGTTTGCACCCTTTCTGCCAATCGCGAGACCTATATCACCCTTCTTAACTATGAAGGTTATCTTCCTGCCATCTTCGTCGATTATACAATCCTTTGTCACTGCACCTGTCATGCTCTCAAAAAGGGCGATATAGCGGATTTCATTGGCAGAAAGCTTCAAAGCTTCCATTAGTTACTTCCTCCTACCGAGCTCAAATATATCTGAATCTCCCGCCTCAACCACTCCCAGCATACTAACAACGTAAGGCTTGCCACAAACCGCACCAAGCTCAAGACTCGTGCCGGGGTACTCGTAGACGGGTATTCCGGCGAGCTCGGCATATCGAAGGAGGTCGCTCTTTGCATCGGGTGGGCAGTTGCTCGCCACCACAACCAGCTTTACCTCCTTGTTTCTGACAGCGCTTAAAGTCTCCTCCTTGCCCAGGTAAACCTTACCCGTATCAACAGCCACGCGAATAGCTCTTTCCACGTCCATTACACTGCCTCCTTGCTCTCCTCAAGCTCACGACGCATCACAAGCTCCACCATGCCGGTGCCAAGCTTAACCGGCCTGCCCACAATAACATTCTCCACTATTCCCTCAAGCTCGTCGTATTCTCCAGTAACCGCTGCCTGAAGCAGATGATCGACTGTTATCTCGAAGGCAGCTCTTGCAAGAACAGAAGCCTTCTCTCCGCTAACGCCGTGCCTGCCTATCGCCTTAACGGTGCCATCCACTGTCATCATGTCAGCCACGAGCATAAGATGGCGGACGTCGACGATCAAACCCTGTTCATTCAGAGTATCCTGAATCTCGTTTATTATTGCGTTGCGTGCAGCTTCTATGCCCAGGACGCGCTGAATCTCCATTATGTCGTTGGTTTTCGTTCGCGTAACGTCAACGCCCTCGATTTTAAGCACATCCTTCAGGTTGGAGCCCTCTGTGTATATGACATACTCCTTCTCCTCTTTGCGCAGCACCACGCGGGTTATGTCCTTTATCCCGCGCAGGTGAAGGTCGGCCACGCGGTTGGCAAGCTTTCGCAGGTCCTTTATCGTGGGGTTACTCATCGTAAGCGAAATAATATTTCCGTTCTCCTCTATCTCCACGCCTTTAATTGACTTAAGCTTGGCCACCACATCCTCTACGCCCAGCTTCTTCCTGCGAAGCTCATACTCATCCAGATAGAGATTAACCCTTGAGTTTACCAGGTCAATTTCACTCTTCTCCATCACATCGCGCACATAAAGCGTCTCTATCTCCCTCGCCACCTGCTCCGCCTTCTCTCTGTCATGGGCATACTCCTCTTCGAGGTAAATAGTCATCATTGGTGTAGAGGGCTTCTTCCGGGCGTCCACTATCTCAATGATGCGCGGCAAACCCAGAGTAACGTTGAGCTCGGCTACGCCAGCGTAGTGGAAGGTTCTCATGGTCATCTGCGTACTGGGCTCACCCATACTCTGCGCCGCCACTATGCCTACAGCCTCACCCGGCTCCACCTTTGCAAACTCGTAGCGGCGGAGCACCTCTGAAACCACCTTCTTCAGGTCCTCCTCTGTAATCTTAACTCTGCGCAGCTCTCTCTCCAGATCGTTGTAGAGGCTTGGCGGTAGCTTCTCCTTAAGCTCGGCTATCCTCTCCACAATCTCCTCCTCGCTCAGGTACATCTACGCCGCCTCCTTCCTAGCGTAGCGCTGGACAATCTTCTTAACATTCACCATCTGTCCCCAGTCTGTTCTGCTCGGGTCTGCGCCATCTTCGCCATGGCGGAACTCTACTATTACCCCGCGGGTGTCTCTGACTGTGTTGTCGTACTCCACCTTCAGATCCTGCAGCGCATTAATCAGCCTGCGCTGCATGTAACCGCTCTGCGAGGTTCTCACCGCAGTATCGACGAGACCTTCACGACCGCCCATGTTGTGGAAGAAGAACTCAAGTGGCGAGAGTCCGCGCTTGTAGCTGCTGCGCACAAAGCCTTTGGCGCTGGCGGAGATGTCACCCACCTTGAAGTGGGGCAGCGTTCGCCCCGAATAACCGCGCTTTATGCGCTCTCCTCTAACTGCCTGCTGACCCACGCAGGCTGCCATCTGGGTGAGGTTGAGCAGGCTACCTCTTGCGCCTGAGATGGCCATTATGCGCGCGCTGTTCTCGTGCTTTCTGCGCCTCTCCTCCCTCTCAAGGTACTCATTGGCAATCGCACCGGTCTTGTCTCTCGCCTCGCTGAGCACCTGCATTATTCGCATCTCCAGCGTCTCTTCGAGGGTTCTCCCGGGCAGCTGCTCCAGGATATTCTCATTGTAGGCGCGGATGAGCTCCAGCACCTTGCGGTCTGCCTCTTCCAGGATCTCTGCTATCCTCTCCTTGGCTTCCTCAGGCAAATCTTCGTCGTCTATGCCCGTGGAGAAGCCGCGCCAGGTTATGAAGTTTATCACCAGCTTCGTTACGCTGTCCAGGAACTCGCGGGCTGCGTCGGTGCCATAGTCCTTGACTATGCGGTCAAGAAGCTCACCGGCAAAGGCGCCGAAGCTCTTCTCGTCCATTACGCCGTGCTCAAGCTTGCCGTTGCGGATAACCACATAGGCATCGTACTCGCACTCTTCCTCTTTACAAACCTCGCACTTCTTGCACACCTTGGCTTTATAGGTGAGGTTCAGGTCCTCCGGGAGAAGGAGGCTGAATATCTGCTTGCCAGTGTAGTACTCCTTACCATCCTCCACGTAGGCTGGCTCTGGCAGAGGTTTGTTTATTCCACTCGCATATAGCAGGTGAAACGCCTGCTCACGGGTGAAGCGAACCTCGGGCTGAGTGAAGAGATAAGCACCCGAGATGTGGTCATGTATTCCGCCTATTATAGGCCCACCGAAGCGCGGCGATAGAATCTGCTCCTGCACGCGCATGAGCACGCGAGCTTCAGCGCGAGCTTCCTGCCCCTGAATCGCGTGCAGGTTCATCTCGTCGCCGTCGAAGTCCGCGTTGTACGGCGGGCATACGCACAGGTTGAGGCGGAAGGTCTTGTAGGGCAGGACGCGCACCTCGTGCGCCATTATGCTCATCCTGTGCAGGCTGGGCTGGCGGTTGAAGAGCACTATGTCGCCGTCTATGAGATGGCGGTGAACCTTCCATCCCGGCTCAATCTTCTCAAGGAGTTCGTCAATGTTTTTAACTCTAGCCAGGCTCAGCCTCGCCCCATCGGGGCGCTCCACGTAGTTGGCGCCGGGATACTTGTTCGGACCATTGCGTATGAACTTCTTGATGTGCTCTATGTTCATTGGCGTTACTATCACGGGTATGGTGAGCTCCCTCGCTATTAGCTCAGGCACGCCCACCTCATTGATGCTCAGGTTGGGGTCTGGCGAGATTACAGTGCGCGCAGAATAGTTGACGCGCTTGCCCGAGAGGTTGCTCCTGAACCTGCCTTCCTTGCCCTTGAGGCGCTGGGCCAGGGTTTTCAGGGGCCTGCCGGAGCGGTGTCTCGCAGGAGGTACGCCGGCTACTTCATTGTTGAAGTAGGTGGTGACGTGGTACTGAAGAAGCTCCCAAAGGTCCTCGATTATAAGCTGCGGCGCTCCTGCCTCGATGTTCTCTTCCAGGCGCTGGTTTATCCTTATTATGTCCACA
The DNA here is from genome assembly GCA_015521615.1 of Candidatus Hydrothermarchaeota archaeon. Lineage (GTDB taxonomy): Archaea > Hydrothermarchaeota > Hydrothermarchaeia > Hydrothermarchaeales > BMS3B > Pyrohabitans. The sequence goes on from WANW01000037.1 coordinate 9,034, forward strand.
AGCTTGTGGGTTAAATCGTCTTCGCTGCGCTCGCCCGACTCGAGGGTGATTGAGGGACGCACTGTAACTGGCGGCACGGGTAAGACAGTGAGCACCATCCACTCCGGACGGGCAACTTCCACATCGAAGCCCATAACCTCGGCATCGCTGTCTGTGATCTTCTCCAGGCGCTCACGCACGTCAATGGGCGAGAGCCTCTGCTTGTCCTCGATGAAGGTGGTTGGCTTCTCAAACTTTATGTCCAGCTGCTCCTCGCCGCAGTGGGGGCATTTCTTAACAACGCGGGCGGCTTTGAAGAGGTCCTCCACTATGGGCTCCTCGCTCTTGCCTATGCGCTTCGCCCTGCGCAGCTCCTGGCGATACGCTTCTATCTTATCGTCCGGCAGCAAAATACGACCGCACGCTCTGCAGATGCTGCGCAGAATTTTATTTATAAGCTTGGCATAGCCCACGTGAATAACCGGGCGGGCAAGCTCTATCCTGCCGAAGTGTCCAGGGCAGTCGCCCACCCGGGAGCCGCAGGTCTTGCAGCGCAAACCTGGGTCGACCACACCCAGGCGGGGATCCATGAGCCCGCCCTCTATGGGGTAGCCGTCCTCGTCATAGGTATCGGCGGTGACTATCTTTACCTCCGACATCTTGCGTATCATCTCGGGTGAGAGCAGCCCGAACTTTATTCCCTCAACTTTTTTCGGGATTATCCTCATTCTATCACCTACGCCTTGTCTCCTAGCACCAGCCTCGGGTTTATCCCGAGGCTGCGAAGCTCATCCAATAGAAGCTTGAAGGCATAGCTCACCTCAACTTCAGCGGCTTCGCTCTCCCTGCCACAGATTGCACAGTAGATGGTGTCGCGTATCTTGTCGTACACCGCTATTGTGCCACAGCGCTCGCAAACCAGCATCGTGTGGCGGTCGCTCTCATCGAGCAGACGCTCTTTAAGGAGAAGAGCAGCGCCGTAGCCTATCAAACAATCACGCTCCATTTCACCAAAGCGCAGACCGCCTTCGCGCGCTCTTCCTTCTGTGGGCTGTCTTGTTAAGACCTGCACCGGTCCTCGGGAGCGCGCATGTATCTTGCCTGCGACCATGTGGTGGAGCTTCTGGTAGTATGCCACGCCTATGAATATCTCGGCCTCAAACATCTCGCCCGTCATGCCGTTGTACATTATCTCTCTACCAGTGCTCTTGAAGCCATGCCTCTTGAGCGCCTCACGCAGGTCCTCCTCCCGCTCGCCGGAGAATGGTGTGCCATCAACGCGCCGCCCTTCGAGGCTGGCGACCTTACCACCGAGCATCTCCAGCACCTGTCCGACGGTCATTCTCGAGGGTATTGCATGCGGATTAATTATAAGATCAGGGATAATACCGTCTTCGGTAAACGGCATATCCTCCTGGGGCAGAATTAATCCCATGACACCCTTCTGCCCGTGCCTCGAGGCGAACTTATCGCCCAGCTCTGGGATTCGCTGGTCACGCACGCGTATCTTAACTAGGCGGTTGCCGTTGGTGTTCTCTGTGAGCATCACCATGTCAACAATGCCATCCTCACCGTGGCGCACTGTTATGGAAGTCTCCCTGCGCTTCTCGCGGATTAAGCCGTACTCGCTCACTTCCTCAAGGAAGCGCGGGGGCGAGGTCTTGCCTATGAGCACATGCCCCGAGCGCACCTCGCTCTCGGGCTCGATTAAGCCATCCTCACCAAGATAAGCATAAGCCTCCTCGTCGCGGTAGCCTCTAATTTCAGGGTCGGGGATCTCGAACACGTCCATCTGCCCGCCTGGATAGCGCCGCTCCTCCGCCTCGTAGCTCCTGAAGAAGGTGCTTCTCGCCAGGCCGCGCTCTATTGAGGCCTTGTTCATTATGAGCGCATCCTCCATGTTGTACCCGCAGTAGGAGAGCACCGCCACAACAAAGTTCTGCCCAGCGGCGCGGGCGTCATAGCCTATTGCTTCCATTATATCGGTCTTTACCAGAGGCGTCTGGGGGTAGTGCAGAAGGTGCGCTCGCGTGTCGGTGCGATACCTGAAATTCGACGCATAGAAACCAAGAGCCTGTTTGCTCATGCCGGCACCCATTGTGTTCCTCGGGGAAGAGTTGTACTCAGGGAAGGGCAGTATGGAGGTGCACACCCCGAGCATAAGCAGTGGGTCTATCTCTAGGTGGGTATGCTCCTCTGTCACATCTTCAGGGTTCATTGCTATGTATGCGTTCTCCTCCTCCTCGGAATCCAGGTACTCAATCTTGCCCTGTGCCACCAGGTCGTCAAAGGTGAGTTCGCCTCTCCTGACAGCCTCTATGTCCTCCTCGGTCACCAGAGGTTTGCCATCCTCCACCACTATGAGCGGGCGCCTCGCCCTGCCCTCATCGGTGTTTATATAGACCTCACGTGTATCTGCATAAAAGGCCACATTTGTCTGCCGCGAAATCTTGCCCTCGCGCCTGGCACGCTTTATTGCCTCCACAAGGGCGAGGGGGTCATCGTGTTTTCCTATAAGGTTGCCATTAACATAAACATTCGCTTCCATCTACAGCCCCTCCTTCTGTATCGGCTTTACCCCTAAATCATAGAGGAAGGGTATCAGCTCCTTCTCGGAGTAGCCCGTGGAGAACTCGCAGGCAAGAGCGAGATTCTTCACCAGGCCGCAGTTGGGACCTTCGGGGGTCTCGCTGGGGCAGATTCTGCCAAACTGCGTTGGATGCAGGTCTCGGGCCTCGAAGTGGGGCTGGCTCCGTGAAAGCGGTGAAACAACACGGCGAAGGTGAGAGACCACACTCAGGTAGTTCGTCCTGTCCAGCAACTGGCTTACTCCGGCCCTTCCGCCAACCCAGTTTCCTGTGGCAAGAGCGTGGCGTATTCTTTCGGTGAGAACATCCGCGCGTACGGCGGTGTGAACACTGGGCTCCTTCCCGCGCACGACTGCGCGCTCAAGCTGATATTTTATGTCTCTGGTGAGGTTGTAAAATGCTACACGGAAGAGGTCCTCCATCAGGTCTCCCGCCAGGCGAAGGCGCTTGTTGGCGTAGTGGTCCTTATCATCGGGGTCACGCTTCCCCTGCGCAAGCTCGAGAACGCGAAGCACCATTCTTCCGAGATAGTGGGCCTTTCTCAGCCTGTCCTCCGGCTCCACACCTATGTGCGGCAGAAGGTAGCGGTCTATCACCTGCTCCGCTCGCTTGAGGCGGTACTCACGCGTCTGCCCGGCGGCGACCTTCTTGCCTATGTACTCCATCGCCATGGCTTTATCCTTGATCTGCAGATGCTCCTCCAGGTTGAGCAGTATGTCGTGGGTATACGCGGGATCGTCGGAGATGGTCTCCATTATCTCCTTGTCTGTCTCCACACCCAGGGCGCGCATGAGTATTACAAGAGGAATGCTCCCCGGCACAGAGGGGAAGTTTACACCGATTAGACCATCTCTATCGCGCTCTACAGTTACAAGCGCTCTGAAGCCGCCCCGCCTTGAGAAGACCTTCGCCACTTCTGTTATTTTGGAGTACTCCTCTCCCTTCTCCAGCATTATCTTGTTCGGGGCGAGGTCTTCAATTGTTACCAGCACGCGCTCCGAACCGTTGACTATAAAGTATCCACCGGGGTCAAGGGGATCCTCGCCCAGCGCAATAAGCTCCTCGTCACTCTTGCCGTAGAGGTTGCAAATCTTTGATTTTATCATAGTGGGAAGCATGCCTACTTTAACCCTCTCGAAATCGCTTTCTCGCTCCTCCCTGCGCAGCTTCATTTCAAGGTAAACTGGAGAGAAGTAGCTGAGGTTGCGCAGCCTTGCTTCCATGGGCGTTATCTTGTTCCTTGAGCCGTCGGCCTCTATAACCTCAGCGGTGTCTACGAAGATGTTGCCCAGCTCCACTTCAACATCAACATCTGTTTCAATAATCTTTGTCTCGTCCACTATCTCCTGCAGCCGGTTTTCTATGAAGTCATTGAAGGAGTCCACGTGCTGCCTCACAAGTTCACGCTTCATCAAAAATGACTTTAAAACTGGCTTTCTGTCCATATCCTGCGCCTCCTATTCATTAACAACCACACGATAGTAAATGCTTTCCCCGGCAGTTTTGCTCTTCCTGGTAATCTTTATTATGTCCCCTACCTTTGCTTTAATCTTCTGCACCATTGGGTCATTCTTCAATATCTTTGGAAGCTGCCCCTTGCTTATGTTCAGCTCCTCCAGGAGCTTCTTGGCCTCCTCCTCACTCAACACCTCATGTTTTGGTACCAGCTCGTGCTTGGAAATATCTACCCTTCTCACACCACATCACCTTTTTCAGCAATACCCCTCTACACCATCCATCATCCACAGCATTACCGCAGATGTAATATTTACGGGCCCGACCAGATTCGCAACGCAACCGCAGCCGGTTGCATCCACATACTGCGGTATTTCCCTCCGGTCAATACCGCTATCAGCCTTTATGCATCTTGGGTTTACGGGCCCGACGGGATTTGAACCCGCGACTCTCGGCTTAAAAGGCCGATGCTCTAACCAGACTGAGCTACGGGCCCTCTCACCTCTACCCGAAACATTACCAATAGAAAAATCGCTGTTCCGTGTAAATCTTCCCTCGCTCATTTCATGCTACCTCATTTTTGGAAGGGGGAAACGCCCTGGTCGGGATTTGAACCCGAGTCCCAGGAGTGACAGTCCTGGATGATGGGCCGAGCTACACCACCAGGGCATGATGATGCTACCTTCACTTCCACTCCTGCTGCACTGTCAAAAGGGTGAGGATGAGTGGGCTGGCGGCGTCCCCGGCTTCCCGAGGGCTCTCGCACCTCAGTACCACCGGGATCGCTGGAGGACTTTACTTCCGTGTTCGGATGGGAACGGGTGTGGCCCCTCCGCTGTGGCCGCCATACCCTGTGCGATTGCTGTGCAATCGCCTCCGTGATATTTAAATTTTGCGCTGACAAAATTTCCGATTATCCTTTACACGGGATAACCTATGTAAATATTATGGTAATGCATCCATGCGCATCACAGTATGAACACCGCCGCCGCCACGACGGTTGTCCACTTTCCGTCCTGAGCCACCACGGCGCTCTGGGTGACGTTGAAGGTCTTGACTATCTTACCGCTCATCATAAATATATCCTTCCGCTCGTCGTAATCGCGGTCAGGATCGAAGTCTATCCCGAGAGTCGTAGCCAGCATCGTTGCAGCTAGGTCCTCGGCGTATTCGCCCGCCTCCTTTTCGCTCTGACCGAAGCTGTGATGCTCGCTCAGATAGCCGTACACATTCCTGTCCTTTGGCACTGCACAGCCCACAGAGGCGGAAATCAAGCGATGGGGCTCATTGCTTGCGTTCTCGCTAAGGACGCAGAAGACCACTTCACCAGGACTCAGCTCTTTAAGCCCTTCCTCCCTGGACACAATCTCACAGTGAGGGGGAAGTATACTGGAGACGCGAACTAAATTGAACTTCTCTATGCCTGCATCGCGAAGAGCCATTTCAAATGATGAGAGCCGCTCCCTATGCCTGCCCACACCTCTGGTGAAAAACACCTTACGGGGAATCATTCTCATGCGGCATTGGCGAATTTTCTAACATGTGCAGAGATTTAAAATAAAATCAGGGCACGGAATAGCCTGCGCGCTTCCAGGCCATCAGCCCACCCTCCAGATAGTAAACATTAGTGTAGCCGAGCTCGTACAGTGCCTTAATTGCCGGAAAGCTCATGGGCCCGGTTCTGCAGTACACCACTATCTTTGTCGATTTGTCCTTTGGTAGCCTGTCCGCATATCGCTTTATCTGGTTGTAAGGTATAAAGGCGTCTGTCCCGGCAATGTGGGTCTGCTCGGGTATGTGGACATCCATTAGAAAAATATCCTCGCCTCTCGCAAGCATTGCGTGTAGCTCCTGCGGAGTTATTCCCCTGTACTCTACCTTCACCACCTGGGGTGCCTGCGTCGCCTGTTGAGTACCTGCCTCCCTCTGGGCGCAGCCCGCGAAGAGCAGAAGAGCCGCCAGCAGAATTGCAACTCCTATTCTGTTCATATCTGTGCATCACATTTTAACATCATAGGAATATTTAGAAGTCCTCCCGTATATCTCTCTGCTCAGGTACATGAAGGGGGTGTCCAGAAGGGCTATCGCGAGCTTGATCACATACTGCCCCATAATCATCGGCGTAATCGGGAATACTCCATAGAAGGCGATTGTTATGAAGAGCGATGTGTCTATAAACTGCGACACCATGGTGGAGGCGTTGTTTCTGAGCCACAGGTACTTGCCACCCGTAAGCTGCTTCCAGAAGTGAAATGCAATGACGTCGAAGTGCTGCGAGACTAAATAAGCAAGCATTGAGGCCAGGACTATTCGTGGCACAAGGGAGAAAAGTGTCTCGAAGGCCTCCTGATTCTGCCAGAAGGGAGCGGGGGGCAGGCGCACAGCAACAGCGATTACCGCCACCAATATAAGATTCGCATAGAAGCCCGCCCACACGGCACGGTGTGCCTCGCGCTTTGAGTAGAACTCCGAGAGCATGTCTGTTAGAAGGAAGGTTACAGAGTATGCCACAACCGCCGCAGGTACAGCGAAGCCAGCAATGGTGGTTATCTTAACCGCAGTCACATTTGCGATGACCACGAGTGAGGCAAAGGTTGCAACGAGAAAGTCGCTGCTTCGGGTGCGCTTTGCTATGTAGCTTGCCACTACGCAGAAGGATAGGATGAGCAGAGCCCAGGCTGCAAAGACGAGCATAGGAATAGTCTTGCAGAGGGAGATATAATTTTTTTGCACCCTATATGAGAGCTCATCATAATTCTGCTAAAAATAGAACATGTTCGGGAAAATGGGATTAAAGCGCTGTTCTAAATCTAGTAATCATGAAAGCGGTTGTGGATCAGGAGCTTTGCATAGGGTGCGGGGCGTGCGAGCAGCTATGCCCGCAGGTGTTCAAGCTGGGAGATGATGGGAAGAGCCATGTCATTGCCCAGGAGTGCGACAGTGCTGGCTGCTGTGAGGAAGCGGCGGATAGCTGTCCTGCCGGTGCAATAAGCATTGAGGACTAGAAAGCGTGTATAAAATGAAAAAGAAATTTTCGTGGTCGCTGGATTTAGAAGATGAGGAGTATGCGGGAGATGTAAACAGCCTGCTTGAAGCTGCTAAGCTCGCTGTTGAGAGCACCTCACCAGGATATTACGTCAACCTCGTAACACCGGCAAGCCTCGGAAGGCCGGATTTTCTAATAGAAGAGCTCGGGAGGGAATATGGGAGAAAGATAAAGGCGGAGTACGTCGACCAGTGCGGATGCGGCGGATATGTTACAAGGGTAACTGTTATTGAGGATATTTAGTACCTACACTGAATCTCAGCTTTCCTTTGTAAATCTCTGTTATCCCGCAGCAGTCCTGAAAGGCGGTTGCGAACTCTGGTGGCATGCCCTGGGTTACTAGGAGCTTAAGTGTGTATTTTCCTTCCCTGAGGGACAGGCTCCTCTCGTAGGGTGCACCCTTCATAGCATGGAATGACTCCACAAATACTCTCCTCCCGGTGACGTCGGTTATCTCCACCTCGTATGTCAGATGAGCAGGGTTGGCTGCAAGGGTAACGTCCACCACCTCAATCCTGAGGCTGAAGGGCTCGTCAGCCACCGGCTCCAGGGGCGAGGAGGCCACCAGCAGCAGGTATTCCCTGCCGTTGATATTTACACTCTTCTCCAGGGGCAGGCTATCTCCAGCACAACCCACAAGCAGAGCGGAGAATACCAAAAGCAGGTAGCGCTTCATAACTACTCTCTCATGAGCAGCTTCACATCATGTGCAAGATTCTTTGGGTCCCAGGTTATGCCTGGATAAACCAGCCTAAGGTTGCCCTCCTTGTCCACGATTATGGCGGTGGCGGTGTGGTCCACCAAGTAGTTCCCGTAGTCGTCCCGCCAGCTCACATTCACATATATATTATAATCCTTCCACACCTTCTCAAGCTCTGCACGCTCGCCGGTAAGGTACTGCCACCTGTGCAGTAAGCCCCGCTTCTCCGAATACTCCCTCACTCTCTCCACCGTGTCCCTCTCGGGGTCCACGCTCACCGCCACGAAGACCACATCCCTGCCCACACTGTCTCCAAGCTCGTCCATTGCACGAATAAAATTCTGGGTGATAGCCGGACAAACAGTGGGACAGCTGGTGTACAGGAAGCTGATGACCACCACTCTGCCGCGGAAGTCGCTGAGGCTGACCCTCTCACCAAACTGATTTGTGAGTGTAAAATCGGGCGCAGGCTTGGCCGGCGAGAGGGGCACGCCTTTAAAGCCCTGCTGCTGGGCGCAGCCAGCGATGAGAATAAGTATGGCTAAAATTGGATACACTCTCATAGATTATGCTATTACTCCTGAAATTAAAAACTTTTTGGTACAATCATCGAATTATGTACTTAAATGTCATAAATGGCACCAAAAATGATAATCACTCCTGAAAGCGCAGCGATGGCAAATCCGTACTGCATTCCCCATCCAAGCGGTGCTCCATATATGCTGGGCGTAAGACAGAGCACAGAACCAGCGACCCTGAGGTAGACAAAGGCATAGGTGAGCAGGTTTAGCACAGAGAGCAGAAGCAGGCCTGCCACAAAGGCCACAACCTTGCTGCGGACAAAGCTCCTGAAAACCCCCACACCTCCGCTGATTACAACAAAGGCAATAGAGAGAATCACCAGACTTGAGAAGCCTTCAGTCAGTTCAATTATCCCCTCTGCTGCGCCACCCAGAGCCAGCCTGAGCATGAATATGGGTGATATCCCGATATCAGGCCCGAGACCGGAGATCCGCCACCAGGGCAGAAAGAGCGACGCCCAGGCGAGGACTCCGGCAACTGTGCTAAAGCGAAGCTTTATCATTGCGGCTCCCACAGCGAAATAAAGGCATCCACCATCTCATCGAGGAGGCTGGCCCTGTGGGTGCTCAGCGTCCTGCGCAGCCCATCTCTGTCAACAAGCGCATAGGTTCCGTACCTTTCCTCCACCACACCATGCTCCACAAGCCTCTTCATGTGCCAGGTAACAGTTGAGGGCGATAGGCTGAGTGCCCTGACTATGTCGCTGTGTCTTGCTTCCGGGTGGGCGAGGAGGTATATAAGGATCCTCCTTACGGTTTTAAGACGCAGTAGCCCGAGCAGCTTTTTCTCATCGCTGCGCATACCCCGGGGATAGTATCTCAGCGTCCTGCCGTGCTTCTCGGATTCTATAACACCTCTCCTCTCCAGTACGCTGAGGTTGTACCTCAGGCTTCCATTGCCCAGTCTTGTCCTGCGCTGAATTTCTCTGAAGTGCAGCCCCGGGAAGCTTATGATTACCTCGTAGATTCTCCTCCTGGTTTCCATTTAGACCACCCTGTCCGGGAACACCCCGAGGAAGAACAGCAGCAGTATTAGCAGGCTGAGCGCATGTGACAGCGGGGCTTCGATAAACGGAAGTACGTTGTCGGCATTGCGGCCAAGTACAACCTCGGCGAAGATTATGAACTCCCTGGCAGCAAAAAGGAGAAAGGCAAGGCACACAAAGAAAAGCTGCCGCCTCCTCACTCTTTTAAAGGCGAGAATGGATAGCAATGCCAGAAAGGTGGCAAGGCTGATTATAAGAATATGAACCAGACTGTGGGCACCCATCTCCATTTCAAATCCACCTTAATGAAGAATACGGCGGCGAACTTAATCCCCTTTCTCTCGAACATGTTCGCAAAAAGATATTACACTTATAAGGGGAATATTTGCTTTCAATGACGGGTGGTATATTCGGGACTCTGGAGTACTGGGTAAACCGAGCATTTACATCGAGATACAACCCCCTTTACTATCTTGGTCAGATTTCAGTATTTTTGTTTATCCTTCTTGCCATAAGCGGGGTGTACATGCTGCCTTTTTACAAAATAAATGTTGAAAAGGCGTACGACTCCGTGGAGGGCATCACCCAGGATGTGGTGGGCGGGGTGATGCGCAGCATCCACCGCTATGCCGCGGATGCTCTGGTTGTGGTGCTGTTCCTCCATGGGCTTAAAACATTTATAGCACGCAGATTCTGGCAGAGCCGCTGGGTTGTGTGGGTCTCTGGTATAGCGCTTTTTGGTGTTGTGCTCATCGAAGGACTCACCGGCTACTGGATGGTCTGGGACCAGCGTGCTCAGCTTGTTGCAATTACCACAACGGAGTTTCTGGATGTTCTGCCGATATTTCCAAAGCCCCTGTCCATGGCAATCGTCAGCGAGGGCAGTGTCACAAACCTGCTCTTCTTCGCAGTGGTTTTTGTGCACATTGCACTGCCCCTCTTCTCATTAGCTCTGGTGCTGCTGCACTTCTCAAGGTTCGCTAAGGCTGTACTTCTACCTCCAAGGCGGCTAATGCTGGCAAGCCTAGGCGCAGTGCTTGTGCTTGCGCTGACAAAGCCTGCGCTCAGCGCACCGCAGGCGGAGCTAAGCCGTGCACTGGTCAATGTGCCCATTGACTGGTTCTACATGTTTGCACTCCCAGTAATAAGGTGGCAACCTCAGTTAGCCTGGTTGCTGCTCTTCACCATTGCAGCACTCCTTCTCTTAGTTCCCAGGCTGCTTCGTGGTGATAATGTTAAAGCGGAGGTTGACAGCAAAGCCTGTGTGGGGTGTGAGCTATGCTACTCAGACTGCCCCTACAGCGCCATAACCATGGTTAAAAGCGGTGACAGAACCATTGCTGAAGTTGCCGGCGAGAGGTGCGCTGGCTGCGGCACCTGTATAGGTTCCTGCAACTTCAATGCAGTCATGCTGGGAGACCTGAATCTGGAAGCTCTGGAGCGTGAGGTCAGGGCGCTTGTGAAAAAGGGTAGACCCCTCGTGATAAGGTGTGAGCACTGCCTTGGGCGGGAGGTGGATGATAAACTTAAAGACGCCGGAGCGGGGGTGCTTACTCTGCGCTGCCTTGGTATTGTGAACCCCTCGCTTCTCAGCGCAGCGCTGGATGCAGGCGCTGAGACAGTGATTCTGGCTGGTTGCAAGCCGGGCGACTGCCGCTACCGCCTGGGCAACCTCTGGACCAGAGCGAGGGTAGCGGGTGAGAGGGCGCCTGTACTCAAGGAAAGGAGGAAGGAGCGTATAAAAACCTGCTGGCTCATGCCCGGAGAGGAGGACGTGCTCCTGCACGAGGTAGAGGCCGCTGGTAAAGAGGTGTGTGTCGAGGAGAAGCCGGTGCTTCCGCTGGTGCTGCTATTCACCGTGCTTGCAGTGCTCCCCCTGTGGTACTTCTCCACATCACCCGCGTACTCCCTGATTCAGGAGGACAGAGGGATGCTGCTATTTACAATGAGCCACCTGAGTGAGCGCCTTGTGCCGTGCAGGGAGCCGACGGTGGAGGAGATAAAGGCGGGGAACATAACCACCTGCCCCAGGGAGCGCTCGCCGGTGGAGGTTGTGATCTACATTGATGGCAAACCGGCCCTGAGTAAGGTCTACAAGCCCTCGGGTTTGTGGAAGGATGGGCCCAGCTATGCATATGAGAGGATTGAGGTTGAGCCGGGGGTGCACAGCGTGGCTGTAAAAATAAGGGATGTTGTGGAAGGAGGGCCAAGCTACACCTATGAGGAGAGCGTGGAGTTTGAGGCAGGCAGGATTGTAGCACTGAGGTTTGAGAGGGGCACATTCTCCCTGAGCACGGGTGAGTAAATGGGCACCTCAGCTATAATTGCGGCTCTGCTGTCTGTGCTTCTGCTTCTTCTCCTTATCAAGCTTCTGCCAATACTGCGTGGCGGCAGGGAGCTCAGGATGGTTATCCTCGAAGAGCTGTGCAATGGCTGCGGAAATTGTGTAATCGCATGCCCCGCGAATGCAATTAAAAGTGAGGTGAGCGGAGGTAAGGGGGTAAGCGAAGGTGTGGTAATGCGGGTCGGCGAGGGTGTTGTTATTGAGATTGACATGAGTATGTGCGAGAGGGTAAAGAATCCAAATGCAGAGGAGCCGTGCAGAGCTTGCATCGACGCATGCCCGATGGATGCAATAGATTTTACCTATTAACCCTGAGCAGCGCGAGGAGCACATTTGCCACAAAGGCTGCGCCGCCGAGTACGGCAATGATGGAGCCGAAGCCCATGACATTCATTGCAATCGCCGTAATGGGATCCTCATAGCCTGCGGTTTTTCTTGGCGCATTGTAGGTACCGGCCCAGAAGAGGCCCAGGATTATCAGGAGCAGCCCGATGCCATAGAGATAGGGTTGGAGTCGGGCGATGCGCTGGCTGTATATGGCTATGTTTAACCTCTTCAGCATAAGGTAGCTCATTCCCATGAAGGCAAGTGTAACCGCACCCAGAACGCCATGGTAGTGTGCCGGCACGCGAAGATCAGCGCCGGTTATGAAGAAGCCCATGGCACCGCCGACGCCGAAGAGGAGAAGGGAGAGCACCAGCGAGGAGAGCTCTGGTTTGTGCAGGGGCAGCTTTGCCGGAGCGGTGAGGGCTCTGATCACAATCAGTGCCAGTGGAATGCTGGGCAGGGCTATGCCGTACATCATTGCCTTGGTAAACAGCTCATACTGCTCTCCCCTGGGGAAGAAGTAAATGCCCGGCATGAGCATTGCCACCAGCAGGTAGAGGAGCATAAGTCTCCTTATGAGGGGGGAGTCCAGCCTTGCGTGTAGCACCTCCTCAAGGAGAATGAACCAGGCCACAACCATGGCGAGGGTGCTTGCGACCTGAAACACATGCCCGGGGCCCCACACCAGCGCGCGGTAGTTGGCTCCGTTTATGAAGGCTGAGGAGAAGAAGCTCAGGAAGGTTATCAGAATTATGAACCCTGTGAGGAGCATGCCGTAACCGGCAAGATTAAGCTTCTGCACAGTGCGAACATGGGATATGTAGGCAACAATTGTTGTGCCCACGCCGATGGCCACGAGTATTAAGCCAGCGAAGTAGGCGGGATGCTCCAGCAGTGGGAAGTAGTCTATTAGCAGTGGCCTGCCGAGGTTGAGCAGCGCGGAGAGGGCTATTAAAGCCATGCCAGCACTTGCCGGGTAGAGCCCCATGCCAAAGCCTCTGTGCTTGAGCTCACCCAGCCTGCTGGCGCAGTAGCACCAGAGTACAGCCTCAAAGCCAAGGAACCACACCACCACTGCGAAGATTACGTGGGTGACGAGGGCTACCTTGAAGAACTCTGTACTTGGGAGCAGCTTAACAGCAGGTGTGCGTGCCATTGCGGCGAAGAAGGCAAATACACCTGCAAAAACCAGAGAGAGGATGGAAAAAAGGAGCCAGCGGTAGAGGTACCGCGAATTTCTGCTCAACTCTGCTCCTCCGCTACCTGAGCACCCAGACTCCGCTGAGCCATATCCAGTTCACTACGTAGAAGAGTACAAATACCACAAAGAATATAAGCACCAGAGCAAGTGTGCCCTTGGGTCTTACCTCTTCCTCCATCCTCAGAGCCTCCTTCCTTTAATCAGTGTGGCCACAGCTATGAGTGCAAAGAGCAGTGCACCGAGGAAGGCGAGCATACCGCCTATACCGAGCACTGCCAGCCAGAAGTAGGCTGTTGGGTCGTACTCGAAGGCAAAGCCGGAGCCACCGAAGCTGGTGATGTCAGCATGCCTCCTGGGCACACCGTAGAGACCAGCGCCCTGCATGCCAATCGAGACAAGTGCTATGCCTATACCGAATATCCAGGGCTGGTACACTGCAAGGCTCTTGCCCACAATCTCCCGTCTGAATATCAGCGGCAGCACATAGTAGGTTATGCCCATAAATGCCAGAGTGGTACCTCCTGCAACGGTGCCGTGGAAGTGCCCGGGCACAGCGAGGGTGTTGTGGAATCTTATATTGAGCTGCTCTGTGCCCTGAATGACGCCGCTTATCCCGCCGAGGAAGCCAAAGACGATTATTGACAGGACGAGCGCCGAGAAGGATGGATTCTTCCAGGGAGCCTTCCACAGCCACTCGAAGAGGCCCCGGTTGAGCCCCTTCTTGCGCTGCGCCACCTCTATCGCGGCGGGCACAGCGAAGGCGTGCATCATGCTCGCAAGCACCGCAAGGTACATCGCATAGCTGGTGTTCCATATTTTCCAGGCGGAGCTCACGCCGGGGTCTACAAGCAGGTGGTGGGCCGAGGCGATGTTTATGAAGAGTATGTAGAAGAGGAAGGCAAGGCGGCTGAACTTTTCGCTGATTGTTGTGCCTCCGACGGTGAGGTAGGCGAGCAGATACCAGATTGCTATCATCGCAGCCACATTTATCTGCTGCGAGGGATGCCCGAAGGCCCAGAACACTATCCTGTAGGTTAGTGCATCCCAGGTTGGCGCAATGCCCATGGACCAGAGGAGAGTCGGAACCAGTGCAGCAGCACCAAAGAGCAGTGTGCTCACCGCAATTATTGCCGCTGTAAGGGCACCGAACACAACCAGCGGCAGCGAACCCTTGTACGTCTTCTCCTTCCTTGCGATGTAGAGCGTGGCTAAGAAGTTGAACACCGCAATAAGTGCCCCAACTGCAAAGAGGATTACGGAGAGGTAGTAGCCGGGCGTTGCCTTGAGCGGGACGTAGGAGGTGAACATTATGGCATTTTTCGCCGGGTTGGTGAGCACAGTTATGTTTGTGCCCAGAGCGCCTATAAGCATCAGGGCGTAGGCGACCCAGCCCAGCTTGGGCGAAGCGAGGCGGGAGTTGAGCATCACTGCACCTGCGAAGTAGAGCACTGCCACCTCGAAGAAGATTATCCAGAAGCCAAGCATGTTCCAGCCGTGGAGGGTGACAAACTTGTAGTAATCCATGGGGCGGAGCAGGTGCACAGTCTCCCACCTGGTGAGCGCAACCAGCAGAGCCATTATCGCTCCAACAAGCAGCGCAACCACTGCAGTCACTGCATTAACTTTAATGAGCTTCTCCGCAGGTAAGTGAACTTTAAATCCCGTCACCGGGCAGGTCCTGAAATCTTCAGCCATTTCGCCACCTCACTCCACTATTATCTTTCCAACCATAAACTGGTGCCCCGGTCCGCAGTATTCGTTGCAAACCACGCGGTACTCGCCCGCCTCTGTGGGTGTAACGGTGAGTACGTAGTCGTAGCCGGGTATTACCATGAAGTTGATATTCATTGGATATACCGAGAAGCCGTGCAGCACGTCCGCCGAGGATATGTGCAGACGGTAGGTTTCGCCCTTCTTGAGCTTAATCACAGGATCCCAGCTGAACTGCCTGCCAAGGAAGTAGACATCACTCCCCGGTGGGGGCTCAACCACAGGTACGCCGTTCTCCTCACCAACCTTGTACTTCTCAATAAACTCTTTGGTAAGCTTTACGTACTCCTCAGGCGTCACTTTATAGGTCTCTGTGGATGGATTCTGCTTGCCGTATATATGCCATAGCGGCATCATCACAAACATAACAATCGCCCACAGTATAGCTATGGTTACCCAGAGCTTCTCTTCCTTCGGAACCTTCTGGTTCCACCACACTCCTTCTGGAGGTGCAACGCTCATCTCTCCACCACCCTATCTCACTTAGTGGGAACATTGAAGGCTTCTATTAGTCCCCAGGCGACATAGGAAATCGCCAGAATCAGAAAGCTCGCAACCAGAAGCAGCCACATGTTGTCAAGATAACGCTGTGGTGCAGGTATCTCTTCCCGTATTTCTTCTTTTGCCTCCATGATTTTCAAGTCGTCTTTCCCAGATAATAATGTTATATCAAAATATTATGCCTGTTTAAATACCACCCCCTTTCTGGGTCGGCCACAGTTCATAGAAAAACAAAAAACAGGGGCGTCATGCAGGACGCCCTTGTTCAGTATATGTCGTTGGCGGTGTTGTACACATTGAACTTGCCCGTTGGGGTGACCAGGTTCTTTATTCTTGCCTTCTCTGAAAGCGTCTTGTCATCGTATATTACTATCTCGCCCGTCTTACCAGGTTCGTCGATTTTGCCCCAGACGCTCACCCAGACTTCGTCTCCAGCTTTGTTGTACTCTATGTGCATCGCCCTGCCGTAGTCCGCAACCTCCCAGCACTTGTACACCTCGTCGGGAAACTTCTTTGAGATTACGCAGACGCTGCGCTGAATCTTTTCGTCTGGATTGAGGGTGTGGTCTACCCATATCCACTCGCTCTTTGGATGTGTCTTTATGAACAGACTGCCACCACCGAGGAGCTTCACCTTGCGGACCACCTTCCAGGCGTACTCGGGGTGGTTCTCGGGATCAGTGCCGATTACTGACATCAGCCCCTCACCGAGGTGTACCGTCGCCCACACCGGACCATAGGTGGGGTCCACCCAGTTGGCCCCTCGCCCGGGATGCGGGACCTTGCCGGTCTCAACAAGCGCCACCACCTTCTCTTCCTTGGCGTCCAGCACCACTATCTTGTTTCTCTTGTTGGCTGCGACGAGGAAATAGCGCTTGCTTGCATCCCAGCCGCCATCGTGAAGGAAGCGGTCCGCCTCTATCATTTTGATTGCCGGATTGTGGACATCCGAGTAGTCCACCAGCCATATCTGGCCCGTCTCCTTCACATTCACTATCCACTGGGGCTTGAAGTGAGACGCCACGATGCTCGCCACTCTGGGCTCCGGATGGTACTCCTCCGTATCGTAGGTGTAGCTTCTGGTGCTAACCACCTTTATCGGCTCGAGGGTGGCACCGTCCAGTATGACAAAGTGGGGCGGCCAGTAGCAGCCAATGATTACGTACTTGTCATAAAAGTCTCCGAGCTCTCCTCTGTACTTGCTCACCTCAATTGAGCGCGCGTCATAGCATGCCCTTATCTCGGCCACCTTGTCGGGCTTCTCCATCCACAGGTCTATCATGGTCGCCTTGCCGTCACGTCCTATAGTATAGACGTACCTGCCCGTTGCGGACATTCGCGATATGTGCACCGCATAGCCGGTGTTGATGGTGCTGACAACCTCCTTAGTGTCACCATCAATTATTGCAACCTTTCCCGCATCCCTCAGAGTTACAGAGAAGAAGTTCTGCCAGTCGCGATTGTGCTGTGGTGAGGTGGGTCGCTCCTCAGGAGGCACAAAGACCTTCCATGTGTTCTTCATATCCGCCAGGGACATCTCCGGCGGTGTGGGCGGCTCCTCCTGTATGAACCTGGCAAGAAGCTCAGTATCCTCCTCGCTCAGCACACCCTGATGCCCCCAGTCAGGCATGCCCCTGGGCGTGCCACCGAAGATTATAGCCTTAAGAACGGCGGTGCCCTTTGGCAGCGTCTTATCAGGTGTAAGCGCGGGTCCGGTGGCCCCCTTTCTGAGCACCCCGTGGCAGCCAGCACAGCGGTCAAAGTATATCTGTTTTGCCCTTTCAAATTCCTCCTTGGTGAGGGTGAATTTCCCGGACTCCTCAGGTGGGGATGTGGGTTCTGGCGTAACGGGTGCAGTTGCGGGCGCTGATTGCTTTGCCGTGCAGCCGGCGAATACCACTAAAAAAAGCAGTACAATTGGAATTTTACATCTCATTTAAGACATCCTCCTGCTCTTTCGGACTATCACCTCCAATTCTCAGTGATATAAATCACCAATTAATTAGGAAGCCAGGATTTCATTAATAATGGTTATATCAAAATATTATGCCTGTTTAAATACTGTGTCCAGTAGCATAGCTGTAAAAATAGCTATCAAATATATACCAGAGAATTTATAGCTCTTCCACGCCCAGCTTTTAGAGGGTGTTAAGAGCAGCCTGGCATTGATACCGGCGAACACCAATCCAGAGATGGCTGCCACTGTAAAATATACTATGCCAAAGTATCCCAGAGCGTAGAGCAGAAGAGACGCCTGAACCAGGAGGATGGTGTGCATCATTATAAGACGTGCCGCCCTCCGGCTGCCGTGAGTAACCGGGAGCATCGGCACGGAGGCCTGCTGATACCCTCTCTTGTGGACTATTGCAAATGCCCAGAAGTGGGGTGGAGTCCAGAGGAAGATTAAAAGAGCGACCAGGATCGCCGCGAGGCTGGTGTTCCCCTCCATCGCCGCATAGCCAGCTAGAACTGCGCAGCTACCGGCGGCGCCACCAATTACTATGTTGAGAACACTCCTCCTCTTGAGCCATATTGTATATACAACCACATAGACCAGCGCTCCGCCGAGGATGTACATGGCGGTGAGGTAGTTCAGCCTCGAGGATATTAGAATGGAGAGGAGAACCAGCGCTATGCCAAGCCAGCAGGCCCTGTGGGGTGCAACTCTACCGGAAGGAATCGGGCGGTTCTTTGTTCTGTCGCTCAGGGCATCGATGTCCCTGTCGAAGTAGTGGTTGAGTATACTTGCCCCAATGGAGGCAAGTGCTCCCGCGATGAAGAGAATTAGAACCCTCTCCGGGTAAAAGGCACCCTTTGAGGCTATAACCGCGGAGACCAGGGCCACAAATACGAGCAGTGCTACAATGCGAAGCTTAAACAGTGCTACATATTCACGCATTCTCCTCGCCCTATATCACATTTTTAAGAATTTTTTTAAGAGCAGCCCTCATGTGCACCCCAACCGTCGCCGGACTCAGGCCGAAGTGCTCTGCAATGTCCCTCAGGTTGACCTTCCTGTCGCGGTCAAAGTAGCCGGAGCGGTATGCATATCTGAGAATCTCAAGCTGCTTCAGAGTCAGATTTACAGGGGGTACCTCCTCATAAATAAGGCTGTAGAAGCCATCCATGTATCTCTTTACTTCCAGCACCTGGAAGTCTATTCCCTCCTCCTTGAGATATCTGAGCAGACTGCGGAACTCCTCATGGCTATGCAGGGAAAAGGAAACCACCATGCCCCCATTCTTGTAGTATATGCAATCCGAGGAGATTCTGAGGTTTTCATTAAGCTTGAACAGCATGCAGGAGCTGCAGTCAAACTCTATTCTAACCTTGCAGTGGTCATTGCCTATATAAAGGAGATTGAGCGATTTAACCTCTTCACAGGAGTTAAGACCAATAAAAAAGTCATCCGTTTCCCTGGTTTGTTTTACGATAAGTGAGGCAAGAACTCTGGAGCTTGGCAGCATCTGCTTCTCCTGAATCCTGAATTCCAGTTCGGGGTAGCATCTGGAAATCCTGGCTAAGGGACAGCTATGAATGTAAAGCCTTACCAGAGCTTTAACACCAGAGGAGTGCCTTGCCATGTCCCCTACCAGCCCAGCAACCACCGCTATCGCCACCCTTTTATCTTATCAAAATATTATGGTTTAAAATTAAGTTATTTATTGCGAACATGTTCAAAATTTAAATTTATTTTAGGAAAATATTTAAAATATATTTAAAAATTAGAGATATGTCTAACGAATTTCTCCAATATTTTAAAAGTAAATTGGCACAATTATCTTCCAAAACAATTCAGTTAAAAAATACCTGTATCAGATTAAAGAAGTTATGGCTTTTTTACCAGCACAATATACATTTCAAATAAAATTTTAAAAATAGTCCTGCCGTGTAAAGTGTGGAAATCCTTTTATTACGCGTCTTCTAGTAGTGCTATCAATCTGTGAGGGGTCTGAAACTATGCATGGGCTCAGGAGAGAGGTAAGCCTGGGAGAGGCTGTGATATACGGTGTTGGCATAATTATAGGCGCCGGGATATACTCCTTAATAGGTGAAGCTGCAGCAACCACGGGAAATGCTCTCTGGCTGGCATTTCTCATAGCTGCCTTTATAAGTGCTTTCACAGCGCTCAGTTATGCTGAGCTAAGCACAATGTTTCCCAGAAGCGGGGCTGAATACTTCTATGTTAAAAATGCCTTCAGGAGCGAGGCTCTGGCTTTTATAACCGGCTGGCTCATAATACTCGTGGAGATAGTCGCGGGTGCAACTGTTGCGCTGGGCTTTGGGGGTTATCTCCACGAGCTCACAGGCATGGATCGGGTGATCTCAGCTTTAATGCTCCTGGCTGTGCTTGCGGCGGTGAACTATGCCGGTATAAAGGAAAGTGTACGATTTAATGCTATCCTGACGCTGGCGGCAGTATTCGGTTTGCTGCTGCTGGTTCTTGCAGGATTGCCGAGGCTTGGAAGTGTTAATTACCTGGAAGCGAGCTTCGGTGGGTGGGGCATACTCACTGCGGTGACCATTGTTTTCTTTGCCTATCTGGGCTTTGAGGACTTGGCAAACCTAGCTGAGGAGGTTAAGCAACCCCAGCGTAACCTGCCCAGAGCGATTCTACTCGCCTTGGCAATAACCACCGTGCTCTATGTCATGGTTTCCCTCGCTGCCGTCTCTCTGGCGCCATGGCAGGAATTTGCAGCCAGTGAGGCACCTCTTGCAGTGGTGACGAAATACGCGGGCCTGCCCCAGGAGATAATAATCTTTATCGCCCTTTCTGCGACTGCGAGCACAGTGCTCATATTTCAAATAGCCAGCTCCAGGATGCTCTACGGCGTTGCAATGGATGGTGCCCTCCCTGATGTTCTCGCAAGGGTGCATCCGGCGAGGGGTACTCCTTATGTGGCGATTGCTGCTGTTACACTGCTGAGCATGGCCTTTGTGCTACCCGGTGAGATTCGCCTTGTTGCACTTCTTACCGACTTCTGTGCTTTTGTAATCTTTGCGCTGGTAAACCTCTCTACCATAGCGCTCAGGCTGCGTTACCCCGGGCTTAAGAGACCTTTTAGAGCTCCCCTGAGTGTGCATAACATTCCCCTGGTTAGTGTGTTAGGTTTGCTCTCCTGCATTCTTATGCTTCTCACCTTTGAGGCGGAGATAATCTCTGCCTTTGTGGGCCTTACCCTAGCAGGCTTTGCAGTGCATGCCCTGCGCAGGCGAAGGGATTATAAGCTCAAAGGCTGAGTTTTGTCTGGTGATGTCAATGTTAGTCTCGACCACATGTAATATTCCGGGGAAGAGGGTTGTAAAGACACTGGGCGTGGCGATGGGGAATACGGTAAGGGCGAGGTTTATCGGACGCGATATAATCGCGGGGATAAGGAATATTATCGGGGGCGAGCTGAAGGAGTACACGAAGATGATGGAGGATGCCAGGGAAGAGGCGATTAAGAGGATGCTCGCCCATGCAGAGCAGCAGGGTGCAAATGCCGTGGTGAATGTGCGCTTTGTTACCGCTCAGATTGCCCAGGGCGCAGCGGAACTTCTCGCCTACGGCACCGCCGTTGTTGTGGAGGACGCCGAAGAGTAGCTTTTTAATGTTATTTTAGCGGGAGAAGACATGCGGCTGCTGCTGGTGCACCCTCATTTCCCATACCTGGGCAAGGACCTTTTTCCGTTAGGCTTGGGCTACCTCGCGGCAAGCGTTGAGGATATAGCCGAGGTAGGGGTTATAGATGAGAGCGTTGAGCGCGTGACTCCAGAGAGGCTCAGGGACTTCAATCCCGACGTAGTGGGTATAACCGCAACCACCCCGAGCTTTGCAAGGGCTAGGGAGATAGCCTCGCTGGTCAGGCGCACGCTGCCTGAGGCTGTGATAATCATGGGCGGCACGCACGCCACCTTCCGCCCAGAGGAGGCGCTTGCAGAAGGCGCAGACGTGGTGGTGCGGGGTGAGGGTGAGGAGACGCTGAGGGAAATCCTCTTGGGCAGGGAGCTAAAGAAAATAAAGGGCATCTCTTACATCGAGGATGGCGAAGTGGTGCACAACCCAGAGCGGGAGCTGATTCAGAACCTGGACGCCCTGCCCTTCCCTGCGTGGCACTACTTCCCGCTGCATGCGTACAGGATAATGAGCCTGGTCTCGGCGCGGGGCTGCGTTTACCGGTGCGCCTACTGCAGCGCGGCGCAGTTCTGGAAGCGAAGGGTGCGCTTCCGTTCGCCGCGCAACGTGGTGGAGGAGGTGGAGAGGTTGTACAACCTCGGCTTCAAACGGCTGCGCTTCATGGACTCGACGTTTACCCTTGACAAGAAGCGCGCTCTGGAAATCTGCTCGCTTATCGAGGAGCTGGGCTTCCACGACCTCAGCTGGAGCTGCGAAACGAGAGCCGACCACCTGGACGAGGAGCTTTTAGAAGCGCTCAAGAGCGCGGGCTGCGATTTAATCTGCCTGGGCGTTGATTCTGGAGCGCAGGAGGTGCTCGACGCGTGCCGGCGCGGCATGACTGTGGAGCATGTCAGGAAGGCGATTCTCATGGCAAAGCAGAAGGGGATTAAGGTAAGAGCCTACATCACCTTCGGTTTTCCCGGCGAGACCGCGGCAAGCGTTCGCGCAACTGTGAAGCTCCTCGAGGAGACGAAGCCCGAGCAGATTTTGCTCAGCCTGGCCACCGCCTACCCCGGCACAGAGCTCGAGAAGGGGCGGAGCATAGATGTGCACGAGAACTGGGTAAAGAAGTTCCACGGGCACGGGCTGGGGGCAAAGCTGTACTTCCCTGAAACGCTTTCGCGAAAGGAGTACACGAGGCTTGGAGATTATATTTACAGCGAGATTCGCAGAATAAATCGCGAGGTTAGGCGTGCAGCGGCTTCATAGTTTAAAATACTTCCCGCGTCGTTAACCTGCACTTTAATTACATGCGAAGGCGCGATAAAGAGGTGCGCTGCCCCGCCTGCGGAAGTACCCGCGAGGCTGCGAGCGTGGTGGGGAAGACCTCCACGATAAAGCGTGGGGTAAAGACCGTTTATGAGGTGCTCCGCTGCGGATGTGGTAAGATATACCGCGGTGAGGTAATTGAGAAGAGGGAGCTTCCAAAGCGGGTTACGGGGTAGTTGCACTTATAACCATGCAGAAGAGGAGGAGAGAAGCGTTATGTTAGAGGTATTCCTGCCTCCCGAAGGGCCTCTTTCAGCCTCGCAAACTCCTCCCTCAGCTCCCGAATTTCCTCGTGAAGCTCCCTGTATCCTTTAAGCTCTTCTGAAACGCTTTCAAAGCCCTTCTTAGTCACCTCTATGTGCTCCTCCTGCTTCTCGAGCATGCGGTTCTGCTTCTCCAGCATCTCATCCTGCTGGCTTTTAATGGTGCCGAGGATTTCAATTCCCCTCTCAAGCTTTTCGTCTGAGGATTTTGCATAGCTCACAAGCCTGAGCAGGAGCTTCCTCGTGCCGGAGCTTTCAAGGCCCTCCAGCACATCTTCACCCTTCCTTTCAAAGTCCGAGAAGCTCCCCCTGTAATTCTCCCTCCTCTTCTGAATCTCCTCCACCTCTATAAAGGCGGGGGCCTCCTTC
>WANW01000038.1 GCA_015521615.1 Candidatus Hydrothermarchaeota archaeon
AGGCAAATCCGCTGATGTTGGAGTTGTTCCATCTCTGACTCCCGTCCTCGCCATTGAGCACATACAGTGTGTCGAAAAGCAAATCAAGACCCTGAACCACGACCTCAAATTTACCGTCGCCGTCTATGTCAGCTATCGCAGGCGAAGCTGCGCCGCCTTCTGCGGGATAGAACCATTTTGGTGCGCCGTTTTGAGCGTCAAGAGCAAAGACTCCAGCGCAACCGTGAATTACAACCTCAGCCATGCCATCGCCGTCCACGTCCGCTATAGCTGGGGAGGAACCGGCGATGCAGAGGCTCGCGTTCCAGAGCACACTCCCGTTGTGGCTGAGCAGGTAGAGGTTTCTGCTCGTGGCGAGCGCGATCTCGGCGTGGCCGTCTTGATTAACGTCTGCTGCCACGGGCGAGGAGTATATCGCTTCGCCTGCATCGAAGCTCCACTTCACCACGGCGCTCCTCATCTCTCCCACGGCGCGCGTGCTGCCGCTCCTCCGCGCATCGTGATGCAGCATTGGCCAGCTCTCTCCCGCGCCGGGCATACCGGCTCTTATTATTCTCAGGTTAAGCGTGGCATTCTCTATGGCTCCGTCGAGGTTGAGCATGCTGGTGTTTATCACCGGTACCTCGCCTATGAAGTACGCGGGCTTATCCATAACAGAGTCGATGGTTGCGTTGAGTCCGCGTATCCACAGCACCTTTTCCAGGGCGGTGCTCTCGTTTGTGCGCAGGTTTTTCAGGAAGGCGTGAAGCACATAGCTTCCGTTAACCGCGCCGCCGGGGATGTTGAGAGAATGGAGCACAGCCCCGCCAGCTGCCACCTCGCCCTCATAGTACGCCTCCGCCTGCACTCCTCCAAAGGGATCGTATAGCCTCGCGGCGAGTGCATAGCCGGCGTCCACACCACCGGCGTTGCTGAGGTTGAGCACAACGCTCCCACCTGAGGAGAGGTTGCTTTCCGCAAGCGCGAGGCTGAGCCTGGATTCGTGGATGTGGAGGTGCGCAACCTCTGTAACGTTGTTCCCACCTCTCAGCGCGGCGGTGGCAACAACCTGGTAGTAGCCCGGCTCAACCTCCTCCGGCACGCGCACGCTGAGGTTCCAAACATAGCTCTCCCCGGCAGTTAAGTTCACGGGCACAGAGAAAGAGCGGTTGAACAGCAAAAGCGTTAGATTGAGTTCCTGCAGAAACCTGCCCGTGTTCGCGGTGCTCACGCTCAGATTGACAGCCTCGCGCACCTTGTAATCGGGCTTTTCAATGCTCAGCGTCAGGGTGTTGCGGTTGGGGAGGATGATTTCATCACGAACGGAACGTTCTTCGGAGCTGAGATTGTAGACGAGTTTGTAGTCACCAAAACTTAGATTTGACACAGGAACTGTAAAATTCAGCCACAAACTTTGGTTAGAAGCAAGACTGATGTTCCTCTTTGTCGCCTGCCAAATGATAGCGCTTTCCGGAGATAATAGTCTCACATCTAGGCTTCCGTTCTTTACATCCCTTATGACTTTATTTACAATCATGAATGAAAGGTTGAAATCTCTCAGTATAACATCAGGCAGTAGTAAATCCTCAACTGTGAGTTCTCTCGGTGGAACTTTAAAGTAGGCGTAAAAGTGAGATTGCCTTCCGCCGGCAAACATAATTGTTGAGCGTATTTTATACAATCCCGAAGGTGGATTGTCCGGAAGCGTGTAGGACACATTTCTGAAGGCAACACCGTTACCTTCAATTGAGAGATTGAATTTTTCGTGATATGTAAGATTCCCATAAGGATTGTAAATATAAACATCAAAATCGGTGATGTTAAATGAATATTGCTCTAGATTTTTAATAAGTAGCGATATGGTAACGCTCTCTCCATCTTTGTACTCATTTTTATCCGTGCTTATCTTTACCGACACCAAAGGGCGATACCTGATAACCCCCTTTGAAGCTCTGCCTATATTTCTCCCATTTTCATCGTAGAACCATACCCAGAACCTGCCTCCACGGGTTGTGGTCAGAACCAGAGTCCTGTTACCTCCGGCTGGAACATTGACAGTATCGAGATATCTCAGCCAACCATGATTCCATTCGTATTTTACCATTATATTCCTGTCCCTATCACCCCGGTTGTAGATGTGAATGTACAGCGGAATTTCAACACCATAGGGAACGCGCTCATTAGGTGTGGTCACAGAGAAAGTCAGCTCCTGACCGCGGTAAACGAATCCCTGCGGATTTGTCTGATATTCACTAACTGCAAACCTCGCAACGTCATACCCCACCTGTATGGTTTCGTTAGTCGCGTTCACCAGTGCATAATCCACACTCCAGATGCCAGACTCAGACCGGATCAAATAGCTCGCATAAACTGTTTTTGTTTCTCCAGAAGCAATGATGACAGGAACAGAGAAGTTGCTTACAATATTCTTATTTGGGTCTATGACGCTGAAGACGACAGCAGTTGCTGTGGAGTTTGCACGATTTGTTATGGTAACGCTGATGTTTGCAGTGTCGCCATGCCCATACTCGGGTATCTCCATTCCCTCGCTCTCTGCCACCGCCCAGGCGAGCAAATCCCTGACAAACGCCAAACCGTCGCCGGTGCGCTGACCATGTGCCAAAGCCCAATCGGTGTAGGCGGTGGTTGCAACAACCCAGCCCTTGCCGTAGCGGTACATTATGCCGGCGGGCATTCCGTTGGCGGTGCGGCTGAAGAGTACCGTGGCATTCTCTGGCCAGGAGGTAAAATAGCCGTCGATGTTTATGTCCATGAGCACAGAATCCTGTCCAGCGAGCACAGGATGGTAGGTGTCTATGTACACGGCTCTGGAGAAGCAGCTCTGGTCCTCAAGCCAGCCGTAGCCGCTCACCTTCCCGCCAGGAAGAGCCTGGAACTCGTAGCCGTGCTGCTGGGCGAAGACGATGAGCACGCCACCCTCGGAGACGAACTTTTCAAGCTTTGCCCTGAAGATTTCGTCGCTGTCCAGGCCGTAGAGACCGCCGGTGGGGATGATGAGCACCTTCTGATGCTCCGGAAACTCCACGAGGACTGGACCTGCAGGAGGCACATTGGTGTGATGCTCTCCCAGCTCTGCCAGCAGCTTTTCTGTAGACAGGTAGAAGTCGCTGGAAAAGAGAACAGTATCAGAGGCGCGCGAAAGGTCATCGGAAACCATTCTGCTCACAAGAAGATATTTCCTGTAGCTGGACCAGAATTGCGCAAGTGTTTCGCCGGTTATATTGCCCGTGGAGTTTTCAAGCAAAAGCTGTGCAATGCTCTCGTTTAGTTTCAGGCGCATCTGCTCAGCCAGACGCTGGTGCTCATCATAATCCGGGCTCCTCTCATAGAGCTTGCTGAGGAAAAGCAACGTCTGCCGGGTGTCGCTGGAGTAGGGGTAGAATTGCGTGGAGGTGGAGACCACTGCGGTGGTTTCATCGGGATGATCACAACCCGGACCCTCGCACCTCTGCGTGCCACACCTCTTGGTTTCACAGCCGTCAGGGAAGCATACCTGGTACTTCTCCTCTATGTATGTTCGAACGTCCGAATCTACCCCGGATACAAACTCCTCAGACTCTTCGAGAGAGTCCTCTATCTTTACATACAGCCAATAAAGCTTTTCTGCTTCAGCTCTAACCTCTGGATCAATACTTTGATTGTTGACGAACTTGATAAGCTTCTTCTTCTCTCCTCTTATCTTTTGCCTGAGCTCGCATATCTTAGTTTGTGTGGAGGCAGTCTCCATACCTATTCTGAACGCCCACTCAAGCTCTGCTTGTATCCAGTCGTAAGTCCCATTCAGAACGGGGTCCAAATTATATTCCTTCCAAGAAACTATCGCAGTTTGAATGTTCCACAGCCCGTTCAAAACTGAATCCGCACCCGCCAGCGCATCGGAAATCTCCAGAGCTTTAACCGTGAAAGCGAGAAGCTTGGGAGCATCAGGCCCGAGCTCTTCAGACACCTTCGGACTCTGCCAGCCTGCAACCAGAGAGTTTACCTGAGCAGCATACTCTACGGTGCCCTCTATAAGCTGGGAAGCTGAGGTGGCATAATGAGAATCCCAATAATTTCTGTATTCTTCGTCGGTCAAATATCTCTCTACATCTAAAGATTCTATCCCATATCCTGAATGTGAAAATGATAATATTAAAATTAAAATCGTAACTGATACTATAATTGTCTTATTCATTACGCACCCCCTCTTGAATAATAGATAAGTACCCGTTTGCTTTAATTAGTTCTAATTCTCCTTTTTTTAGAAGTTCTTCTGATTCTCGAGCAGCTTTCTTAGCGGCTTCATAACTCCCCATTTCATCAAGTTTAATTACTTCTATAAATTTTTCATCACTTTTAATAGAATATTCCAATGCTTTTGCAAGCAATTCAGCATATTTTTTCTTAGGATAAGTATCTGCCAATTCATATGCTTCTAAAACATGTTCCTTTGCTTTTCTATGAAGTTCAATTCTCTTTTCCATATAATAGATAGCCTGAGAATGATTACCAGTTTCTTTAACTTTGTCCCACCATTTTGTAGACTCTTTCACCAACCTCTTCGACTCTTCTATGTGCCACCAGTACTTCTCCTCTGGGGACATGTAGAAGAAAACCCTCCAGGTTGCGGCAGCGATTGCAATTAGCAGGAGGATGCCCAAAATGCGCTTTCTGCTTGAGAAGAGCTTGACCGTACCTTCGCCTATCGCTTCGACAATACCCACTTTTCATAACCCCCCGAAGCACAGGGCTTTTATATCCGAGCAACCACTTTTACTGCTGGTAGTATATAATACTTTCGTCAGCGTACCGGAAAAGTGTTCATTGTACATATTTGTACCCTCTTATCCCAAACCTCTCCGCCTCGTATGTTACCTGCGTTACGTTGCCCGAGGCGTCGACAAGCGCGAACAGCGATAAGGGCAACAAAACATAAATTTAAAAATTTCATAGTTTCCCCTCCTTATTTAGTTTTAAGTATAAGTTATGACTCATTTCACTCAATAATTCAATCCGATTAGATATTTTTTTAATATCTTGTTGTTTTTGTTTGACACATTTAATATCTCCATAAATAAGGCAATTAACTGAATCAATGAGCAATTCATTATATTTTATATAAAGATTTGCTATTTCAGCGTTTATTTCTGCATAATTTTTTAATTCATCGTCTTCTATAATATTTGCTGCTTTTTTATAATCATTCTCAAGCTCTCTCCAAATAAGAATAATTTTTCTTTCGATTTCAATAGCTAAGTCGTAATCACCTCTCCTAACAGCATTTGCTGCTTCTTCTGCGTATGTAAAAGCTTTGTCGCGTTTAGGAGCGCTCTCTCCAATCAGCCTCACATACTCCTTAAACGCTTCATCCTCACTCTTTGGCTTTTCTTTCGTGGTGCATCCAACTGACATAGCCATTACGACAAAAACACCCATAATTATACAGCTAATTTTCATTTTGGAAACCCTCCATTGAAGTCCGGCGAAATCCTAGAATGCGTCTTTTGCTTGAGAAGAGCCTAACCGTACCTTCGCCTATAGCTTCAACCAAGCTCACTTTTCACAACCCCCGGCTGGTACAGATTCATACCCTCATAGCTTACCCTCTTCCCTCAACTTTTGCAGTAATACTTTACTTTTTTCATACCATTCTCTATCCTTTTCCAAATATTCCTGGGCTTCTCTGAGCATTTGCTTAGAAGCATTGATATTTCCTTCTTTCAGGTACTCAATCCCTTTTATTCTAGATTCCTCAAAAAGAATTGAATATTCGAGTTTTTTAGTGCCATAGTATGCGTACTCTTTCAGTTCTTCATCATCAACACTATCATAAGCCTTCTGAATTAAACTTTTTGCCTCAATTAAAAGATTCTTTCTCTTTTCAAAATTCTCTATAGCCTTATCGAAATCTCTGGTATCCAGAAATTCTTTACCTTCTTTCTCATACTCCAGTGATTTTTGCAGCTTTATCGCCGATTCACCGAAATACTTCCTGTATTCTTTTAATGACTCATCCTCACTTTTTTCAGTTACCATACATCCACTCAGCAGCATTATCACAATCAGCACGGCAGCGAAGCACTTCGTTCTCATTCTACACCCCCTCTGCATGGGCAGCGCTTTTATTAATGGTAGTATAAAAATTTTTGGAGCTCCAGGGGAGTTTTACCGTCGTTCACTGTAGCCGGGGTTTACCTTACTTATAGAAAGCGATAAATACCCTCAGTCTAACCTATATAGCACACTCACTCCAAGGCGGTGCCATAGAATGCGCGCCTACATTGAGATTCTGAGGCCCCTGAACTGTGCAATGGCAGCTTTCGCGGTATTTCTCGGGGCGAGCATAGCTTCGGGCAGCTTCAGCGCCGATGTAGCCCTCGCCTGCGTTGTTGCCTTTCTTATATGCGGTGCTGGAAATGTGATAAACGACTACTACGACTACGAGATAGACAGAATAAACGCACCGCACAGGCCTCTGCCGAGAGGTGTGATTTCCCTGAGCACCGCCTGGAGATATGCCCTGCTGCTTTTCGCAGCAGGCACTGCGCTTGCTGCACTGATAGGCAGCGCCGCCTTCGCCTTAGCCGCCTTCAACTCGGCTTTGCTCTACGCCTATGCCTGGCGGATAAAGCGCGCTGGCGGACTTGGCAAAAACCTCACTGTAAGCTACCTGGTGGCATCGCCCTTTCTCTACGGCGGCATCGCCGCTTCGAAGCCGGGCGTGACCCTCGTCTTCGTCGCCCTCGCTGCGCTTGCAAATACCTCTCGCGAGATTGTAAAAGATATTGCTGACATAAGAGGCGACCGGGGCGAGTGCCTTACCCTACCTGTGAGAATAGGTGTGCGTAGAAGTGCCTATGTCGCTGCCCTCTTCCTCATAATTGCGGTGCTCCTCAGCCCCCTGCCCTACCTCATGGACATCCTTGGCACAGCCTACCTCCCCCTTGTGGGCATCGCTGACGCTGTATTTCTTTATGCCCTCTTTGTGTTGCTTAAAATGAGTGATGCCACAAAAAGCGCCAGGTACATAAAGGCTGCGATGTTCATCGCGTTGCTATCCTTCCTCGCCGGAGCTGTGCATTAACTGAGAAAGCTCTTTAACCCTGCCCAGCTCCGTGCCGTCCAGAAGGTATACCATTGCCTCACCTATATCCACGAGCTCTTCCTTCAGCAGAGGCCCCTGTCCGCGCATCTCCACATTAAAAGGCACACCCTCAATAAGCTCATTGAAAGCTGGCATGACAGTAATACGCGGGCTTTTATCAAGACCAAGCTTTTGCAAAGCCTCTTCCCTCAAAGTCAGCTCCAGCCACACCTTCTCTCGCATTCTTGCACCCAGTTCATCAACAAATTCTATTGCCGGGTGGTTGTGAGCTATTACTATATGCGAGAAATCAAGTCGTGGGGCACGGCGATGCCCGTGCAGGAGAAGCACATCTCCTATCACAAGGCTGTCCACAACCTCCGTCTGTGAAAGAAGCCTCTCTATGCTGGCGTCATGGTTCCCCTTCACCACAATCACCTTTGCTCGCGCTTCTATGGCACTGACAAGCTCAGGCACATCGGCGTACTCCTGCCAGGTCGCCTTTGGGATGCTATGCTTCAGGTCACCTAGGATCACAACCCTTCCGGCATTCGTTTTTTCGATAAGGCTGAGCAACCTTCTCTTAATGTTTACCCTCTGGGAGGGTATCCTTAAGCCCTGATTTCGCAACTCATTTTCAAATCCCAGGTGGAGGTCCGCCACCACTAGAGCATCCCCAATTATACAGGCTGCTTCCCCGAAAATTTTTTTCATGTTTTTTAGAATTGCATCTAACTTCTCGCAGTTTTATAGTAATATTTATATATGGGAAAACCCCCAATAGTAGTAGCAAACTGGTTTTACTCCCTTTTTCTTGGAGGTTAATTGATGGAGGCCGTTGAAAGGGTTAAGGAATACATGAAGGGAACCACAACAGTTGGGCTTACAACCAGCGATGGTGTGGTGCTTGTCAGCGACAAGCGCGCGACGATGGGCACACTTATAGCCCACAAGGTGGTGCAGAAGAGCTTTATAATAGATAAGCACCTAGCCGCGACTGTGGCGGGAGCAGTGGGCGACGCGCAGGCTCTGATCAGGTGGATGCGCGCGGAGGCAAGGCTCTACCGCATGCGCAAGGGTGAGGAGATTAATGTGCAGGCGATATCCACGCTGATGGGCAATGTGCTGTTCTCATCGCGCTACTTCCCGCTTATAGTACAGCTAATAATTGGCGGCGTTGACAAGACCGGGGCGAAACTCTACTCCCTTGATCCGCTGGGTAGTGCAATTGAGGACCGGGTAATTGCCACCGGCTCCGGTTCGCCATATGCCTACGGTGTGCTTGAGGATGCCTATAAAGAAAACCTGGATATAGACGCCGCAACCAAAGTTGCGGTTCGAGCAATACGCGCTGCTCTGGAGCGCGATGCAATGACAGGAAATGGAATTGATGTGATTAAAATAACAAAGGAAGGTGCGGTAAAGCTATCTGAAGAAGAAGTAAACAAACTGATAGAAACTCTCTGAAGGGATTTTTCCCTTCCCCTTCTTTAGAATCTCAATACATCTCATTATTTTATCTCAATTAAAAAGAGGAAGTGGTTATGGGAGCCAGAGACGCACTGGAAGAGATTAAGAGCATAGTAAAGGAGAATGTCCCTGCAGAGGCAATGATAACCAAGGTTGACTTTGAGGGCAGCGAGCTTGTGCTGTACTCCAAAAATCCGGCGGTGCTCGCGGCAGACACAAACATCATTAAAGAGCTTGCGAAGATAATCCGAAAGCGTATAATTATACGCCCTGACCCAAGCGTGCTAACCGATGAGGAGACCGCGATAAGCAGGATAAAGCAGATTGTGCCAGAGGAGGCGGGCATAACCGACATAAAGTTTGACCCTGTCTTCGGGGAGGTCATAATAGAGGCAATAAAGCCGGGACTGGTTATAGGCAAGGCGGGCAAGACCCTGAATGAGATCCGCTCCGCAGTAGGCTGGCTCCCACGTGTGCGCAGGGCACCACCTATAGAGTCGAAGATAGTAAAGAGCATCCGCCACCAGCTTCTCGCGAGCAGTGACAAGCGCAAGGATATTCTTCTTAAGATTGGACGCAGAATACACCGTTCCACGCGTGCGAGGGACACCTACTGGATACGCATCTCCGCCCTTGGAGGTTTTCGTGAGGTTGGACGAACCTGCATGTACCTCCACACACCGGAGAGCAGAATTCTGATAGACTGCGGCGTTAACGTTGCTGCTGGCGACTCTGAGAAGGCGTACCCCTACCTGAACATTCCCGAGTTTGACCTGCAGCAGCTTGATGCTGTGGTCATAACCCACGCACACCTGGACCACTGCGGCTTTGTGCCCTTCCTGTACTACATGGGCTATGAAGGCCCGGTGTACTGCACCCCTCCCACGAGGGACCTGATGTTCCTGCTGCAATGGGACTACCTCGACGTGGTGGAGCGTGAGGGCAGACAGCCACCCTACCCGCGGAAGTTCATAAAGGAGATGCTCAAATACGTCATCCCCCTAGAGTACGGGGATGTCACCGACATAGCGCCGGACGTTAGGCTGACGCTTCACAACGCGGGGCACATCCTGGGCTCTTCGATAGCCCACTTCCACATAGGCGATGGGCTCTACAACCTGGCCTACACCGGCGATATAAAGTTTGAGCGCTCCCGCCTGCTTGAGCCCGCGAACTTCCGCTTCCCGCGCCTGGAGACGCTCATCATAGAGAGCACCTACGGTGGCAAACGCGACATCCTGCCGAGCAGGCGCAGGGCGGAGGAGGAGCTGATAAAGATAATAAGGCGCACAATAGAGCGCGGGGGTAAGGTGCTAGTGCCGGTGTTCAGCGTGGGCAGGGCGCAGGAGCTTATGCTTGCGCTTGAGGATTATGTAAATAACGGCGCTCTGGAGGAAATTCCGGTCTACCTGGACGGCATGATCTGGGAGGCAACGGCGATCCACACAACCTACCCCGAGTATCTGAACCGCTCCCTGCGCACAGAGATATTCCACCGCGGGCACAACCCCTTCCTGAGTGAGATATTCAAGCGCGTCACGGGCACGGCAAAACGCAAGGAGGTTATCGACGGCGAGCCCAGCGTGATTCTCGCCACCTCGGGCATGCTTACCGGCGGGCCGAGCATTGAGTACCTGCGCCACCTCGCTGAGGATGAGAAAAACT
Source organism: Candidatus Hydrothermarchaeota archaeon (assembly GCA_015521615.1). Classification (GTDB taxonomy): domain Archaea; phylum Hydrothermarchaeota; class Hydrothermarchaeia; order Hydrothermarchaeales; family BMS3B; genus Pyrohabitans. Next base: position 10,199 of record WANW01000038.1, read on the forward strand.
CTCTGGTCTTTGTGGGCTACCAGGCTGAAGGAAGCCTAGGCAGGCGCATCCAGAAGGGCTGGAAAGAAATACCCATGAAGGAGAACGGCAAGACCAAGGTGGTGGAGATAAACATGGAGGTCCACACCATAGAGGGCTTCTCCGGCCACAGCGACAGGAACCAGCTCATAAACTACGTGCGCAGGCTGAACCCCAAGCCCGAGCGCATCATCACCTGCCACGGCGAGGAGAGCAAGTGTATTGAGCTCGCCTCCTCGCTGTACAAGCGCACGAGAAGCGAGACGAGGGCGGTGCAGAACCTGGAGGTTTTCAGGGTAAAGTAAAGTATTTATCTCCGCCGGTGACCTTTTTGAGTAATGCCAGAAGCTGTTTACGAGGCACTCTGCAGCGGGTGCGGTGGGGATTTAAGTGTTGCCGAGGCTGAAGCCGGGAAGTGCAGCCTTAGAGGAGAGCCTCTGTGCCTAGCAAGAGAAGAGTCGCTGGTTGAGGAGTTTCTGCGCTTTTTTGAGAAGACTGTGGGCAAGCCCAGGGCGCTTCAGCGGATGTGGGCTAGGCGCGTGCTTCGCGGTGAGAGCTTCGCGGCGGTTGCGCCAACGGGGGTTGGGAAGACCTCCTTTGGTGCGGCGATGGCGCTCTTCCTGGCGCTGAAGGGTAGGAAGAGCTACATACTCCTGCCCACCACGCTGCTCGTCAACCAGGTGGTCGCCAGCCTGAAAGGCTATGCCGAAAGAGTGGGGGTTACGGTGTCCTTCAACGGCGAGGGCGGCGTTGAGGTGCTCCACTATCACTCCTCGCTCAAGAAGGACGAGAGGGGGAGGTTCTTTGAGCATCTCGCGCGCGATGAGTACGGTATCCTCGTCACCACCACCAGCTTCCTTGCAAAGAGGTTTGAACTTCTTAATGGCAGCACCTTCGACTTCATCTTTGTGGACGACGTGGATGCGGTGCTTAAGGCTTCGCGGAATGTGGACAGGCTGCTCGAGCTTCTGGGCTTCCGCCGCGAGGGCAGGCAGTGGAGGGGCGAGGCGAGGGGAACGCTGATGGTCTCCACTGCCACAGCAAAGCCTGGAGCGAAGACCAGGCTCTTCAGGGAGCTCCTGGGCTTCGACGTGGGCACTACGGGATACGCCCTCCGCAACATCGAAGACTTTGCGGGCAGCGATGAAAGTGTTGGGGTGGTTTCCGGGATACTCTCCCGCCTCGGCACCGGTGGCTTGATTTTTGCGAGAAGTGCGGAGGAAGCGCAGAAGCTGCACGAGGCGCTGGCAGAGAGGTTCAAAGTGGGGCTGGTCTCTGCTGCGAGCAAGAAGGACTTCGAGGCCTTCGCCAGAGGCGAGGTGGACCACCTTATAGGCACCTCCTACTACTACGGCACCCTCGTGAGAGGTCTGGACCTGCCGGAGAGGATACGCTTCGCGGTGTTCGTGGGCGCGCCTGCGGTGAGACTCAGGCTTTCTGAAATCGCTGAGGCTACGCCCGGCCTGCTGAGAGTTCTTGCGCTGGTCTTCAGAAGCCACGAGGAGGTGAGGGAGCTTCTGCCGAAGCTCTCACAGCTGGAGAGGGATGAGGAGCTTCAGGAAAAGCTGCGGCAGCTGCTGAGCAGGCTGATTGAAGAGGGCAGAGCAGAGGAGAAGGACGTGGTAGTGCGCGAGGGAGAGGTTATATTTCCGGATGTGCGCACATATATCCAGGGCTCCGGGAGAACCTCTCGCCTCTTCGCGGGAGGGCTTACCAAGGGCGCCTCCTTCCTGCTTGAGAAGGACAGGGAGCTTCTGAACGCCTTCATCCAGCGCGCAAGCTACTACGACATAGAGTTTAAGAGCCTTGAGGAGGCGGACTTCGAGAGGCTTGCTGAGGAGATAGACGAGAGCAGGGCTCGCTTCAGGCGAAGGGCGCAGCTCAGTGAGATGATAACTCCGGCGCTCTTCATAGTGGAGAGCCCCACGAAGGCTAGGCAGATCTCGCGGTTCTTCGGCAGACCCAGCCTAAGGGTGGTGCGCGAGGGAGAGGAGACGGTGCTTGTTGCCTACGAAGTACCTACGGCGAGCAGGGTGCTCCTGGTTACGGCCTGCCTGGGGCATGTGGTTGACCTGGTGACTGACAGGGGCTTTCACGGCGTGGAGCTCAACTCCGGCTTTGTGCCGGTGTACTCGTGCATAAGGCGCTGCCGCAGCTGCGGCTACCAGTTCACGAGCAGGGCGGAGGCCTGCCCGAAGTGCGGGAGTGCAGAGATAGACGATGCCTCCCACAGGATTGAGGCGCTGCGCAGACTCGCCAGGGATGCAGGCGAGGTTATAATAGGCACAGACCCGGATGCCGAGGGGGAGAAAATAGCCTGGGACCTTGCCAACCTGCTCGCGGGCTGCGGGGGCATAAAAAGGGCGGAGTTCCACGAGGTTACCAAGCGCGCGGTAAGTGAGGCGCTCTCCAGCCTGCGCGGGATAGACGAGAGGCTGGTGAAGGCGCAGATTGTGCGCAGAATAGAGGACCGCTGGATAGGTTTCACCCTCAGCCAGAAGCTGTGGGAGGTTTTCTCGAGGCACAACCTATCCGCGGGCAGAGCTCAAACCCCCGTGCTCGGCTGGGTCATAGAGCGCGCCCGCGAGCACAGGCAGAAGAGACGCGTGGCTGTGGTGGAGGAGCTGGGGCTGAGTCTTGAGGGTGTTGCCAGGGAGGAGCTGGAGCTGGAAATTGCGCTGCTCGAGGAGAGGGAGGAGGAGCGCACGCCTTTACCACCTTACACCACAGATACTTTGCTGAGGGACGCCCACGCCATACTAAAGATTCCGGCGAAGGATGCCATGAGGCTTGCTCAGGAGCTCTTCGAGAGCGGTCTCATAACCTACCACCGCACCGATTCCACGCGGGTGAGCGATGTTGGGCTGAGGATTGCGAGGGAGTACCTGGGTGAGGACTTCTTACCCCGCGAATGGCGTGCCGAGGGGGCGCACGAGTGCATCCGTCCCACGAGGGCGGCGCCTAGGGAGACGCTTCAGCGCCTAATCAGCGAGGGTGTGGTCTACGCAGAAGCCCTAACCCGGCGTCACCTTGCGCTCTACGACCTGATATTCAGGCGCTTCATGGCAAGCCAGGCGAAGCCATTCCTTGCCAGAGTGGCGCACTACCGCATCTCGTGGCAGGGTGGCTGTGCAGAGGAGGAGCGCATTCTGGAGGCGCAGGGAAGGGCAGTCGAGCTGTACCGCTGGGCGGCGCCTGTGAGAAGGGCGCTGCCGCTCGGCAGAATAAGGGTTAGAGCGAAGGTGCTTCTCCTGCCGAAGGCGAAACTTCTCACGCAGGCGGAGATCATTCAGCTGATGAAGGAGCGCGGCATAGGCAGACCCTCCACCTACGCCACAATCCTGGACCGCCTTTTCCTGCGCGGGTACGTGGTTGAGCGCCACGGCAGGGTGCTGCCTACCAGGCTGGGGAAGGATGTGTACGCCTACCTATCGCAGAGGTACGGGGGCTTCGTGTCGGAGGCGCGAACTAGGCTGCTGGAGGAGAAGATGGACGCCATAGAGAAGGGGGAGATGGACTACCAAGAGGCACTCCGCGAGCTGTACGAGGAGATCAGAGGGGTTACCCGCAGCACACCTGCGGGTGACGAAGTTGGTTAACCTGGATTTTATTAAATTTTCAAAGGATATCTTCGCATGTAAATAGCATGGTAAAACTGGAAGTAAAAAAGATTAAGGGTAAAAAATACATCTATATCAGAGATAAGGTTAGGGTTAACGATAAAAGTATAACAATTTCCTTTTATATTGGCAGACTGGAAAAAACGACTGCAGAGCGGTTTCTTGAAAAACTTGCAGAATATCAGCTAATCAGGTTAAAGACCTTCACCGACTACTGGCTGAAGAAGAAGCGGAGATATCTCGACGACAGAAGAGCCCTGGACCTTGAGGTTCTGCACTACAGCTACAGGCTTTTCAGGGAGCATTATCCTGACGAGCTCAGGAGATATGAGCAGGCGTGCTTTGCCCGCTACGTGCAGGGAACCACGGCGATAGAAGGCAACACCATCACCCTGAGGCAGGCCGAGGAGCTCCTGGAGCACGACGTGACCCCAGCTGGCAAGTCGCTTAGGGAGGTTTATGAAATTGTAAACTTCAAGAAGCTAAGAGAGTTTCTTGATGGGTATAAGGGGGACGTCTCGGAGAGGCTGATAAAGAGGATGCATGGAATTATCATGGATAACCTGCTCGAGGCACCTGGAGAGTACAGGAGAATTCAGGTATTGATTGAAAAAGCCGAGCACGAGCCTCCACCTGCCATCGAGGTGCCGGAGCTAATGAAGGAATTAATAGGGTGGTACAGGAAGAACAGAAAGAGGAGGCATCCCTTTGAGCTCGCTGTGCTCCTCCACACAAAGTTTGTGACCATACATCCCTTCGTGGATGGCAATGGAAGAGTTGCGAGGGCTCTGCTCAACTTTGTGCTTGAGAAGCACGGCTATCCGACGCTCTACCTGGGGCTGGAGCACAGGGAGAAGTACCTCGATGCGGTTGCTGAAGGAAACAGGGAGAATTACAGACCCATAGTAGATTTCCTGTGTGAGGTATACCTCCAGCAGCACAATGCCATCTTTAGGGAGATATACGGTAAAATAGAGAATGGGGAAGTAAAGGCCTTTCCGGATATGCAGGAGCTCCTCAGAGAATTTCTTGCACTGAGGAGGTCGTAGCTACTCCTTCCTAACGTAAAGCACGCCCTTCGCGTTTCGCTCGGCATGGTCGCCGGTGTACTTCTTGAAAACGCCCTCGAAGCTCTCCCCGTCTATCTCCGGATTCTCCACCTCGCCAGCGAAGTCGAAGCTGGGCAGGAGCCGAAGAATGCTTCCCAGCACCACAATCGTGCCTCCCGTCATCTGCGCACCCACGCGGTCTGTGGCTGAGCCCACAACGAGAAGGCCCTTCTTCATCCTCACGCCAGCGAAGCTCTCCACTGAGCCTTTAACGAAGATCCTGCCCCCGTTGAGGTTCTGTCCCACCTCCATGCCGGCGTTGCCCTCCACGATTATCGTACCCCCGCTCATTCCGCGCCACTCGCCGCGGTAGGAGCAGCCCAGGTAGTCGCCTGCATTGCCCTCCACGCGAAGCTCACCGCCCCGCATCAGCATACCCGAGAAGGCGCCCACGTCGCCCTCAACAACAATCCTGCCTCCACGCATCCAGGCACCGACGTACATCTCTGCGCTTCCCTTAACCACTATCTCACCGGCGCTCATCTCCCTGCCAATCCAGCGTGTCTTCGTAACATCACCGGCTATAACAATGCGCATCTCTTCGGCGCTGCTTGCGACTTCACCGCTAACATCGAAGAAGTCGCCAAGCTTTCCCTGCTTGTTGCCGTAATAAACGGGCAGAGCCTCAATCTCCTCGATGCTCTTGCCCGCGAAGACGTCACAGCTTATGCACTCCGCGATTAAGCCGTAGCTCGGCTGCTCCTTGGGGGTGAGCACAACCTCCTGCATGGTAATCACCTTACATTGCTTGCGTCTATCTGCACCGGCGTCGGATTGGTGAGGTAAACCTCCTGCACCGGGTAGTTGGCGAGGTTGACGCTGTAGAAGCGCTTGAAGTAGTAGTCTATGTCTCGCATCAGCTCGCGCTCTAGACCCTCGTCCACCTTTGCGTCGATGTACAGCGTTCTGCCGTCCACCACCTTCACTATCTCGCCATCCTTCACAACGATTTCGCCGCCCTTTATGGTATAGCTCGTCCGTGCAAATTTCTCCTCAATCAGCTTATAGTCCCTGCTCGGATCGACCTCCTCCGGGTTGAGGTCGTACACCGCCACGTCTGCGTCTGCACCCACACCGAGGTGACCCTTCTCTGCCAAACCTAAACTCTTCGCCTGTCCTGCGCGGGTTATCACCGCAATCTCATAGAAGTCGTATTCCCTGTCTATGGTAGCGAGGGTTGTGTTCTTCTGCGCTGCGCCGTGCACCTCCTTCATGGTCTCCTCTCTGTATCTTGCGCTCATCAGCCAGGCGATAATCGTGGGGTACTTGAAGAATGGCGCACCGTTGGGGTGATCTGTGGTGAGAAGCACCTTGAAGGGGTCCTTAATATGCAGCGCCAGCTCCAAGCCAACAGCCCACTGCACCGCAGAAACAGGGCTGCGCTTCGAGTAAACGAAGGGCGTAACCCCAGGAGAGGTCTCGAGCTCTATGTTCTTGTTCGCCCATTTAAGCCCGGTGAGGGAAGAGAGGTAGTACTCCATCGGCCCGTCAGCGGTCATCGTGGTGGTGTCGCCGAAGACCACCTGGCCGATGTCGATTATGACGTTCTCATTGTTGTTCACCGCCTTTGCTATGCTCTCAGCCTCGGAGGCGAAGGTGCGCCAGGAGTCGCCGCCGTAGGAGTGGAACTGCGCATGGGTGAGCTGGACCACCTGTCTCTCCCGCGCCGGCTTGGTGCCATTGGGCACCTCCATAGTCTCCAGCGTGGTGACGTAGTTGCCCACCCTGCCGAGGTTGTTCGCGTGTAAATGAATGCTGTGCGGAAGCGAGAGCATCTCATTAACCTTTGCCAGGCCTGAGATAATCTCCCTGGGCGTTATATCAAAGTGGGGCACAGGGTCGTCGAGGCTCCTTACGTCCCTGCCCCAGCCCCATGCTTCGCCGCCGCCGGGGTTCACAACCTTTATGGCGTAGCCCTTCGCCGCCTTTAACAGCCAGGCAACAAAGGCTGCAGCGAGCTCAACATCGCCCCGCTTAAGGTAGCGCATCACAAACCAGTTGTTGCCCATCAGCGTGAGCGCGCCCTTGTCCAGCATCGGTATGTCGTGCAGCTCCTCGTGGGTGTGTCTCGCCATTAGCGGTGGCATCGCTGCGGTGAAGGCGGTGGTATAGCCCAGCTTCGCATACAGGTAGCCGGTGAGGAAGGTCGATGGGGTAGAGTAGCCGTTTACCGCACGGGTGAGCCTCGTCTTGGGCATGACATTCTTTATGTGGTCCTCGGGGCGCATAAGTCTGCCAACATTCACTTTTCCTCCAGCGATATGGCTGTGTATCTCCACACCGCCGGGCATTACCACCTTGCCGGAGCAGTCTATCACCTTCGCATCTTTTACGTCCTCAACAATCTTCCCGTCCTCTATGCAGATGTCCATCTTCTCGCCGTTTATACCATTAAGAGGGTCGTAAACAAAGCCGTTCTTGAGGATGAGCTTCATCTCGCCACCTCCGCCTTCGCGGCAAGCTGCTCGCCTCTAACTTTAGCAAGTATGCGGCGGAGTATCTCCACGTCGCTCAGCACCCCTTCTGGCGGCTCCTTAACCTTCCTCAGCCTCAGGGGCACAGCGTCCATGCGGTAGGCTGTGCCATCAACCTCGATGCCCACTATAGCGCTGGGAATCACCACGTCAGCGAGCTGCGTCGTTGGTGTGGGGTGGATATCTATCGCTATAATGGGTATCTTTGCCAGGTGCTCGATGCTCTTCCTGGGAAAGTGCGACACAGGGTCGCTTGCTATGATAAGTGCGGCGTCGCACTCGCCGCGCTGCAGCACGTCGTTTGCTGTAGTCTCACCCGGGTTGTACCAGGCAAAGCCCCTGCCCATGTCCACAGCGAAGGGAAAGCCCGCCTGCCAGCTGAGCACCTCGTTGAACCCAACCACGTTGTAGTGGCCACGCATTGCCATGATAACAAACTTCGTGTGAGTGTTGAGGTCGCGCACCAGGCAGATAGCGTTGTCTATGTTGCGGTGCCTGCCGTAGCTCTGCGTAAGCCCCATTCCGAAGAATAGTACCCCGAACTGCGCATTTTTCATCTTCTCAGCCAGCGCGATGATCTCCTCTCTGGGCACGCCGGCAACGCTCTCCTGGTGAAGCTCTCCGCCGTTGACAACCTTGCGGAGCGCAGATATGAGCTCGTAGTCCTCGCCGTAGTTCACCCTTATAAACTTGTTGGCTATCTTTGCGGTGTCTGTCTTGCGCACGTCTATAACAATAAGCTCACGATCCTGCTGCCCGCGCTCCCGGAAGTAGCCCCGTGGAAATATCGAGTAGCGGGAGAGGTGGCGCGGATGCCCATGCATCGGATTGGCACCCCAGTAGATTATTAAATCAGCGCGATTCTTAACCTCACCCAGAGTGCAGCTTATGTAGCCAGCGTCGTGTATTGCAAGTGCGCTTGGCCCATGGCACACTGTTGTGGTATTGTCGATTACACCGCCAAGCTCCTCCGCAAGCTCTATACCCACAGAATGAGCCTCACAGCTTGTGCTGCTCCAGCCATAGAGCAGCGGTTTAGTCGCACTTTTCAGAATCTCGGCAGCACGCTCTACTGCCTCGTCGAGGCTCGCTTCAACGAGCTTGCCGTTTTTCCTCACCATGGGCTTCAGAATCCGGTGCTCATAATCGTTGCTCGCAAAAAACTTCGCAGTACCTATTCTGCACGCATGCTTCACATCTACGATGCGGTTGTCCTCCACAACAACCTCTATGTCATCGCAGAGGGTTCCGCAGAAGCTGCATATAACATCAGTATACCTGTGCATGATCCTCACTCCTTGAGCTTGTAAACCTGAGCTATAAGCTCCTCAGCGCTTAGGACGCGCTCCCCCTTGGCGAGGGTGATCTCTGCCTTTATCCCCTTGAAGGGTGGCATGCCAGTGCTCTCTGTATCGCCGCCAACGATTACATTAGCCCACGGACCCATGGGTATGAATGCAACGCCCGGGTGAGGTGCATCCCTCGACTTCTTCGCGACGACCACCACCTCACCCTCGCTGGTGCGCACCCGTACTTCATCACCATCATAGGCACCAAGCTTGCTCATGTCCTCAGGGTCGAGCTCAATGACAGCGCATGCTCTCTTGAAGTCCTCGCCGGTCTTACCCTTCTCCATGGCTTCGCCCTGTGCCACGGTTCTGCCGGTTATAAGTGTGATTTCCATTCTAAACCTCCTCCTTAACCCGGCTCACGAGTTCCTCTATGGCTTTGTCCAGCTTGCCCGTCTCTATAAGGAACCTTATCTTCACCACGTCCATGGAGCTCAGCGTCGCTGCCAGGGTCTGCTTCACCTTCTCCGCCTTTGCGGGGTCGACCTTAACCACCGGCACAGCCTCTTCCTTCTCCTCCTCTTTCTTAGCCGGCGGCTTTGTGGAGTAGGTGTACCACTCTCTCACACCGTCGCTGTGCTTCTCATATTCGAAAAGTCTGTTCTCATTCTTCAGAGCAAAAACCGCACTTGCGGCTTTCGCGGGGGAGATGCCAAGCCTTTCGGCAACCTCGGCTATGCTCAGCGCACCTTCGCGTTCTATGAGCTTCAGAACCTCGGCCTTGTCCCCCATCGCCGGCAGGGAATCTATCTTAACCTTCTCCTCTCTGCTCTCCTCCGCAACCTCAGCCTTTAATGTTATTGCACCGTATCCACAGGTATTGACGCAGGTCCCACAGCCGGTGCAGAACTCCGGGTCGTAGATCTGCACCGCACCCGCTTTAACCCCGAAGTTCCTGTCCTCGCTGTCCCCTCTACCACCCGCCACACTATCGCTAAGTGCATTAACAGGGCACACAACAATGCAGTTTCCGCAGCCCTGACAGGCTTCCGGGTCTATTTCAAGCTTGAATCCCATACTATCACAGCTCGCGGAATATCTTTTCCCACTTCTTTGTCCAGGAGCGCTCCTCTCCTCGCGTGTAGTTCACCTTCTCCCTGCGCACCTCAATCGCATTCACAGGGCATGCGTGCTCGCATGCGCCGCAGTATATGCACGTCTTTGGATTCGACTCCACCTTCGCCGGCTTCTCCCAAGGTGCAGAGCGTGGCATTTGCATTGCCTTTGTGGGGCATATCTCAACGCAGGTTCCGCAGCCGGTGCAGGTGTCGTGGTCAACCACCACCTCGCCCTCGAACACCTTCTCCACCGCTATGGCTTGAGTGGGACACGCCTCAGCACAGGAGGAGCAGAACACACACCTCTCTTCATCGCGCTCTATGGTGTTTATCTTCTTCCCGCCCCTCTCGACGATGCCAGCGAAGGTTATCGCCTCCCTGGGGCAGGCGCGCATGCACTCGTCGCAGGGCACGAGCTTTGCCTCGTCCTTCATCCTGCACTTATCCTGATTGAAAACAAAGGCGCGCAGGAAGTTCGGAAACTCGGGGTTTCCCCTTACAGAGGCTTCATCCACGCGCACATCTATGGCATTGAACATGCATACAGCGCTGCAAACCCCGCAGAGGACGCAGCGCTCCGCATCTATCTCAATCGACGGCGCGTCTATCAAACCCCTCGCGATTCCGCCTGTAGGGCCGAGCTTTATCGCCCCCACCGGGCAGGCTTCATAGCAGAGCCCACAGCCGGTGCATGCCTCGGCGGTGTAGCTCAGCTCCCTTGTTTCACGGGCAGATTCGCGCCTGAAGAAGGTCTCCTTTTCCCTTACCCTGAGGAAATAACCAAGCTCATCGTCCTGCATGATACCACCGCAGCCGGTATAGCCTAAGCCTACATTAACATTTGTCATGATTTTTCATGTGGGATAAATATAAAGTTATCGGTGTGACTATTCTGCCAAAAACAGAGGCTGATTCTTTATGACCCTTTTACAGAGATCAGCTCGGCATCCCCGCGCTTGACGAGAATCCTCGCATTCGGTTCCGGCAGGGTTACAACATCCTCGGCCTTGAACTCACCGTAGATTTTCCCGTCCACGCCCACCAGCGAGGGCAGGTCCTTGAGAATCCTGACCGTAATGAAGGGCACTTCCCCGGGCTTCTCCCCCTTTACCCCTTTCTCCTCCTGTTCCTCCTCGCTGCTGCTTTCAATCCTCCCCCGAACAAATCCGGTCAGCACCTTCTCCCTACCTGCCTTGATTACGCGTATAATCTCCCTGAGGAGAGCCTCCTCCTCTTCTGTCAGGTTGTCCAGCTCCAGCTCCTCCCCGGACTTTACATAATACAGGGCGCTGGAAACTATCTTGCGCTCCCTCGTCTCGTAGAGGTCGTTTATCATGTTTTTAAGATTCTCCAGCTCCGCAAGCTTGAGAGAGAGCTGCGTAAGGTCGGAGTCTTTTGCAGCCTTGTACTCCTCCAGCATCCTTTCAAAAAGCTTCTGGGCCTCACGATAGAAGTTCCTGCCGAGTTCCTGAAGATAGGGAGACATCTTCTCCCTTCTGAGTGCTTCCCTCAGGGTCTTTATATCCATAGGAGTAATTTTTGCGCGGTTAAATAAAAAGTTGCCGTGAGAAAAAGGGATGCCGTGCCGGGAGTAACCCGCCTTCTGTTATAGGAGCACTTAAGGCTCCTACGGCAGCATTCGTCTG
>WANW01000039.1 GCA_015521615.1 Candidatus Hydrothermarchaeota archaeon
CAGGGGTGTGGGCGTGGTGACAAAGCCGGGGCTGGCTGTGCCCGTGGGAGAGGCTGCAATAAACCCGGTGCCCAGGGAGATGATACGCCGCGCGGTTAGGGAAGCCATGCCCGAAGGTGGGGTGGAGGTGCTCATAGAGGTGCCCCGCGGAGAGGAGCTCGCCAGGAGGACGATGAACCCAAAGCTGGGCATTAAGGGAGGGATCTCAATCCTGGGGACGAGCGGCAGGGTGGAGCCATGGAGTGAGAGCGCCTTCATGCGCTCCCTGGTGCCCCAGATAGACGTAGCCCTTGCGGCAGGCTTCTCGGAGGTGGTGCTCACCCCGGGCAGGATAGGAGAGAAGAACGCGCTGAGGCGACGCGTGCCCGAGGATGCGGTGGTGCAGTGCGGCAACTACGTGGGCTATATGCTCGAGCAGTGCGCCGAAAGGGGGATTGAGGGGGTGCTGCTCTTCGGCCACGTGGGAAAGCTGGTCAAGGTTGCGGCCGGCATCTTCCACACCCACAGCAGAGTCGCAGATGCCCGCCTCGAGACCCTCGCCGCCTACGCCGCTGAGGGGGGCGCACCTCAGGAGCTTGTCGCAAAGGTGCTCCGCTCGGCTACCGCGGAGAAGGCTGTGGCTCTGCTGTTAAGCGGGGGCTTCGCTGGCGTGCTCAACCGCATTGCAGAGCGCGCCTCGCTTCGCGCCGGAGAGCGCGTGGAGGGAAAGCTTAAGACTGGCACCATCCTAATTAACCTGAAAGGAGAGGTAATAGGCAGCGACGCTGGAGCGAGGCGGATAAGGTGGGGAAGATACTTGTTGTAGGCGTTGGCCCGGGAGGCGAGGAGTACATAACCCCCGCGGCGAGGCGTGCAATCGCCCGCGCTTCTGCCTTTGCAGGGGGCGAGACCGCGCTCAAGTTTGCACCCCGCAGCAAGCCTAGAATGGTGATACGCCGCGACCTGGAGGAGGTTGTGGAGTTCATAAAGAGGCACGCGGATAAAGATGTGGCGGTGCTTACCTCTGGCGATGCGACGCTGTTCAGCATCCTCGGCTTCCTCAGGAGGAGGTTTCCGGAGGAGATGCTGGAGGTGGTGCCGGGTATAAGCTCTGTGCAGCTGTGCTTCGCCAAGATTAAGGAGCCCTGGAACGGGGCAAGGGTCATAAGCCTCCACGGCCGGGAGAATGCGCTGGAGGGGCCTCACGGAGAGGAGAAGGTTGTTATAATGTGCGACAGTAAAAACCCACCCCATAAAGTCGCCAGGACGCTGCTCGCCCGCCTGGGAAACCGCCGCTGCGCGGTGTGCGAGAACCTCACCCTGCCGGGAGAGCGGGTGGTGGTGGCTACCCTGGAGGACATCGCCGGGGAGAGCTTCTCGGGTAACAGCATAATGGTGGTGTGGGAATGAAGCGCGCGGTGCCCGGAATACCTGACGACGCCTTTGAGCGTGGAGGCGTGCCCATGACGAAGCAGGAGGTTCGTGCGGTGGCGCTGGCGAAGCTCGGGCTCTGCCGCGGAGAGGTGCTCTACGACGTGGGCGCGGGCACCGGTAGCGTGAGTGTGGAGGCTGCGCTGCTTGGAGCCAGGGTGTACGCTGTAGAAAGGCAAGAGAAGGCGATTGCACTGCTGAGGAGGAACCTGGCGAGGTTCGGCATTGCAGAGAGTTCCTCCACCCCCGGAGAGGGGGAGGTTCGCATTGTGGAAGGGGAAGCCCCCGGGGCACTGCACAGCCTGAAGCCACCGCACCGCGTCTTTATAGGTGGAAGTGGCGGCAGGGTGGAGGAGATAGTCGAAGCTGTCACAAAAAAGCTGCATCCTGAAGGCAGGGTGGTGATAACTGCAATAACCCTGGAGACACTCCACAGGGCACGCGCCGCTCTTGAGGCAGCGAAGTTTGAGCAGGAGGTTGTGCTGATGAGCGTTGCAAGGGCAGAGAAGGTGCGCGAGGGCGTGAGCATGATGAGATCGATGAATCCCGTTTTTATTATCACCGGCTGGAGATGAGGCGGTAATGCTCACCCGGAAGGAGGTATCCCAGCTTTTCAGCGACTCAGAGCACCTCCTCGAGGCTCTGAGGGAGGCGAATGCGCTCACGCTGAGGCGGCACGGCGATTATGTAACCCTGGAGAGAGCAATCTTCATATCTTGGTGGTGCTCCCTGGCGAACTGTGCCTTCTGCTACATGGCAAAGCAGAGGAAGAGGCTGAGCTCCGCCGAGAGGGCAAAGCGCGCACCTTGGCGAGTCGTTGCCGAGGCGGAGCTGATACGCAGGCTCGGGTGGGAGGTGGAGTTCCTGTCAGGGGGGTACGGTGCCTATACCCTGGAGGAGCTGCGCCTCCTTGCGGAGATGGTTGCCCACGCGGCACAGTCAAAGGTGTGGCTCAATGTGGGTGTGCTGAGCGGCGAGCAGCTTGAGCGTCTTAGGGGCGTGGCAGAAGGCGTGACCGGGAGCGTTGAGTGCGTGAATGAGGAGCTGCGCAGCGAGATTGTGCCAGGTAAGCCCCTAGCCAAGATAAAGCGCATGCTTGCTGAGGCGGGGGAGATGGGCTACTCGACGGGGATTACGGTAATCCTGGGGCTTGGAGAGAGCACCGCCGACACCCATGCGCTGCTCGAGCTGATAGCGGAGCTGGAGCTGGACAGGATTACCATCTACTCCCTGAACCCCCACAGGGGCACGCGCTACGAAAATTCTCCTCCACCGGCGTCGCTTTACCAGGCGGGCGTAATCGCTGCCGTGAGGATAAGCTTTCCGGAGGTGAAGATAATCTCGGGCACCTGGGTGGACCAGCTCCCCAACATAGGCGTTGCCCTGCTTGCTGGTGCCAACGGGATAACCAAGTTCCCACTCTTTGAGATGTTCGGCACCCGCCATGGAAGGAAGGTGGAGGAGGAGGTGATGTACGCGGGCAGAAGGCTGCTGGGCACCTTCAGCGACCTGGAGGTGCTTAAGGGCAGCAGGGCGCTTGAGCCGGAGCGCGACCCGCGAATGGTCTTCCAGAGAACTCCTCCCCAGGTGTCGCGGGAGGCGAAGCAAAAGCTTGAGCACTTCCGGCCCAGAATTGAGAGGGCTATAGAGGAGTACGTGGAAAAAGTACTTAAAAATATCAGTAATAAGGAGAAGTAATGGCCAATCTGAGGGACATCGCCCAGGTAACCAGCAAGTGCATCTTCTGCTCCAATATAATTATAAAGTGGAATTTTAATGGAGCAGAGCTGAGCATGTTCTGCGCCCTCTCACGGGATATGAGAGCCCAGGAGTGCGATGCCTTTGAGCTTGTCCGTCCTGTGACCTGCCAGCGCTGCGGCACCAGCAATGAGCCCTTCTTCAAGTTCTGCAGTGAGTGCGGAGCGAAGCTAAGGTGACCTCTTTTTAATATAGAAAAATTCCCCGCGGTAGTTCACCAGTTTCATCCCCTCCGGTGGAGGGTCGGTGCTCATGGGGCGAATTATCAGATCGGCGTTTACCCTAGCGGCAAGCGATATCAATGCGGGATAAAGCTCTGGAGGCGGACGAAGAGCATAAATCAGGTCAGCATTGCGGTATATCTCAAGACTGGGTGAAAGCACATCATCCCTTACCAGACCTTCTCCTCCTTTTATGTCCACACCAACGACCTCACACCCTGTACTCATCTTCAGCTCATTAAGCACATACCTCTCGCTGCCCACCCCCACTTCTACAATCTTTGTAGCATTTCCGTAATTCTTCTTTAAGAATTCCGCCAGATTTTTAAATTTCTTCTGCATCAACCATCCCTGCTCTGCTGCTGTGCTCCATCTGGGAAAAATAATATGTAGCTCCAAGATAATATTAACGGGGCTTTTCAATGAGTGCGGGTGCCTTTGATATGCTGCTAATCAGAAAGTTTCAGCCCGGCGACCTGCAGAGGGTTTATGAGATAGAGGCCCAGAGCTTTAAAGACCCGTACCATCCCATCTTCCTGATCAACCTCTATGAGCTTTATGGAGACACCTTCCTGGTGGCTGAGGAGGCCGGTGAGGTAGTTGGCTATGTTATTGCCAGAAAGGTAAATGCAAAGGGGCATATTATAGCCATAGCTGTTGCCCCGGAGCACAGGTGCAGGGGCATCGGCAGGGCCCTGATGCTTGCCGTGGAGGAGGAGCTCAGAAAGAAGGGCGTTGCCGAACTCTGGCTGGAGGTACGGGTATCCAACACCAGGGCCGTGAAATTCTATAAAAGGCTGGGCTATGTCGAGAAGGGCATCCTTAAAGGCTACTACGCCGACGGCGAGGATGCAATGCTGCTCAAGAAGTATCTGCTGTGGTAGTTCCGAAAAATATTAATATATCATGATATAATAAAAAATCAGAAAGGAGGTAAAGAAGATGAAGGTCGGCATTGTGATATACTCCAACGACTCTGAGACTGTTTGGAACGCCTTTCGCTTTGGAAACTTTGCACTAAGTGCTGGCGACGAGGTAAGGGTTTTCCTTCTGGGAAAAGGTGTGGAGTGTGAGAGTCTGGATACAGAAAAGTTCAAAGTTACCGAGCAGATGCGCAGCTTTGTGGATAAAGGAGGGGAAATCTACGCCTGCGGCACCTGCTTGAAGATCAGAGGCAGCGGAGAGAGCGAGCTGTGTCCAATTTCAACAATGAAGGATATGTACGACATTGTCGCTTGGAGCGAGAAGCTGCTCACCTTCTGAATGCTAAGATTGATAAACCACTGAGAAGAAATAATATTCATGTACACGCTGGAGGATGGGAAGTATCTTGTAAAGCTGGCAAGGCAGGCTATAGAGGTCTACCTGCACGAGAGACGAGAGCTTCCCGTACCCGGAGATGCACCGGAGAAGCTTAAAGAAAAGGCGGGGGTATTTGTAACTCTGGAAACCTATCCCATGCATGAGCTTCGCGGATGCATAGGCTACCCGGAGCCGGTTTACCCCCTTGTAGAGGCTACAATAAAAGCGGCGATAGCGGCAGCAACACAGGACCCCAGGTTCTACCCTGTATCCCTAAAGGAGCTGGGGCACTGCACCATAGAGGTGAGTGTGCTCACAAAGCCAGAGCTTCTGAAGGTAGATTCCCCAAAAGAATACCCGGAAAAGGTGGAAGTGGGGAGGCACGGCTTAATAGTGGAGCGCGGCCTGGCGAGGGGCTTGCTCCTTCCCCAGGTGCCTGTAGACGAGGGATGGACAAGCGAGGAGTTTCTAAGCCACACCTGCATGAAGGCAGGGCTTATGCCAGATTGCTGGCTCGATGAAGAAACAAAAATTTACACCTTTGAGGGTATTGTATTTGCCGAGACCTCGCCCAAAGGAGAGGTTGTGGAGCGCTCGCTTAAGCGATGTTAGCTATCGCCTCCTCCACATCTCCTCATAATCTATTGTCTCTATACCACAATCGTATTTCTCCGCTATCTTCTTAATCTCTTCAATTGCCTTCTCACGTTCTTCCTTTGGACCAACAAGGTAGCACCTCATGGTAGAGGGCTTGCGCTGCTCTATACCCTCCTTCAGTGTGGTGAACGAAATTTCGCAGTGCTTCACATCTACGGGTATGTCCTTTATCCTGTCATACACCTCGAAGATTATATTCTTCTCCAGAATATGTCCCACCATTATTATCTCGGTCTTTGGCTCCATCATTTCCATCACCCGTCCTTTAAAGTCTGGCCACCATCACGCGCATGCGGTCACCGCAGTTCTCAGCGTGATCCGCCACACGGGCGAGAAGCTTTACCACCCGCATCAGGTGGAAAAGCTCGCCGTGGGTTAGCTTGTCCTCAATATCAAAGATGTGCTTCCTTATCTTCAGGTCAAGGTCGTCGGTGAGCTGTTCCTTCTCGTTGAGCAGGTTTATGTACAGGTTGACCTTGCTGTCCTTCTTCTTGAAGGTCGACTCGAGAAGCTCAATCATGCTTCTAACCGCTAAAGGGACGAGATCAACAACGTCGCACACCTTCTTTGCCAGGTCAAGAAAGTCGTCGCGCAGCTCCTCCGGAATCTCAGTCCTGCGCAGGCTCATTGTAAGGGCAACCTCCTCCAGGCGGTCCGCCACCTGGTCCTGCTCCCGGAGGTAGTTCAGAAAATCCCCTCTATCTACTGGCATGAATATGCTTCTGGGCAGGTGCTCACGGATGTGGTTCTTAATCTTGTCCGCCTCATGCTCCAGCTCAGAGATGCGAAGCGCGAGCTTATCGCTGGTCTCAAAATCCTTGTCAAGGTACGCAACCACCATCTCTCGAAACAGGTCAGAGCACTGCCTCACAAGCTTCACATGCTCTTCCAGCGGCTCAAATGGCGAGGGTGCAAACATTCCAAGAACGCTCCTCAACTGGGTCACCTCAGGTACATCAACACCTTAAATGTAATCGCCGCCACAAGGGCAGCGAAAGGTACTGTTGCTAACCAAGATAAAATTATATCCCTGATTATTTTTAAATTTAATGCCTTTATTCCACGAGCTAAACCTACGCCTATAACACAGCCCACAAGTGTGTGCGTCGTGGATATAGGCATGCCTATCTGAGAGTTCGCGAGAACAACGCTAGCGGCGCTGAATTCTGCTGTAAAGCCACGCGTGGGAGTAATCTGCGTAACCCTCTCACCTATTGTACCCATTACACGGTAACCCCAGGTTGCCAGGCCCAGCACAATCCCAAAGCCGCCGAAAGCTAGAAGCCACTTGGGCACGGGAATCTTTGCAGCCACCTCGACGGCTGTTCCCTGGGAGAAGGTGAGCGCAGCAGCAAGGGGACCTACGGCATTTGCCACATCGTTGCTTCCGTGCGCAAAGGCGACAAAGCAGGCGGTAGCTATCTGAAACTTTCCGAAAATCCTCTCCACCCGCTGCCTGTCGTCCACCTTCTTCAGCAGGAAGTGGCGCATGCCTGTGAAGAGAATAAAGGCAACAAGGGCACCAACAATTGGCGACACAATCCAGCTTGCAACAATTTTGCCCATCTTACCCCAGTTCACCACACCCAATCCCTGAGCTGCGATGCCAAAACCGGCCATGGCCCCGACGATGCTGTGCGTCGTGGAGACAGGAAGCCTCGCCCAAGTTGCGATGGTGAGCCATATCCCGGCTGCGACAAGAGCCGCAAAGGCCCCTAACGCAAGCACATCCGATGATGTAAAGTAACCGGGATCAACGATGCCCTTGCGTATCGTCTCCGTAACATGCTTCCCGAAAATCACAGCCCCGCCGAACTCAAAAATTGCGGCAATGAGTATCGCCTGCCTGTAGGTTATTGCGCGGGAGCCAACGCTCGTTCCCATGGCGTTGGCAACATCGTTGGCACCTATGTTCCAGGCCATGTAAAGCCCTGCAAGCAGCGCAACGATGAAGAAGGGTGTCAGTATCACATCCAAGTTCTAAACCCTCCCTGTGAGTTTTAGAAACAGCAGCACAAGGGACAGGCTTGTTACCATCGACGTAAAGAAGATTTTGTTATCGCTCCACTCACGGGTGCGTTCATTCAGCAGCAGAGCACTTGCAATAAGTGCCGCTAAACCAATGCCAACAACCCAGGTTATCGTCACAGGGTTAGCGGTTACGCCCATATCTACCTCACCACCAGTACAGGCTTTGTGGAGGCAACCACCAGCTTGGAGGAAACACTACCCAGGAGAAGTCTGTCCACCCTGCCCATACCCCGGGAGCCAACCACAACCAGGTCATATTCCTTTTCAGCTTTGAGTATCTCCTCCACCGGATTGCCCTCTCTTAAAATAACCTCCTGCACTCGCACGCCTTCCTCTTCTGCGATTTTCTTTGCCTCCTCAAGGTACCTCTCGCCAGCCTCCTGGGGTGAGCCTATCTCCTCCTTTATCAGGCGTATTAATTCCTCCTTTGTGGTGGGAAGCTTTGGGACAACATGAATAAAGGAGACAGAGTAACCGCTATCCTTTGCGAGCTTCAAAGCAAAACGCAGAGCCCTTCGCGAGCCTTGGGAACCATCCAGTGCCACAAGAATACGCATGTATTGCCTCGCCTCTGTGGGTTACTATTAACTCATGGGGGAGATATTTATGTTTTTTCTAAATAATGTAAATAATCTATATAGAGCATATATCCCGGCGGTGCTGCAGCCATGCGCGCACCTCCACTACCAATTTGGATAAAATCGTTAACCTGTTTACAGACACGAGGAGATTGTTATGCTTGGAGAGTGCAAGTACCATGATCCGGAGCAGGAGGAGCTCTGTATCCACACCAAGAGACCCTGCTTCGGTGCCGAGTTTGATGAGTTCAATCAGAAGTGGGTAATACACAAGTGGAAGGAGAGGAGCTGTCCTACTTTTGAGGCGAGGGAACAGAGTGTCTGGAAGATAGACTACCGCAAGGCCTTTACGGGTGAGCTTGAGGATGAAGAGCAGGCAAAGGAGGCGGAGATAGTTATCTTCGGCTCTCTGATACCATATAACTGCGATGAAGATGGGCTATGTGACCTGCCGGAGAGCATAGACCTCGACGCGGAGGTGCTTCAGACCTTTATGGATAAGAAGTACGGGAAGGGCAGGGTTAAGGTTAGCTGGGTTGACATAATGAGCGATGACGTTGAGAAGTATCCCGAGGTGAAGGAGCAGCTTGAGAAGAGCGGCCCCACCACGATGGTGGTGATAAACGGCAGGCTGCGCTTTGTGGGCAGCATTCCCGTGGAGCTAATAAAGCGCGAACTGGAGAAGATGGGGATTCACGAGCTCAACCCCTCTGAAAGGGAAGAATAGAAAAGCTCATATTCCGCAGAGCTTTATCCCGTCGATTCCCTTGAGATGTTTGAGATTTCGGGTACAGAGGTGTACATGATTCTCGAGCACAATCCCTGCGATCATGGCATCTCTGAAGTCCAGCCTTCTATATGTGTCCTCACTCTGCTTTATGGATTTTGTGGTAGTGACGGTGGTATTATAGTTTAAGCCCTTTCGTACTCCTCAAGCCACGAAAGCAGGTTCTGAAGCGATGCTCTTGCCAGGTAGTAGGGGTAGTATTTGTTGAGAAGCTCCTGAGACTCCTCCCTTATCCTGCGCACCCTCTCCCGAGGCGCTCTGCCCCTCTGCTCAAGGCTGCGAAGCTCTGCTCTAACCCTGCTGAGGTGGGTCTTCACAATCATGTAAACCTCGCTCTCCAGAGCATAAAGCAGATGCTCCATTTCCCTGCATCGCCTCTCAAGCTTTGAGCTTGCCTCCTTTAGCCTGGCAGGGAGATGCTCGCATAGCATGCTGAGGTTTTCCTCACCGGTATGCTTCACCGCACGCTTTAGCTGAGCTATTGATACAGCACCACTTAGCAGGGCTTTTTCAATATTGAGGGAATCCAGATTCAAAAGCTGTGCCAGCTCCCTCCTTTCGCCTTCACTTAAGCCTGAGAGGTATTCGAAGCAGGCTGAGACCTCGCTTCCCAGGTGCTCCGCCGCCACCTTGAGCGCGGCAATGAGGTCCTCAAAATGCTCCAATGTTTCGTTTAATTGCTCCGGAGGCATGCCCCTGCGCTTTGCCATCTCCCTCAGAATAGCCAGGTAGTTGGCAAGCTGCATGCTCTTTAGCTCGAAAATGTAGGGCACCTCCAGTGTCAGGAGCTCATCATTTACAATCGCCACAGGGACAAGCATGCGCTTGTACCTCTCCTTCCTAAGCAGTGGCGCTCCAGGGTATGCCATCAGCATGTCGTTGAAGCTTATTGTTGGAAGCCTGTGGTGAGTGCGGTACAGCGAGAGGAGAAGCCGGAGCAGAGCCTCAATCTCGCGTGCCACCTCCTCCAGAGCCTCTCTCTGCTTCGGCCTCGTGGTTATAACAAATATCCCAACATCTAAACCAGCACGCATGCAGGCGTTGATTAAAGCGAAGGCCTTCTGTATGTACTCCCCCTCCCTCCCAGGCAGGGTCTTTCTGAAGTATGCGATCTTCTCGGGCACAAGGCTCTCAACGCCCAGCTGAACCTTTGCAAAGCCTGCCTGCTTCATAAGCTCTAGAAGGGAGAGGTCTCTTACCGCATCCACGCGCAGCATAGCGCCAAATCTGAGCCTCTGGTTCAGTCTTTCTCTGATTATCTCCCTGCACAGCTCAGCCACCCAGCGCTCATTCTGCACAAACTGGTCGTCGTCAAAGGTTACCTGAGCTATGCCATGCTCCACTGCCTCTTTGAGAAGCGCCACCACCTTCCCGACACTTATGCTTCGCCCCGCTGGAGTGGTTATGCTGCAGTACTCGCATCTGCCCCAGTTGCATCCTCGCTGCAGGTAAAGGCTTAAAGCACGCCAACCCTTTGCTTCCACGATGTCCCAGGGATAGCCTCTGAAGGTCTCTTCCAGCTCCTGCTTTGTGGGGTGAGCGTGGATGAAGCGTGCAAACTCACGCTTTGACATATCCCCTAGCCGCCCCTCATTCCTCCTGTATGCTCCATCCACAACCTCCTCATCAGCGGCAGAGCCCGAGTACAGCACTTCTCCATCACTGGTTTTCACATAAACACCGGTGATGGGAACCTCAATCTCAAGCTCCTCACCGCGGTAATTTATCTTCCTCGTAAAATGTTCACAGAGAATTTCTTCCGCCTTATCTGGAGTAACGGGGCTCCTGAACTCATTTTCTTTAATGAGCACAACCGCCTCCTCATCCAGACAGGCAAGCACTTCCGCACCCAAAGAGACGGAAGCATGACGCGGAGGCAAGCTCATACTCTGTTTCGCTTTCTCCAGATGCTTGAGCATCAAAGGAAAGGTGTTCTCTGCCTCGCCTTCCACAACTGCATCTATACCCGTGGCGAGGATCAGCTTTGAAGCGTTCTCAACAACCCCGTGCCCTCCGAGTACATTAACCACGCGGGAATCCACCTGCTTGACTCTAATCGCCGTCTTGAGTATATCTCTCAGCTCCAGGCTGCTGAATGCGGAGAGCGCCACCACGTCATAACCCTGAGGGAGCCTCTCCAGGAGCTCCCTC
This sequence comes from Candidatus Hydrothermarchaeota archaeon, assembly GCA_015521615.1. Lineage (GTDB taxonomy): Archaea > Hydrothermarchaeota > Hydrothermarchaeia > Hydrothermarchaeales > BMS3B > Pyrohabitans. The sequence continues at coordinate 10,896 of WANW01000039.1, forward strand.
TCGGAGGTCATGAAGTCAACCTCGTGACCATGATTGCGCAGCGTCTGAATGAACTGGAGTATCGCCGGCGCCTCGTCTCTGCCATACTTATCATAGTCCATGAAAAAGGCAACCCTTTTACCCATGAGTATTCCTGCCAGGCGTAGGTTATAAAGATTTGCGCATCCTTTCCTATCCGGCGATGTCGGGCAAAATTTGGGAAAAAGTTTAAGTTAGGATACCCTAATTAGGTAAACCTAATGAAACTGAGCAGAAGGGCAGAAGATTATCTAAGGATTATATACGAAATAAGAAAGGAGAAAGGCCGTGTGCGAATCAAGGACATCGCCAGTGCTCTGGAGGTCAGGCCTCCCACAGTCACTGAGATGGTTGACAAGCTTAGGAGAAAGGGTTTGCTGATATATGAAAAGCGTGGGCGTATCTCCTTGACAGAGGAGGGAGAGAAGCTTGCCAGGAATGTTAAAGACAGACACATGGCGATAGTTAAGCTGCTTGAGATTGCGGGCGTGCCTGGAGAAGTCGCCAAGAGGGATGCCCACAAAATAGAGCACATAGTCAGCATAGAAACCATCGAGTGCATAAAGAACTTCGTCAGGAAAATGGAGGTATAGCTTTTTTGCATCGCAAAGTAGCCCGTACAGTTGAAAATTAGGCGAACCTAAATATATACCTAATTAGGTATTCCTAATTGAGGTGTAAAAGATGCCGGGACAGTTCGCAACAACCTTCAGAAAAGCCTTCGAGCTGCTGCCTGTTGCAATTATTGTGATGCACCCGGGGAGAACCCGGAGGTATGCGCACATCGGGAGGGCAATCACTGGCAGCTTATGCGAAAAGAGCTCTACGTGAGGTGAGCGCCATGATAGAGGCAGCCGGAATAACCCTGAGGGAGGCGATAGAGGCGATACTGGTGATATTCATCATGGTCGCCTATCTGGAGAAGACGGGAGAGGCGCATAAGAAGAGGTACGTATATGCGGGTGCCGCCCTCGCAGTGGTGCTCAGCCTGCTTCTTGCGGCGGTGCTCTCCGCCCTGGGCATAGACCCTGAGAACGAGCTGGTTGAGGGCGTGCTCTTCATTGTAGCGGGCGTGCTCGTGGCAAGCCTGGTGGTGTGGATGTGGAGGCATGCGAAGCACATAAAGCAGGAGGTTGAGGCGAGGGTTGCGGCTGCCGCAGGCGGAGCGGCGCTGGCTCTTATCGCCTTCGTCATGGTGCTCAGGGAGGGCGTGGAGACGGTGATTTTTCTGCAGAGCCTGCTCCTCGCCGGGGCGAGCGCCGCGGAGAACTTCATGGGCGCTGCTCTGGGAATCGCCCTTGCCCTGAGCTTCGGCTTCGTGTTCCTCCGGGGCACCGCGAGAATCAACCTGCCCAGGTTCTTCAAGGTAACCTCGGCGATTCTGGCGGTGCTGGTGGTGAAGCTCATAGCCAGCGGCTTCCACGAGTTTTTTGAGGTGGGCATACTCCCAAGCAACGAGACGCTGCTGAGCATCGTGGGCGTGTTTGCCAGGGACTCAACGGGTGCGCTGATAATCCTGGGGATGCTCCTCGCCTTGGTGGGTATGGTGGTCTATGACATTGTAACAGCCAGAATGCCAGAACCCAGCGGGCTCAGCCCTGCAGAACTAAGGAGGCGGAGGTACGAGTTCCTCAGGGAGAAGTACTCAAAGACAGCCTTGGGGGTGGTGCTGCTCCTGCTCTCGGGGGTGCTCATGGCTCCAGCGGTTACAGCCTCGGACGTGCAGGTGCCTGAGCCTGTGCCCATAGAAGCCTCGGGAGACGTGCTCAGGATACCCGTGCCGCAGCAGGACGGTGTGTATGTTTACACCTTCGGAGGCATGCGGATACTGCTCGCGGTGAGGGACGGCAAACCCCACCTCGCCTTAGACAGGTGCTACATCTGCCCGCCCAAGGGGTATGGCTACGACGGCGAGTTCTTAGTGTGCCTCAACTGCGGTGCGCCCATAAGCATAGACACCGTGGGCACGCCAGGCGGGTGCAACCCCGTGGTGGTTGAGCACTCCTACGAGGGCTCCACGGCTGTGGTTAGCATAGAGAAGCTTGCAGAGGCGTGGGAGCAGTAGGCATGCTGGGGTTTGTGCTCAGGCTGGCTGCGAGGACGGCGGTGAGCCAGAGGTACAGGTTTGCGGCACTGGTGAGCACCATAGCCCTGGCTTCCTCCCTGCTGGTGGTGCTCTCGGGGCTCTACCTGAACGCCTCCTCCTTCCTCGCGGTGGAGCTGAGCGGTGTTCCAAACTTGGTGGTTGAGCCTAAGAGGAGCATAGTCCAGGTGGGAGAGCTCAACACCACCCACGTGCTCGCCCTGAAGTCGGAGCGCCACTTCTGGAGGAACAACATACTCAACGCCGTGCCGGTGCAGCTGGCGGAGGGGAGCGTGGATGGAAAGCGTGTCAAAGTCGCCGGGGTGTGGTTCCGCAGGGATGTGCAGACCCAGAACGGGAGCTTTCCCGTGGGGCTACTGGAGTTCAGGGGATGGAGGTACTCCGGCGATGCTCCAGGCGAGGGCTCAGCTGTGGCTGGCGCCGCCCTGCAGGTGAAGCCTGGGGAGGCGCTCGTGCTCAGGGTCGGCAACTCCAGCATGAGGCTCCGCGTTGCCGGGGTGATTGAAACCGGCTCCTACTGGGACAGGTACCTATTCGTTAGCTTGGATGCGCTGCAGAAGGCCACTGGCAGAAGAGACCTTGACATGATTCTGGTGGGTGCGCTGATAAAGCCCAAGGACGAGCTCGCTCTCAAAGCCGAGCTTTACGGCACGGAGGCGCTATCTCCGGAGGAGTTTGAAGCCTGGTACTGCTCCCCCTACGCCTCTGCCATAGCCTACACCATTGAGGAGGTGGTGCC
>WANW01000040.1 GCA_015521615.1 Candidatus Hydrothermarchaeota archaeon
TAGTTGTCGGAGGTGTTTTTCACAACCTCATATACCGTGCCGTCGCTTGCAATCACAGAAGCATATTCTGTAGACCCTCCGAGGGAGATGTTCCACCTCTGGGTTCCGTTGGTGTAGATTGCATAAAGCCCTTTGTTCAAATTGGTGTCAGCGTAAATTAATCCGTTACCAATTATTGGTGACTTAGCAGCCTTATTCGGAAGCTGCACACACCAGTCGATGCCCACTTCAGCATGCCCGACGTAAGGACTTCTTGCTGTGTGATTCAAATCGTGCATGAATATTGGCCATGGCGAATTAGCAAGTCTTGGAACTGAAATGTTGAAGTAAACAACCTCGCTCGCATTAACGTTGCCAAAGCTGTCGTTGGCGTAGATTCTGAGGTAATGCTGACCATCGCTTAGAGCAGGAGTTGTTCCGACGTAGTAACCGCCGCTGGGGGTAAGGGTTACATTGGCTGTGCCGTCAACCTCGGCTATCACCGTGCTTATTCCGCTCGGATCGGTTGCTGAGACGTTTATTGGAACTGTGGATGTGCCATAGGTCGTGTTCTGGGGTGAAATAATAGTAATGTTTGGAGCATCAAAGGTATATTTTATTAGAAAAGCTTGTCTTGGTGAGTTATAACTTGCTGTCATTCCTCCAAAGTAGACGTTGAAAAACCTCCCCTGCCTCACGGATGCGATCCCATTGATACCTGGCCATTCTCTATTAACCCCTCCCCAGCTTGTGTTCCATTTCTGATTACCATTCTCGTCAAATATCACCAAACCCGCATCTTCTGCTGTGCCATTTGTTGAATTACTATACAAACCTACAAAAATTCCCGCGCCTTTTGTATACCTTACTACTCTCCCCATATCGAAATTGACGCCACCGAAGGTAATATTCCAGATCATGCTTCCGTTCTTTGAGAGTTTTAGTAAAAATGCGTCTCCATTTGTTTCATAGGAGTATGTTACTCCTGTAATGTATAAATACTGAGAATCTGAAGTTAGACTCAACGCTCTTTCATCTCTTGAGCCTCCCCACGTGATATTCCAAATTAAACTGCCATTATTATAAAACTTAGCTATTAGTGCATCACTACTACCGCTTCCCCAAGAGTTCGTTTTCCCTACTGCATATAAATACTGTCCATCGCTTATAATATCCCAAAATTGGTCGTCCCCTCCACCACCAAAATTTATATTTGTAATCTGATTTCCATTACTGTCATATTTGAAAACGACTGCATCATCACCACCATTGCCATAAGAATTCGTCCATCCAGCAAGGTATAAGTATGTGCCATCTGTAGCAATTCCTTTCCAATTCTCTCCACCAGATAAGCTCCAAACTTTGGTAAAAATACGTGATCCTGTTGATGCATTGTACTTATGGAGATATGCGTCCCCTCCAGAAAGTCCAGATTCATGTATTACAAATAATGAATCACCAAGCTTAACAATGTCATTTCCAGCATCCCAGTAAGCGCCACCTCCAGTATCCTCCCAATTTTCCCAAAGGATGTTGCCATTTTCGTCTAATTTTGCAACATACATTTCGCTGCAGGGAGGACAGCCTCCACGATCTGCACCAACCACATAAATATATCCGTCATCATATACAACTCCCTGAAGAAAACCTCCAGATGTCCATACTTTGATAAATTCAGTTGTTGGCTCAGTTGCACCACTTGCAACCCCTACCAGAGCAACCGCAAAAACCAGGCCAGCGATTATAAGCCCAAACCTCATCTCTCTCCACCTCCTTCCTTCTCATCCTCTTTTTGCTTGGCTTCCTGCTGCTGAGGTTGTGCCTGCGTGGTCTGCGCAGGCTGAGAGACCTGCCCTTTCTTCAGCTTTATCGCGTCCTCAATCGCGCGGGATCCGAAGTAGAAGGCTATTACCACGAGGAAGACCTTTGAGAATTCTGAGATTACCTCGGTGTTCGCGAGCTTGTTGAAAATCGCAAAGGAGAGCATTGTGAAGTAGGCTACGGTTATGGAGATTGCCAGCGCCCTCCTTATCTCGCGCTTGTCAAGAACGCCCGCAGGCTCGGAGGCATTAAAAGCATGCCAACATACCCGTGCCACCATTTCCATTGAACCTCCGGGGCATAGGTGCGGGAGAGGTGCTCTTGGGTATGCCGTGTTATACTTCTGGTAAAAATCTTATAAAAATGTTTTGTTGTTCAACATAAAAACAGTTAGCGGAAGCCAGCGATGAACTCCGCAAGCTGTTTTAAAGCGCCGGAAACCTCGTGGTTCTCGTGACGCTCCACGAAGAAGGGATAATCCATGGTAACATCGCAGCTGCAGGGTATCCGTGCAGCCACCTCATAGGGCAGCGCCGCATCGCCCGTGCTCCTGTTGAGAACCACGTACTTTGGCTTCTCGATGTTCTTCGAGACCTCAAAAAGGTTTCTGAGACCCTCCACCTCCTGCCTCTCCGGCCTCGCGACGAAGAGCAGAAGGTCGCTCAGAATCATCGAGTTGACGCTCATATAGCTGAGCCCCGGGGAGTTGTCTATGAGAATGAGCTCAAAATCCAGAGACCTGAGTTCTGAGACAACCTCCTGCAGCCTCCCCAGCATCCTCACCCCTTCCACGTCCTCCCTCCTGAGGCTGGTCTTTATGTCTTTAAGAGCGGGAGACGCCATGATAACGCTCAGATTCTTCCTCACCCTGCAGAGGTACTCCTCTGTGTCCCCTCTCCCGCTTAGCAGCTCGTTTATATATCCATCGCCCTGGAAAAAAGTGTGCAGCGCAGGTGCCCTGAGGTCGAGCTCCAGCAGGCACACCCTCCTTTCCCTCGAAAGAAGATAGCCCAGGTTTAGCGCAACAAAGGTCTTTCCGCTTCCCCCCTTAAAGGAGTGTATCCCCACTATCATTGCGTCCACCTGCCTCTCATCCACCTTGCATACTCCTCGGGAGGAATAAGAGGCTCCCTGGTTGTGCCTATAAGGAAGGCAGAAAAGAGGAGCAGCAAAACCGCAAAGATGGTGTTGAGCTGGAAGCTGAAGAACTGCGACAGAGCAAGACCCAGCAGTATAGCCGAGGTTATGCTCAGCAGCCCCGCTCCGTACTGCCTCGCCTCGCTCCCGTAGCGGCTCAGGTCGGCCCACACAACCATTGCAAACACGTCTATAAAGGCGTATGCACTCTGTATAAGATACGCGGAGAGGCTCAGGCTAATGGGGAAAAGCAGGAAGGAAAGCGAGAGCATCAGCAGCCCCACCACAGAAACGGGCTTCCTCCCCACGGTGTCGTACAGATAACCGGCGAGCAATATCGCCGCGGCGTAGAAGAGGACGTGCACCTCTATCCCATTCTCCCTGAACACCGGCTCCATATCACCGTACATTATTCCTCCAAGCAGGTAGAACACAAAAACAGGAAGGAAGAATTTTAGGAAGCCCCTGTTAATCTCAGCCCTCCTCACCTCAAACTCCACCTCTGGCTCGGCTGCCATCAGAAGAAGAGGCAAAACAGAGAAGACAAGCAGCGCTTTAAGGCTTTCAATAGTACCGGCGAAGAATAGGTAGAGGTTTGCGAGCGACGCTGCGAGCGCGAATACCCTTCCCCTCTTCCAGGGCTCAACAAACCTTGCAAGAAAGCTTCCCATCGCAACCACATAAACCCCGGCGGCGAAGCCCACCCCAACAATCGCAAGAGGTGCGGCAAAGGTCAGAGCAGAGAGCACCACAAGCAGCGCAGCCACCGCCTTTGCGAGCCTTACTCTTCTCCTCACCCTGTCCAGGAGCAGCGCCGAGAGGAGTATTCCGCATATGTGAGAGATGTAAAAGGAGGAAAAGAAGGTGTAGGGGTCGACATTTTTGGCTTCTATGAGCTTTAAAGATGCCGGACCAAAGTTGGGAAAGGAAAGGAGAAAGGCGCCGAAGGAGAATATAAAAATCAAAGCCGCGGCTTCATATCTCATATACGACCCTCCTGCCATCCCTCTTCTTCTTCGCGTAGCCCATTCTTACCAGTGTATTCAGGTAATGGCTCTCTATCGCCCTGCCTCTACCCGTAATCCTTGCAACATCAGAGGCGGTGGCGCTCTCAAGCTTTATGAGAGCCATGGCTGTCTCTCTCAATTTATCCGGAAGTTCAAGAAGCGCGAAAGGGTCGATGTCTTTAATTTCTTTTTTACTTTCAAGCTTTCTCTCTATATTTTCAAGAACTTCAAGAATTCTCTCAAGCAGGGCAACTATCTCTTTTGAGTCGCTCACAACATGATTACCTCCATTAACATTGTAAAAACAAAACGCCTCTCCCGCCATTGGGAAAAACCGCGCAAAAGGGTGAGGGGATTCTCACATCCCCTCACGCATCCTCAGGAAGGTGTCGTGGTGCCTCTCCTCGTCGATGAGGATGTTCTCAAAGAGCTTCCTGGTGACCACGTCCTGCTCCTGCTCAGCTCTTCTGATAATCTCCTTGTACATCTCAATTGCCTCCTCCTCCGCTGCGATGTCCAGCTCAAGCATCTCCTTGAGCGAGTCCCCGACCACAACCTTCGCCGGCTCGGTGGTGGGCTTGCCTCCCAGGTAGCTCAGCCTCTCCGCTATCTGCTCCGCGTGCAGCATCTCCTGCAAGGCGATCTGCCTGAGTATTGGCGATGCGGCCTCGCCCAGAATGCCCTTAGCCTCGATGTGCTGCCACATGTACTGAATTGAAACCTGCATCTCCCTGGCAATCGCACGGTTGAGCATCTCCTTTAACTCTTCGCTGGCCATTATACTCCCTCCTTAGTTAATGTGATGCTCCAGCAATATAAAAATGGTGGAGGTTGAGGTAGTCAATCACCTGCAGCCTCTCCTTTCAGCATCTTTTCCACAAGCTGGAGAAGCTCTTTCTTATCGAAGGGCTTGTTAATGTGCGCCTCTGCCCCGTATTCAGTGCTCTTCTGCATATCCTCCTCGCTTGTCCTTACGGTGAACATCACCACCGGTATGCTCCTGGTTCTATCATCGGCCTTGATCCTTCTGCACACCTCCCAGCCGTTCAAACCTGGCATTCTCACGTCCAGCAGTATTAAATCGGGCCTTAGCTCCGCAAGTAGCCCGAGCGCCACCTCACCTGTCTCCGCCTCTATGACCTGGTGCCCCTCCTTCTCCAGCATCCTCCTGGTCACAAACCTTATATCCGGCTCATCGTCAACCAGCAAAATCTTCGCCACCTTACTCCCTCCACACAGGTATTGTGAAACAGAATCTTGAGCCTCTACCAAGCTCACTTTCCACGGTTACCCTGCCACCATGCGCTTCAACCACCTCCTTCACTATTGCAAGACCCATTCCAGTGCCCCCATAGCGTCTTGTGGGTGAGCTATCAATCTGATAGAAGCGCTCAAATATCTTCTCAAGCTTGTCCTCGGGTATACCTATCCCGGTGTCGCTCACACATACTTCTATCATATCCCCCATCTTCCTGGCCTCAATACATATCTCACCTCCCTCACGGTTGAACTTTATGGCATTGCTCACAAGGTTGCGCAGCACATGCCTGAGTCCCTTGTAGTCAGCCATTGCAGGCGGCAGGTCATTCTCAACCTCCACTTTTACCCTTAACCTGTCTTTGATAAACACCGGTCTGAACTCATCTACAATCTCATCTATTACCTCACATACATCCACCGCCTCCAGCTTCAGTTTTATCTCACCCCTCTCAATCCTCGCAGCTTCCACGAGGTCTCCGACGATGAAGTTAAGCCTGATAAGCGCATTTAGGGCCATCTGCAAAAGTCTATTTTTCTCAGCAGAATCTTTCTCATCCATTGCCAGCTCTATAGCGCCTTTGGCAATTGTTATTGGCGTACGCAGCTCATGGCTCACATTGGCGATGATGTTGCTTTTGAGTTCGTCGAGGCTTTTGAGTTCTTCATATGCTCTCTGCAGCTCCTCGTATGCCCGCTGAAGCTTTTCATGGGCCTTTTTAAGCTCTGTGTATAATCGTGAGTTTTCTATGGCAATGGCGAGCTGTATGCTGAGATTTTCGAGTATCTCAAGGTCCTCCTCCGAGTATGCATATGGTCTTCTGCTGCACAGATTGAATGTGCCTATTGCCCTGTCCCTGGAAAACAGAGGGACCACCATATAGGAGCGCAGCCCTTCAGACAGAAACAACTCATCTTCAAGAAATTCCCTCTCCTTTTGTGTATCCCTGCGCAGGAAGGGCTTGCCGGTATTTATTACATGTTCTATTACGGTGCCCTTTCCTGGTCTCCTGGAACCCTCCTGCAATGCTGACCCTTCTTTCGGACGTACAAGGTGCATTATAATCTCATCATTTTCCCTGTCGTAGAGAGCAATGCATATTCTGTCATAGTCGATGAGAGTTCTAACCCCCTCGACAAAGGCGTCGTACACCTCATAGATGTCGAGGCTTGAACTTATAACTCTGTCAAGTCTGCTTATTACTTCTATTTGTGTGTTTTTCTTTCTGAGCTCTTCCTCTGTTCTTTTCAACTCCCTTGTTCTCTCTTCAACCTCCTTCTTAAGTCTTTCAAAGTAACCAAAAATTTTAAGTCGTTCTTCTTCAAACGCGACGAAGAGTAACACAGCCACAGAAAAGAGTATTGCTGCCATGGCTTTGAAAATTGTAATTGACAGAACATCCCTTTCTGTTGTAGATTTCAAGAATTATATGGATTGCATGAAAAAGGATGCCCAGTGCAAGGACATAACCAAGCCAGCTTCTACCTCTTCTTGCGATAATAAAGGCGATGGCAGCTACTGCGACCATTAAAAAGAGCTGGATTAAATTTAAGGTCATTACCAGAGGATCAAATGCTATGCTGATTATCTCCAATCCTCTACCCCCATCTCTAATTAGAATTTTATCAATCTCATGAAAAACTATAATATGAGGGTGTTTTTACAGAAACAGCACGCCCCATTACAGGTGTCTTCTTCCTGACCTTTCTCTTAACCTGTCTGATCGCTCTTTTAAGATTTCGTATTTCTATCTCCTTTGCGATGGCCAGGTGGTACCACTTCTCAAGAGCAGTACTCAGACGCATATTGTTCATTATCTGCCTGAGGCTCTCTATGTACCATTCCCTGAGTTCTCTCAGACTTCTCAGCAGCTCCCTGTCCTCTTCCTCCAGCCCTTCCAGGTCTTCCTCATCAAGACCTCCATCCCTCAGATATAAGGCACCCGCTTCGGAGATAAACCTGTGATTTTTTATCAGAATACCCATTACTGAGAGTACAGACGCTCCGGAGGCAAGATAAAACACAAACCACATCGCAAGACCGCCATTTCCATCAAGTATAGCGTTGACAGGCAGGAGGAGCAGTGTGCCTATGAATACAACACTCCATGCCAGGAAAGCCCGCCACTGAAACTCCCTTTTTCTTTCCATGACGTCCTCGTACACCTCTTTCACCTTCCCACCTCCTTCAGGCCTGTGAGGTGTACGGGTTTTAGACAACTGAGAAAGAAAATGTATATTTTAATTCACATATACTTCATATATTATAATGCAATTTCACATTTTAAACCATTATTAGGCCAATATTAAAAATTATTTAAAATGAAATGAATAGTTTTAACATTAGCAATATGACCACAGTCTGCCGATGCATCCAGGTTACTGAGCCCGAACTCGTTCTGGCTTAATTTTGCATCGCTTGGCAATCTTTTTCAGATTTCTTACCTCTATCTCCTTTGCAATGCCAAGCCGGTACCACTTCTCGAGAGCGTTGGCAAACATCTGGCTATGAGGTGTCTTAGCAAGGCTTTCCATGTACCACTCCCTGAGTTCTCTCAGACTTCTTAGCAGCTCTCTATCCTCTTCCTCCAGCCCTTCCAGCTCATCTTCAGCAAAACCTCCGTCTGTCAGGTACACTGCGCCAGTGCTCTTAGGCGAGGGTTTCTGGATTTTTATCATCACGGCAATCAGTGAAAGCAGAGAAGCACCGGAAGCAACGTAGATTATAAACCACGCCGCCAGGTTGCCATTTTCATCAAGCACGGCTCCTATTGGCAGCAGTAGTAATACTCCCGCAAATATGAGGCACCATCCCAGGAGAATCCGCTTCTGGAACTCCTTCTTTCTGAAATGGTTTTCGTAGTCCGCCTTTTTTAATCCCCCTGAGTTCCCCAGGGTGGTTTCCACAGTTTGAAAGTCCGATATGTGCATTTTTATTCACCTATTCCTATATATGAGAGATTTATTTCACATAAGTAGTCATATTTGTATTTTTATAAAAATTTATTTTAAAAATAAGCAAATCAAATTAAATAAAACATTCCTCAAGCTTCTCCCTGCTCCGGAAAACATCCTCTTCACGATGGCACTCTATTATGTACTTTCCGCCATAATTTTTCAAGCGTGAGAAGACGGCTTTAAAATCTATGGTACCATCGCCCACCGCCAGGTGCTCATCTCCATCTCCGCGGTTGTCGTGAAGGTGTATGTTCACAAGTCGATGGTTTAGCGCCTCTATGTAGTCCACCACATCGCCACAGGTTGCGGCATGCCCCACGTCCAGTGTTATGCCGAGTTCGTCCCTCGAGAACCCGGCTACAAGCTCAAGGAGCTCTTCAACCTGACTGAGAAGGGCTCCCTCGTAGCGCGGCATATTCTCCAGGCACAGTAGCAGACCGTACTCCTGTGCATGCTCTGCCAGCTCCTGGATGCTTCTCAGATTTACCTCCCTGGCTTTGTCGGGGTACCACATGCTGTACGGTGATAACCTGCCGGAATGCACAGTCACAAGCCCTGCTTCGAGCTGATACCCTGCCTCTATTGCAGCCTTTATCTGTGCGAGACTCTCCTCTCTTATCCGTGCATTCATGCTGGCTATATTCAGATCCGCAAAGGGTGCATGTATGCTTACATCCAGAGAATAGCTGTCAAGGAGTTCCCTCCAGGGTGAGTAGTCGCTTCGCAGATGATGCCCTTCAAGAATAACCTCCCATGTGGAGAAGCCAGCCTCACCAACAATTTTTATTATCTCCTCACTCTTTCGCCTGAAAAATGCAAGCGATGAAGCACCGAGCTTTGCCCTCATACCTCCCTCCCCTCCACTGTTCGAGGTGCGAGCCAGTCAACTATGCTCGCTATCTCCTCATCCTCAATCTCCACCTCAATTGCACCGAGAGGTGACTCCTCGCTGAAGTTGACGTAGCCGGCGAAGGCGGCCTGCTTGTTGAGGTGAAATCTCACTCTGTTGCCCTGTAAAGAAGACATCATTACTCCACGGGCGGCATCCAGGATGCGCTGCTCCCTGAGGCGAAGGTGGAGCTTTTCCAGACACCCCCGACTCGCCCCTCTTGCGAGCAGATATCTCTCCTCCCCGCGTTCCTCCACCTCATACTCCAGACCGGGGAAGAGATTCTCAACCGCAGCCCTGACTTTATCAATGCTCTCTGTCGGGTATATCCTTGCCCTGATTAAAACTTGCATGATAGATTTATAAAGGGTAACGTAGTAAATTAGAGTCTCAAGGAGGAGAAAGATGCTGCCCCAGGCTCAGCTCTGGCAGGGATTTCAGGTACTTTTTACGCTGCTTTTTTTTGCCCTGATAATAATATATCCACGCTACCTCTTTTATCGCATGGTAGCTGATATGGAGGAGGTTGCCGAGACCCTGGAGGGCTACGCAAATGAGGCGGTTGACATAATAACCAGGGTATGTCTGGAGAAGGGTGGCATACGTGCTGGGATCAAGGAGAGGGTACAGAAGACCATGGACTTCTTTCTTATACCCCCTGTTGACCTTGACCCCTATGGCATACTTAAAAAGCTGGAGCACCTCTTTGATAAGGCCGAGGACAGGTTCCATCTTGTTGCCAGAGAGATATCTCCTGGCTGTGATCCCGTATGGCGGGCAAATATAATCTCCCTGCTCAAAGGTGGTGTGGGAATAAACACAATGGCGAAGGTGGTGCGCCACTATGTGGAGCTGGTGAAAAAGACGAACAACATACAGCTGGCCATGCTGTTCCAGATGAATCTCCCGATAATCAAAAAGATAGCAGAAGCACATATGGCTGGGATAAAGGCAATATCGCGGGGGGAGCCCATAGGGGACAGCGTAGGGCCACTGGTTGCGGCGCGTCTTATGAAAGGCAATGCAGAGGAAATAGCGCGTGATGTGGTCTACTCAGAGGAGGAGATAAAGGGCAGAAGGGTGCTGGTCGTTAAAGCGCGCGGTCCAGGCGCTACGCTGGGCAAGCTTGGCGACGCTGTTAAGAAGCTCGTTGAGACCAACGATGTGAGTAAGATAATAACAGTGGATGCGAGCCTGAAGATGGAGGGTGAGCCTACCGGTAAGGTGAGCGAGGGCATAGGCGCTGCTATAGGCGATCCCGGACCAGAGAAGGCCAAGATAGAGGAGGCCGCCGTGGAAAAGAACATACCCCTTGAGGCAATAGCAATAAAGATGTCCATTGAGGAGGCAATCTCTCCCATGATAAAGGAGATATATGACGCTGTACCCGAGGCGATACGCAGGATTGAGGAGAGCATATCCTCTTCACCTGAGGACAGGAAGATAATCGTCGTGGGTGTGGGCAACACCTGCGGCATAGGCAACAGCGTCAGCGAGGTGGAGGAGGTGGCTTATAAGGAGAAGGAGAAAGAAGAGGAGGAGCTTCCTGCCATAGACCGCCTTGTTAAAAAGCTGGTGGAGCGCCAGAAGCGTGCCGAAAAGCGTGCCCGTGAGCGTGAGGCCGAGATGAAGCGCCGCGCAAAGGAGCGGGCGAAGGTAAAAGCCAGAGCAAAAGCCCGGGCGAAGTAGCTACTCTGCTTGAGAGTGGAACCATCTCACTTCCTCGCCAATATCGTCGAGCCCCACGATCTTTATCTCATACCTTATATCCTCCGGGAAGTGTCTGAAGTACTCTATGCGGTCGTCCAGGAAGACCACGCAGGCTCTGTCACGGTAGCTTCTCACCGCTCTGCCTGCGCTCTGGAGTACGCGGTTTATCATGGGGAGGAGGGACAGGAATGCAAAGGCTCTCGCTGCGCCAAAACGCCTTTCAAACATGCTTCGTCTCAGCTCCATCTCAAAGTCAGGTACAGGAAAGGGGAAACCGGCGATAACCACACTCCCAACGACGCTCTTCTTTCCACCCTCCCCTTCAACTGTATACTCTACCCCCTCGCTGAGCTTACCGCCTGCGACAGCGAATATCGCAAGCTTTCCTCCACGTTTGGCCTCTGCTATGAACGCCTCCACTTCATCTGCTCTTCTGGGCTCTGCAGGTGCACTGAAATACTTTCTCACACTCTCGAGCACATCATAGGAAGGGAAGAAGACAAGAGTCACCCTGGGTGTTGCCTCATAAATCTCCCTGATTACGCGGGCATAGCTTCTCCACAGCTCCTCGCCTCTGCGCTGCCTCTCTGCCAGGGATGTGCTAAGTCCGGAGCTTATCCCAAGGTAGTAGAGGTTGTTCCTGTATATGTTGGGGAGAGTGTATGTCTCCGCGTGCTCAAGGTGAAGCATCTCGGCATACATCTCCACGGGCTCCAGAGTGCCGCTCATTAGCAGTAGCTTTCTGGCCTCCTTCAGCGGCTCCACCAGTTCAGAGGGAAACAGAGGCTTAAGATGTAGCCTTTTACCCTGGCGGAAGAATATCCAGTTCTCGTCATTGCTGAGCTTAAGCGCAGCCCTGAGAAAGCTCGCCACCCGGTATGTGTAGGAAACCTTCCTCCCCTTACGAAGCTTCCTTTCCAGCACCTCCACACCGCGCTGATAGAGGAAGTCAGCTTCCTCTGCTGAGATGAGTTCATCAGCTTTAAGCAGCTCATCCCTGCCCTCAAGAAGTTTGAGGATGCGGGAGAAGTCATAGTTTATCTCCCTTGCCGCAAGCTCAATGCTGCGCCTGCTCAGACTCCTGCTCAGCATGTCCATGCTCTGGAGATTGTGGGCCTCGTCCACTATAAGGAGAAGCTCCTCCATGCTTACGCCCAGCTTCCCCAGAAAGGTGCTCCTCAGGAAAGGGTTGAGCAGGTAATTGTAGCTGGCGATAACCACGTCAGCGAAGCGTGCCAGCTCCATGGCAACCGCATGCGGACAGCCGTATTCAAGAAGTCTGGAGTAGTTCATCCCCTCTCCAGAGCTCATATTTTCCTGCCCGAGCTGAGCTGCAAGCATCGGGATTTCCTCAACTCTTGCTCTGAACCTTCTGCGATGCTCGCATTTATGGTTGAGCTTGCAGAGCTGGAGGAATTCTTCATAGCCTGTGTCACTCTGCGAAAAAATGGGACAAACCTCCTGCTTTGAGCGCAGGTGCACCGCCAGCAAGGGCTTCTTAACATGTCTTGCGATTGCACGGGTCTCCTCAAGGAAAATTTTAGCCTGGGATTTTGTGCGCGTGAGCACCACTATCTTCTCTCCGGGCAGGCGGTCTGCAAGGAAGGAGCAGAGTGCGGCGATGGTCTTCCCAACGCCGGTAGGCACGCATGCAAGCATGGCATCGCTGGTAAAGATGCGGTGCATGAGCTCATCCTGGAACTGCCTTGCCTTGGGGTATGGGAAAATATCCATAGGAGTGGGCATGATGATTTTTTCAGTAAATAATCCCGACTCCAACCTTATATGCTATACCATGATTTGCGCAAATGTGCAGTGTTCAATAACTGCCTCCTAAAGCACATTTAATCTCTTGTAAAGAAAATTCCGGCGTAAGATTTATTTATCTGGTAAATAAAGAATTTCCAGCCAAAAAGAGATGAGTGCAGTGAGAGTTATGGTTCGATATATCTGTGCTGCGTTGTTGCTGATATTGACTGCGACAGGAGTGGAAGTAGCAGCTCTGGAAGGGGTGGAGGGTGAAGAATTAAACATCACAGCATCTTCTCCGCTTGTGCAGGTGGAGATCTCCTCTTTTTCTGTGCTGCCCGGAGCAATAACTCAGAATGAGATGGTCGATTTTGTACTTGAGGTTAAAAATACTGGTAACATGGCAACCACAATAGAGCCGGAGATGGAGATTTATTCCGGCACAGTGCCAGTGAAGAAGTTAACCCTTGCACCCCTGGTTCTACCAGCAGGGCATAATATTAGCTTCCTCAGCAGCTATTTCGTTACCTCGGGCGAGGGGGAGTATCGTGTGGTGGCAAGGGTATACTACAACAACCGCTCCGCTTCAGCTTCAAAGGAGATTACACTTAGTGTAGTAGCGGAGCGTGAACGGCTCGAAGGTGGTCTCAAGAATGAGACACCCCACCTGAGGTTTATCTTCTTCCCGGTGCTGATAGAAGGCAGACCTGGTGATGCTTCGGCCCTGTCCTTTGAGCTTGAGAACCCTTCAGGTGAGGAGGTGAGGGGTCTGAGGCTTAGCATAGAAGGCATCCCGGAAAGCTGGGTGACACTCAAGCCGCAGGAGCTTACCCTCGGGAGTAACAAAAGCGCAGGGGTGAACATTGCAATAAGTGTCCCCCGGAGTGCGCTGCCTGGAGACCACAGGGCGGTGCTCAGGGTAAGAGGTGCAGAAGAGGAGGCAACAGCCAGCTTCATATTCAGAATTAAGCCGTATCCGCCGGGCTTTGAGAGGCCCGCAGTACTCAGGATGGTTTATCTGGATGAAAAGAGGGGAAGAGCCATTGTGACCCTTGAGGTTGAAAACTCGGGCAGAGAGGTGAATAGCATTGAAGTACTGGAGGAGATTCCAAAGGAGATTGCTTCCAGGGTGGAGGGCATAAGTTTTAAAAGCAACGTGGCAGTGCTCGAGGCAGATCCTCTTATCGCATGGCGTCTTACCCAGGTAGACCCATATGAGGTTCATACCCTGGAGTATGAGATAGGGAACATAGCCGGAGAGTACTCACCATATATATACTGGCCCATCCGGCAGCTGAATGTGTTCTACACCAGCACCAGTGGAGTTGAGCTTCTTCAGTTTCCTGGTGCTCTCGCCATGTATGCGGTTCCGGGAAGAGAATCTGAAGTCAAGCTCCGTATAATTAATCCCACTCTGGAGGCGATGAATGTCACCATACGGTTGCTGGCACCACCTGGCTGGGAAGTCTCACCGCTTGAGACAGCGAGCCTGCTACTTCCCGGGTATACCAGGGAGATTGTTTTCAAAGTCAAACCTCCCCGTGAAGCTTCGCCTGGCAGCTACACCCTAACCGCAACTGTGTCTGGTGAAGGAGGCGAGCTCTCGCATCCCCTGACCCTGGTACTCCAGCAGGAAAAGAAAAAGCTGAATTTCAAAAAGTTTCTAATTCCTATACTTGCCCTGTCGGCGGTGAGTTTATTAGTGTACGCCGCCATATTTATATACCGCAAGAAGAGGGTTTACCGCAGGGAAGTTGTCGAGGCGGTAGGAAGGATAAAGAGCAGCATGGAGGAAGAGTAGTGGCTGATAGAAATCGCAGGGGGAGAGTAATAGGGATAATATCAGCCAAGGGAGGGGTGGGCAAGACAGCGGTGGCTCTGAATCTCGCCCTGAGCTTAATGCTTGACTTTAAGAAGCGAGTGCTCGCCATAGATGCACACTCCATCTCACCAAATCTGAGCCTCTATCTGGGGATTATCGATGTTGTCCCGCCAGGGATAAGCTACGCCCTTAAAGATCCTTCCTTTGCCAGGGAGAGTGTCTATATACACTCGGGCACCGGTCTGCACCTGCTCGCCGGCTCAATAACCAGTGTTAAGGAGATGGACCTGGGCAATCTCAAGCAGGTGGTTGAGAATCTGCGCGGTGAGTATGATTATATTATTATAGACACCTCTCCCAGCCTGGGAGAAAGTCTGAGAAATATCCTCAGAGCGTGCGATGAGGTGCTGCTGGTTGTGAATCCCTGGCTCCCCATAGTTATAACTAATTTGAAGGCGGTAAGAATAGTGGAAGAGATGAACAAACCTCTGCGTATAGTGTTAAACAAGGTGGGAAGGGGCATGGGAGAGATGAGTGTTAAAGAGGTGGAAGATAGCCTTGGGCACAGAGTAATTGTCACAATACCCGTGGACCTAGAGGTTTACCGCGGCGTGGAAGAGCGCAAACCTGTGATGCTGGCCAACCCAAAGTCGCCAGGGAGCGTAGCCATAAAGAAGCTGGCAAACCTGCTTGTGAGTGAGGAATAAAAATGACAAAAATAATGGTTGTGGATGATGAGCCGGATATCCTAGCCATGATTGAAATGATTTTAAACCGGAAGGGGTATGAGACGGTGCTCGCTGAGGGGGGCGAAGAGGCTCTCAAACTTCTCGGGGAGATGAGGCCCGACCTCATCCTCCTGGACCTTATGATGCCCCGCATGGATGGCACAGAGTTCCTGCGCAGACTTCGCTCAGATGAGAACCTTAAGGATATACCTGTTGTGGTCGTAAGTGTGCGCTCTACCATAGAAAAAGAAAGCCGCGAAGCTATGGAGCTGGCAGACGATTACATCACAAAGCCGATAGACATTCCAACCCTCTACGCAACAATTGAAGAAATGCTTAAAAAGAAAAACAGGAATTTGGATGATTTTACTCATTCATAAATTTTCATAAAAATTAACAAAAAGGTTTTTATACCTCTCATTATCTAAGACCTTGTGGGTGATGTCCATGGTGGATGAGATACAGCGTGCGAAGGAGGTACTAAAAGAGAATGAAGTAAAGCAAGTTCTATGTCTTTTTAGTGATATAAGGGGAATATTGCAGGCTTTCCACATTCCGGCGAGGATTTTCATAGAAGGAGACGCGCTAAAGGAAGGTATAGGATTCGACGGCTCAAGCGTAAGGGGATTCAAGGGGATTCAGGAGAGCGACATGGTGTGGATGCCGGATACAAAGACGCTCAAAGTTCTCCCGTGGGTTACTGACCCGCTGCAGAAAACTGCCATAATGTTTGGTGATGTATACGAAGCCTTTGCCGCAAAGGATGGCGGTAAGATTGCCACGTGTGATCCCCGCGGCTATGCGGCAAAGAATGCTATAAAAGAAGCAGAAAAAATGGGCTTTAAGGCAATATTTGGCCCAGAAATAGAGTTTTTCGTATTTAACAGCATAGACCCCACGAAGCTGACCTATGACCTGTGGGTGAGCCCGAATGGCGGTGCTGGAGACAGCTGGGGTCCGCCCAGGGTTATGCCGGAGAGTCCAGAGGTAGCTCCTGGCAACTATATAATAAGACCCAAGGAGGGTTACTTCAGGTCACCGCCTGAGGACACGACGGTTGAGTTCAGGAATGAGGCAGCTTACTACATGGACCTTATGGGTCTCGACGTGGAGTATCACCACCATGAGGTGGCGACTGCAGGTCAGGTGGAGATAGACTTCAGGGCCAAGGAGCTTATCGAGTGCGGTGATGCCTTCTACATATACAAGCTGGTGGCAAAGAATATTGCAAAGAAGTATGGCCTTCTTGCGACGTTCATGCCCAAGCCCCTCTATCTCGACAACGCCAGCGGCATGCACACTCACCAGAGCCTGTGGAAGGGAGACCCCTTCAGGGGTGAGGCAGTGTTCGCTGATCCTGATGACGAGTATATGCTCAGCCAGACTGCAAGGTATTACATAGGTGGCCTGCTGGAGCATGCAAAGGCTATTACCGCCATTACCTGCCCCACAGTGAACAGCTACAAGCGCCTTGTGCCCGGGTTTGAGGCACCTATTTACATCTGCTGGTCTCCACGCAACAGGAGCGCTCTGGTAAGGATTCCGCAGTACTTCGCCTCCCCAAAGGCGGTTAGAGCCGAGTACAGGGGCGCAGACCCGAGCTGCAACCCGTACCTGGCCTTTGCTGTGATGCTCGCCGCAGGTTTGGACGGCATAAAGAAGAAGATAGACCCGGGAGACCCGCTCACTGCCGACGTTTACGAGCTCAGCCCGAGGGAGAAGGAGGAGTACGGCGTGGGAGAACTTCCCACAACACTGAGAGATGCCATAGGTCATCTCACCACAGACGAAGTAATCCAGCGCGCCCTTGGCAGCCATATCTACGATGCGCTTGTGGACCTGAAGATAGACGAGTGGAACCAGTACTGCCTGTACGTAACTCCGTGGGAGATAATGAAGTATCTTGACTACTGAGGTGAGAAAAATGGGAGTGCATAGGGTAACAAGCGAGGCGGCTAAGGCTTACGCTGCAAGGGAGCGCGTTCTTGGCGCTGGAATAACCGTCTTAGGCTTAGCCGCCGAGAAGGCATCAAAACTGGATAAGGCGACACTGGAGAAGTGCGGAGATATTGCCGCAAAACTTCTCCCCTACTCTCCAGGCTACGCGGGTAAGCTGATGCTTGTCTCAGCCAGGCTGTTCTGGGCACTGGCAGGTGCTGAGGAGAAAGAGGCAAAGGTTGTAAGCCTGGAGGACCTCGAGAAAGAAATTGAAGAGTTAAAGAAAGCGGTTGAGTGATGCACAGGCTTAGCCTTGAATACCTAGAGAGCTATGACGCCGGAGAGTTCCCTGAGGATATTTCAGAGAGGTACGGTGTACCCAGAGAAAAAATAGTGAACCTCAATTCCAACGAGAACCCATACCCTCTACCTGAGAGCATTCTCAGAGCAATAGCAGAAGAGGCAAGGCAGGCTGCGAGGTATCCAAACCCCAGCTACGCAGAACTCAAGCGGAAGCTGAGCCACTATACCGGCCTGCCTGAAGAGAACATTGCCTTAGCGAATGGTGCGGGAGAGCTTCTCTCCCACCTCTGTACTCTTTTTCTTGAGCCTTTAGATAGAGTGGTTATCCCTTTACCCACCTACACCATGTATGCCTTTTTGGCGATGCTCCGCGATGCCAGCATAGCCTTTGTTGAGCCCCACGGTAGGGAACTTTACCCGTCCCTGGATGAGATTCTCAGCGCAGCTGAAGATGCGAAGCTCATCTTCCTTTGCTCTCCCAACAACCCTACGGGCGCTGCCATGGTTAAGGGAGATATAATGAGGATAGTCGCTGGCACAGAGGCTACGGTGGTGGTGGACGAGGCGTACTTCGAGTTCTGCGGCAGGAGCGTCGCAGATAAGGTGAGAGAATATGAGAACCTCGTAGTTGTGCGCTCCTTTTCCAAATTTTTCGGTCTTGCCGGCTTGAGGGTTGGTTATGCCCTTGCGAGTGAGAAAATCGCCGAGCTTTTAGAAAAGATACGCAACCCCTTCTGCATATCCCGCATCGCCGAGAAGGCCGCGGTTAAGGCTATAGAAGAAGTGGAGTACTTTAACAGGGCGAAAGACAGGATTATACAGGAGAGGGAGCGCTTATTTAATGAGCTTCAGAAAATCCGGGGCTTAAAGCCCTATCCCTCGGAGGCGAACTTCCTTCTGGTGAAGCTTCTCGGCATACCCGCGGGGGAGCTGATGGAAAAGCTATACCGCAGGGGAATAATCGTCAGGAACGTCTCTGGTTTACCCGGCTTAAAGGGCGACCACGTGCGCATAACCGTGGGCACGCCAGAGGAGAACAGAAGGTTAATCTCAGCACTGAGGGAAATTCTGGCATAGCAAAGCTCCGGCCACACAAACGAGGCAGGAATATGGCTTCAAAGTGCCATGCCATGCCATGGCACGAAAAATTTATTAATTAGCTGGCAAATAAAAAAATAATTTTTCAAATTTCACCATTACCTAAGAGGGGCAGAACAGTAGAGAGTTTGCCGCACGACTGGCAAGTTCTTTGCTGTTTTTCCCCTCTTTTTCCCGGAGGTGAAAAGAAATATGGGATGGGCAAAGTTTGCGGGTGTGCTGGTTTTTGTTCTGGTAGCGATGGGCAGTGCAGGCGCGGAGGTTGTTGACAGTGGTGGCGATGTTGGCTGGCATACCTCCATAGCCATAGATCAGAACGGCTATCCCCACATAAGCTACTACGATTATACAAACAAAGATTTGAAGTATGCATACTGGGATGGCACGAGCTGGCGTGTTGAAACAGCATTCAGCAGCACAAGAGATGTTGGCAGGTATACCTCAATAGCAATTGACGCTAACGGAAACCCGCACGTAAGCTTCTTTGATAATACAAACGGCGATTTAATGTATGCTTCCAGAACCACTTATAACTGGGTTGTTGAACTGGTAGACTCTACAGGGGTAGTTGGCTACTATACCTCAATAGCCCTTGACTCAAATGGCAATCCCCACATAAGCTACTACGATAGCACAAACAGAGACTTGAAGTATGCATACAAAACTGCCTCAGGCAGCTGGGTAACTGAAATAGTTGACACCGGTGGCACCGCCAATGTTGGCTCATATACCTCAATAGCCCTTGACTCAAACGATAATCCGCACATAAGCTACTTGGATTCTACAAACGGAACTCTGAAGTACGCATACAAAGACGCTTTAGGGATATGGCATATTGAAACAGTTGACACCGGCGGCACAGCCTCTGTTGGCATGTATACCTCAATAGCTCTTGATGCCAATGGATATCCGCACATAAGCTACTACGATACCACAAACGGAGCTCTGAAGTATGCATACAAAAATGCTTCAGGCTGGCATACTGAGACAGTTGACGCCGGTGGCGGTGGCAATGTTGGCTGGTTTACTTCAATAGCCCTTGATGCCAATGACAATCCTCACATAAGCTACTACGATGCTTCAAACACGGATTTGAAATATGCATACAAGGACGCCTCAGGCTGGCATATTGAAACAGTTGACAGCGCCGGCGATGTTGGCCAGTATGCTTCAATAGCCCTTGACTCAAGCGGGAACCCGCACATAAGCTACTACGATGCTTCAAATGATGATTTGAAGTACACGACAAAGCAGCCGACGATAGTAAATCTGCAGGGCGGAATAACTGATTTGAACGGTAATCCGGTAGCGACTGCGAGCATGCAGATAAATGTCAAGGATCCGAGCAGCGGCACGATATTGTATACTGAAACTCTCAACGATGTTGTCAGCAACGGCAAGTTTAATGTTCTGCTGGGAGCAACTCAGGAGCTCAAGCTCTGGAGCGATAAGAAGTACAACCTGATCATAGCTGTGGACGTTGACTCAACAACGTTTACCACTGCTGACGTAACCTTCGGGGACAACTCACCGAGCGGGGATGTCCTTGAGTTCTATGCATGAGCGGCGATATCTCCTCTTATTCACTTTACTGCTCTTCGCAGCATGCACATTCGCAGGCGAGAAAAGCTCAAAGCACGTGAAAGCGAGCAATGCAGAAGCTTTTAAGCGTGAGGCAGCAAAAATAGCTGGAGTTGAAGGTCAGAAATATAAAATAACACTGCTAACTCCGGAAAATCTAACAGTGCTTGCGAGGAAATACCCGGTTATCTACGGAAACCTGCCGAACAGAACGCTTTATCAGATAAAAACAGAAAAACAGCTGATAATCGTGGATGTAGAGGAAAAGAAGGTTCTCAGAAGCTTCAGGGTTGTGAACATTGAGCTGGAGTGAGCGAAATGAGAATCCTTCTCGCATTTTTGATTTTCCTAACAACGCTCGCCACAGTTAGCGCTGCGCAGATAACCTCATGCCAGGTGATAAGCTCAGCTGGTTATTACACCTTGGCCAGCGACATAGTGAACACAACAGCGTCAGCATGCCTCTGGATAAGGGCAAGCAACGTAACCATAAACGGAAATGGGAATAAATTAGCAGGCTCTCCCTCCGGCATAGGCATACTCATCGGCTCAAATCAGATAAAGGCCGCAAACATAACGATAAGGAACATAACAATAGCAAACTGGAGCACGGGGATTTCGGTAAAGCAGGCGGATAACGTCAGCATATTTAGCACAAAAATTGAGAACAGCAGCGATGGCATTTTCTTAGGAGACCCTCAAAAGAGCAGCAGCCGCATAGCAGTAGATAACTGCACAATTAAAAACAGCGCAAACAATGGCATAAACATAGGCTACAACGTTGATAACATAACCATAAAAAACTCCTTAATTGTGCAAAACTACATCGGCATATCCTACGGGAACACTGTAAACTACCACCCAAATCTCACAGTCTACAACAACGTATTCAACAACTCCCAGAATGTATATTCTCAGGTGAATTTTGAAGCAATCTGGAACACTACTAAGAAAGCTGGCAGAAACATAATAGGCGGCAGTTACATAGGCGGCAATGCCTGGTTTTCCACAACTGGGTATGGCTACTCCCAGAGCTGCGTTGACAACGATGGCGATGGGATATGCGATTATCCCTACGACGTATACGTAGGCAAAGATTATTTACCTCTGGCAGCGGGCGGTCTTCCTCCAGTTCAGGAATATCCCATTTCAGGCAGAATATACTACTCTGGGAGCAGCACAGGCATGATTTACATTGAAGTTCTCTACTCCTGCGACGCTTTTGCAGTGCCGCTTTTCTCTACAAACATCTCTGCACCAGGAAGCTACACCATAAACGTTACTTCAGGCAGCTACTACGTCAGAGCCTTTATGGATACTGATGGAAACCTCAGCTATGACGCTGGCGAGCCCTACGGCGTAGCGATAAACAAAACCAGCTGTCAGAATGCAGACCTTATAGATGCGACCTTTTCTGGCGTTTCTGGAGTTGATATAACTTTATACGAAGCTGATACAATACCGCCGGTGATAACAATCTATTCCCCGCAGAACAAAACCTATAACACAAGCTCAGTAGCTCTTAATGTCAGCACAAATGAGCAGATAAGCTCCTGGTGGTATAATTTAGATAGCGGAGCCAATGTTAGCTTCACTCCGAACACAACGCTAACTGGCTTAAGCGATGGTGTGCACGCCTTAACGGTTTATGCTAACGACAGCGCTGGCAACGTGGGCTCAGCAGGCGTTATTTTCACAGTTGACACAGCAAAACCGAGCATAACCTTTGTTCCTCCAACTCCTGCCAACGGCTCAACAATAAGCAGGAATTACTTATTCGTAAACATAACAGCAAATGAGCAGCTTAACACAGCTTTGCTTGAATGGAATGGCGTTAATTATACAATGCAAGGCTCAGGCAGAAGCTGGCATATCAACATAACCGGTCTCAGCTCAGGAATTTACAGCTTTCTGGCTTATGGAATAGACCTCGCCGGAAATATAAATTCAACTGAGAAAAGGACTGTTAACGTATCAGTACCGGTTTCAAGGGACAACTACATATTAACCCTGCGAATAATCTCCGGAAGAGCAGGTCATGGAGAAGAGAACAACTACATAGCAGAGCTTAATATAATCTCAAGAAATGCGATTGTTGTTGATGAAGGAAATTACAGGCTGAGATTATCTTCCGGAAGAGCTTTGAGGGCAAACAGGTCAGACCTCGTAGCGCCGAGCATAGCGTTTGTTTCTCCAACGCCTGCCAATGGCTCAACAGTTAATGTTGATTACGTTTACATAAACATAACGGCGAGCGAGGCTCTTTCGCAGGCGATTCTTGAGTGGAACGGCGTTAATTACACCATGCAGGGCTCTGGAGATAGCTGGCATGTCAACATAACCGGGCTATCCTCTGGCATATACTCCTTCAGAGCCTATGGGAGAGACTCTGCGGGCAACTGGAATGCCACCGAGCTGAGAACGATCAACGTCTCGCTGCCTGAGGTAAGAGACGACTACATCCTCAGGATAAGGATAATCGCTGGCGGAGCTTCGGGAAAGGAGGAGAACAGCTACCTTGCGGAAGTTGCTGTATATGCGAGAAGGGCGGTTATCCTGGAGGAGAGAGATTACAGGCTCTACCTGAGCACCTCAAGAATAAAAGCCAACAGAACCGATTTAATTCCACCTGAAATAATCTTTGTGGCTCCGACTCCGGCAAACAACAGTATAATAAGCGCTGACTATGTATACATCAACATAACAGCAAGCGAAGCTCTTTCACAGGCAATTCTTGAGTGGAATGGTGTTAATTATACAATGCAGGGCTCTGGAGATAGCTGGCACATCAACAAAACCTCTCTTGCAAATGGTGTCTATACCTATAGAGTTTATGGAAGCGATAATGCTGGAAACTGGAATGTCAGCGAAACAAGAGTTGTAAACATATCCCTGCCCCAGCTTATTGAAAACTACACCCTGAGAATATACATAGCCGTTAACCCATCAAAAATTCAGAGGGATGCGTATGAGATTGAATTATCAATAACTCCGAGGAGAA
>WANW01000041.1 GCA_015521615.1 Candidatus Hydrothermarchaeota archaeon
GTGTGGCATAATGTAGAACATTTTTATAGTTCAGCTTAATACCCTGAAATTTAAATAAAAATATAAAATTTCCAATAAAATCACAGTATTTCATTTGAAACAAAAAATATATGAACCGAAAATTGCTCTGGTGGATATTTGCCGTAACCCGTGGAGGCCTAGTTAGAGCCAGGATTGTCAGAAGATTGAAAGAGAGGCCATATACAACAAGCCAGCTTGCCAGAGAATTAAAGCTAACATATCAGGATATTAGATATCACCTTAAACTGCTCGAAGAGCACGGGTTAATAGAGTCAAGCAACACGTCAATATCTTTATACTTTCTTACAGATAAAATGAAAGAAAACTGGAAGGAATTTATGAAAATATGGGAAATTATAGAGGGTTTAGAGAGAAAATAACAGGCAATTACTGGCTACACTGCCTTCTCCTTAATCAGATTTGCCACCTTCTCAACCACACCCACCTTGGCCAGGATGGTGAGCCTATCCCCTGCTTTTAGTACTGTGCTCCCCCGGGGTATAATAAGCTCGCCATTGCGGTGTATTGCCGCTATCGTCGAGCCTTCGGGCATGCCTATCTCGCGAATTTCCTTGCCCACCACGAGTGCATCCTCGGGTATTGTAATCTCAATTATGTCCGCGTCCTGCATGGTGGTGAGCACACTCTTGACCCCAGGGCGCAGGATCAGGTTGCGGATGTACTTGGCTATCGTCCTGCTGGGGTAGATTATCTGCTCAACACCCACCTCCTTAAAAATCTCCTCGTGCTTTGGATTCTGGGAGAGGGTAATTCTGCGCTGAATGCCCAGCATACGCGCAAGCTCGCACACCATTAAATTCACCGCGTCGTCGCTGGTGGCGCTGACTATGACGTCCGCCTTCTCTGCCCCGGCCTCGTTGAGCACATCTATCTCCGTGCCGCTCCCGTTTATCACCAGGGCATCTATCTCCTCGGCTATCTCCTTTGCCTTGGCCTCGTCCCTCTCCACTATAACCACGTTGCTCTTCTCCTCTATCAGGAGCCGGGCAAGGGCAAGGCCTATCTTGGAGGCACCAACTATTATGATGTACATGCTCTACCTCTTCCTTTTCCTCTTCCTGACTTTTTTAGTTTTCCCGAAGAGGTGCTCCACTATCCTCGCATAAGCCGGGCGGGTGATGAAGACTCCAATAGTAACGCCTATTATTGTGGTTAGGGCAAATCCCTTCAGCGCAGCCATACCTATCATGAACAGCGGCACCATCGCCGCCACCGTTGTGAACCACGCTGAGAAGATTATGAAGAAGGCCCGCCTTATGCGGGAGCGCATTGAGTAGGTGCGCTGGAGCAATACCTCATCGGTTATAACAATCTGGTCGTCAACACCAGTACCCACGGCGGCGATTATACCGGCGATGGCAGGTAAATCGAGGTCCCAGCGTATCAGCGAGGCAAAGCCCAGGATGATTATCACCTCACTTACGCCGGTAGCAATAATCGGCAGCACAATCGAAGCCGCGCGGTAGCGGAGGAAAATCACCAGAGCAACGGCGATGATTGCAAATATTCCAGCGACTGCCGCATTCCTGGCAAACTGCATTCCGAGTTCAGGAGGTACACTTGAGACCGAGATGACCTCCAGCTTTATTGGCAATGCACCCGAGCGGAGAACCACCTCGACATTCTTGGCCTGTGTCTCTGCCTCCTCATCTGTACCAGTTTCAAGCACCAGGTCGCGCGGAGCCTTTCCGGCGACGATGAACTCCTGCCACAGGCTTGCACCTATAGGGGCACTGTTGACAAGCACATCATCCAGGTACATTTCCACCCAGGGGACACGCGGGTCTCTGGCGAGAGATTCAAAGTTCGTAACATTCCGGGGGTCTATGCCGACGTCGCGCAGCGCTAGAAGTGCCACCTCGCGGAAGCGCTTCGCGGCCTCTTCACTTATTGTGAAGGGCACCTGCCACTTCCCTGTGCTCAGACTCTTGGTGTAAGGTGCTATGCGCACAAGCTCGCTTCCAGTGAAGGCGGTGCGGTTACCCACCTTCACCACAAGCTTGCCCTGCCTCTCAATAAGCTCCCTCGCCTGCTCAGGGTCGGTGCCCGCAAAGTCGATAATAAGGTACTGCTTCCCCCAGGGCGAGATGGAGAAGTCCTTTATGCCAAGGCCATTAAGGCGCTTCTCCAGTATTTCCACAATAAGCTCCATTGTCACTGTGCTGCCATCAGGTGTTACATAGGGCAGAGGCTGCTCTGTCTTTACTTTGAGCTCACTCCCACCGCTCAGATCCCAGCCCAGCGAAAGCGGAGGGTCATGAGCGTACATGGTGAGCAGCGAAAGTGCCACCAGGGCTAGAAGTAGCTGCACTCTGCGTATTTTAATTATCTCCTCAAGACTCATGCTCTCGCTCTCCGCTCCACATACCAGCGAAGTATTCCCACATTCTGAATCCAGGTATTGATTATGTCCACCAGCATGCCAATCATTATCACCAGTGCAACGTCATCCAGCACCTTGGATGAAGAAACGAAGAAGAGGACCATCATGGCTGTGAAGGTGGTGATGCTCATTGTCAAACCCGTTTCCATGGCGCGCTTAATCCTGGCCACCAGGTTTCCCTCACGATGAACAAGAACGCGAGTGGTGAGCAGTATGTCTGTATCCACTGAGTAACCCACCAGGAGGAGGAGTGCAAGCAGCGAACCCTTGGATAGTTCAATCCCCAGGAGCGACATCACCGCAAGCGTAACCACGATGTCCGAGAATGCTGAGAGCACAACAGCAAAGCTGGGCACAAAGGTTCTGAATCTCAGAAATATGGTAACCGCCATGAAGGCGAAGGCGAATAGCAGCGCATAGATCGCCTGCCTGAAGAATGCCTCGCCCAGCGAGGGTGAGATTATGTCACTGGCTATGCTCTCCTCTGCTATGCCAAATCGGGAGAGCACCTCCCTTGCGCGCTTCATCTCGGCACTGCTCAGCGCATGGTTTATGAATATCTCAAGCTCGCGGTTACCGAAGGCGTCGCTCACCACGCGGGTCTTAACCTCGTAGCCAAGCTCTTCCATGAGCTGCTCAGCCACGCTCCCCTCTATCCCATCCCCCGGATAGGGAGCAACTAAAAGTGTCCCGCCTCTGAAGTCAATGCTCATCGGAAGCGTGCCCGAGGTGTAGCCCGTTACAACCACCGCTATGCCCGCGATGAGCATGGCGATGGGTATTACCATGAACTTCCTTATGTCCATGGCAAGAAATTCATCAAGCTTTGACATGTTAGACCTCCGGAAATAAGAAAGAAATCATAGTCATTAAATACGCGGTTGTATAAAAAGCTTTGGTGGGCAGCATGAGGGAAGAGCTTGTAGGCATGGGTATCCTTCTGGTGTTCATAGGTATGATTCTGATATTCGTGGGCATGATGAGCTTCGCTGTGAGAGGCGGTGAGGGCAAGACTGAGGTGCGCGGCGGCGGTGTGGTGCTGATAGGCCCCTTTCCCATAGTATTTGGCAGCGACGCGCAGAGTGTTAAGACTGTGCTGCTGCTCACCCTGCTGCTAATTCTGGTGGTATACCTACTGTTCTACAGGGGCTGGGCAAGGTGAGACTGCTCATAGACAAGCGGGGCAAGAAGTATCTGCTGAGCAATGATGTGGAGGAGTTCCACACCAGCTTGGGGGTAGTGAAGCTCAGCAACGCAAAACCAGGGGATAAGCTCTACTCCCACCTGGGACACGAGTTCTACCTGCTTGAGCCAGGCGTGGTGGACTACTACGACAAGCTCCCCCGCGCGGGGAGCATAGTGATGAAGAAGGAGATAGGGCCTATAATAGCCTACACCGGCATAGGCTCGGGCTCGCGTGTTGTGGAGGCGGGCACAGGTACGGGTGCACTGGCAATATACCTGGCGCATATAGTCGGAGAGAAGGGAAAAGTCTACACCTACGAGATTCGCAAAGATCACCTTGAGATTGCGCGGAGGAACTTCGCCCTCGCTGGTGTGGAGGACAGGATAGTTGCCAGGCTTGCGGACGTGCGCCAGGGTATAGAGGAGCGCGAAGTGGATGCGGTGATTTTCGACATGCCCGACCCCTGGCTGGCGATGCAGCACGCGTACAATGCCCTTCGCCACGGCGGCTTCGTTGTGGTCTACAACCCCTACATAGAGCAGATACGCAAGGCGTACCTTGCGATGCAGGAGGCGGACTTCAAGGACAAGCGGGTTATAGAGATTCTGGAGCGGGAGATTGAGGTTAAGAAAGTTGGAACCCGCCCGAAAACCAGGATGCTGGGGCACACCGGCTACCTCGCCTTCGGGAGGAAGTACTGATGAAGATAACCGCCAAGACGCGCGTCTATGAGGTTTACAGGCGCTACCCTCGCGCCGCAGAGTTATTGAACCGCTACGGCATATGCGAGTGCGACGCCTTCTCCACCATTGAGAAGCAGGCAAAGCTCAGGAAGCTCGACCTTGAGAGGCTGCTGGAGGAGTTAAACTCGGTTGTGTAGTAATACAAAAAGATGACCCATCTAAGTGGTCTTCCTGGTATATTAATATGACCGTTACACTGGTTAAGTTTCAGGAGCACGATCCCAATTAATTCTAAATCTCCTTTTTATAACTCTTCACGGCACAACCCTCACCCCACGTTCTGCAAAGCCCCTGTCGAAGGTTATTATGGTGGGGATGCCGTACAGTCTCATTAGAGCTAGATTGGTGCAGTCGGTAAAACTCATCTTAGCATCCCTGAAAATTTCCCATGCCAAAGTGAAGGCATCCTCATCTACTCTGAGAATCTCAATTTCAGAGTTGAGCAGGACTTCACCAAGCCTGACGGCAAGCTCCAGATTCTTCGTTCTCACAAGGGTAACTGTAACAGCCTCCTCAAACACATAGTCAGAAATAAAAAGGCTGCCATATTCTCCCTTAATCGCCCTTGAAAGTATCTCCACCGCCTGCGTGTGGTGCTGGTCCCTGGAGTTGTAATAGGCAACTATAGCAGAGGTGTCTATAAAGGCAGACATCTACTCACCATAGAGGATTTCATCAACCTCCGTACTCGCTCTCTCTGTACCTTTCCCCCAATCCACCGGCTTAAGCTGCAGCATGCTCCCCCTTTTTCTCGTCTTTTTGTGCTTGTCTAACCACAGCTTCATAGCTCCGGTCAAAGCTTTGCCCAGGCTTATGCCCTGTCTCACTGCTTCCGCTTTAAATTTCCTGAAAACTTCCTCGTCTATACCGCGAAAGGTCTTGATCATATGAACGTATTACAAGTTTAACATGTAAAACTTGTTTAATTTCAAACCGCGGGAGTAGATTTATATACCCTGTGCCGATTTTTAAGAAAGGTGAGTTGCCATGAACCTCAACCGCTCCGCATGCGAGATTGCACGGGAGATGATTCGTCGTCAGGATGAGCTGGGGATAAGCGTCGCCCGCGTGGGCGGGGCAAAGCTGATTGACTGCGGTGTCAGGGCAAAGGGAAGCTTCGCCGCAGGCGTGCTCTTCGCGGAGGCGTGCATGGGCGGCCTGGGAGAGGTTAAGCTCAGCATGCGCGACTACGGCTTTGCAACTCTCCCCGCTGTCGAGG
Organism: Candidatus Hydrothermarchaeota archaeon; assembly: GCA_015521615.1. Classification (GTDB taxonomy): domain Archaea; phylum Hydrothermarchaeota; class Hydrothermarchaeia; order Hydrothermarchaeales; family BMS3B; genus Pyrohabitans. The sequence goes on from WANW01000041.1 coordinate 5,574, forward strand.
TGGCTGTGCGAAGGCCTGCGATCGCGTGTCTGGGCTCCCAGAAGGCGGGCTGGAGCATAAAGGGCGAGGGCTTCTTCTCCCTGGGCTCAGGCCCGGCGAGGATACTGGCAAAGAAGCCAAAGGAGACCTACGAGGCGCTGGGCTATGAAGAGGAGAGTGAAGAGGCACTTGTTGCCCTCGAGGCTGGCAAATACCCGGGCGAAGAGGTGGTGCAGAGCATCGCTAAGGCGTGCGGCGTTGCGGAGGAGAACCTGTACATACTCATAGCGAGAACCTCCTCCATCGCGGGAGCGGTGCAGATTTCGGCAAGAGTTGTGGAGACCGCCCTCTACAAGGCCCAGCACCTGGGCTACGACACCACCAGGATACACTCTGCCCTAGGCACGGCTCCGGTGGCACCCCTGGTGGGAGATGACGCAAAGATGATGGGAGTTACGAATGATATGATAATCTACGGCGGCGAGGTCTACCTCGCGGGTGAGGGCATACCCGCTGAGGAGCTTCCGTCGTCGCTTTCGCCCGCGTACGGCAAGACCTTCGAAGAGATTTTCAGGGAAGCGAACTACGACTTCTACAAGATAAACCCGGCGATATTTGCGCCGGCTAAGGTCGTGGTGAACGACGTGGCGGAGAAGAAGCTTGCCTCGGCAGGCGAGGTGAACGCAGAAGTGCTCAGAAGAAGCCTGGGGCTGGGGTGATGAAGAAGGTATACCTGGTTGGAGGCGGTCCTGGAGACCCGGAGCTGATAACGGTAAAGGGGATGAAGCTCATCCAGAGCGCGGACGTTATAATCTACGACCGCCTGGTGAGCAGGAAGCTCCTCGCCTACGCAAAACCCGGAGCTGAGCTGATATACGTGGGCAAGCAGGCTGGCAGGCACACCTTCACCCAGGAGGAGATAAACCGGCTCCTGATTGAGAAGGCGGAGGAGGGCAAGCTGGTGGTCCGCCTGAAGGGGGGCGACCCCTTCGTCTTCGGGAGAGGCGGCGAGGAGGCGATTGCGCTGCGCAGGCACGGCATAGCCGTGGAAGTCGTGCCTGGAGTGAGCTCCGCCATCGCCGTGCCCGCGCTTGCGGGAATTCCCATAACCCACCGCGGCATCGCTTCGAGCGTTACCCTCGTAACAGGGCATCTGGCGGAGAAGAAGGAGGAGCGCCTGGACTACGCCTCCCTGAAGGGAGACACTATAGTCATCCTCATGGGCGTGAAGAACCTTCCAAAGATTATAGAAGAGTTTAAAAAGTCGCGCCCTCCGAGCACGCCCGTGGCGATAATTGAGAAGGGCACACTGGAGGAGCAGAGGGTTATAACCGGCACCCTTGCAGACATAATAGAGCGGGCGCAGGAGGCAAAGCTCACGCCGCCAGCGATCACCGTCATAGGCGAGGTGGTAAGGCTCAGGGAGGAGATAATGTAATGCGCGCCCTGGTGGTGGCGAGCACCCGCCCGGAGGTTATAAAGCTCTCGCCGGTGATGCGGGAGTTTGAAGCCAGAGGCGTGGACTACACCTTTGTTACCACAGGGCAGCACTACGACGACGAGCTCTTCTGGAGCTTTATACGCGACCTCAGGCTTCGCCAGCCCGAGTACAACGTGGAGGTGGGCTCGGGAAGCCACGCCTACCAGACCGCCCGTGCCCTGGAGGCGCTGGAGGAGATAATTCTGAAGGAAAAGCCCAGCGCTGTGATTGCAGAGGGCGACACCAACTCGGTGCTCAGCTGTGCCTTAGCTTGTGCCAAGCTCCACGTGGCCTTCGCCCACGTTGAGGCAGGGCTGAGAAGCTTCGACCGCACAATGCCGGAGGAGGTCAACCGCGTTATTGCCGACCACGTGAGCGAGGTGCTCTTTGCCCCCACCGAGAGGGCGGCGCTCAACCTCATAGAGGAGGGGATTCCGCCGGAGAAGATATTCATCGTGGGTAACACAATAGTGGACGCCACCCTTCAGAACCTGGAGATAGCGCGGGAGAAATCGCAAATCCTCGAAGATGTGCCGGAGGATTTTCTCCTTCTCACGCTTCACCGCGCAGAGAATGTGGACAGCAAAGAGAGGCTTGCCGGCATAATGGAGGCGCTCTTTGAGCTTCGCGAGAAGGTGGTTTTCCCGGTGCACCCGCGCACGCGGCAGAGGCTGGAGGAATTCGGGCTCCTGAAGAGGGCGGAGGAGGAGCTCCACCTTCTCCCGCCTGTGGGCTACCTTGACTTCCTGATGCTGCTCAGCAGGGCAAAGCTGGTGCTCACAGACTCAGGAGGTGTGCAGGAAGAAGCAATAGTGCTCCACACGCCCTGCGTAACCCTGCGCACCTCAACGGAGAGGCCGGAGACCATAGAGGCGGGGGGTAATGTGCTCGCGGGCGTTGAGAAGGCGGACATACTGCGCACGGTGAGGCGCATATTAAGCGACGAGGAGATTTACAGGAGGATGAAGAGCGCAAAGAACCCTTTCGGCGAGGGCGACTCGGGCAGGAGGATAGTGGACACCCTCATTAAACTCGAGGAGGAGGGCAGGCTAGAGATAGCCCCCCCCGAGAGGGTGCTGCGCCGGAAGAGGCGCGAGTTTCTGCAGGTGGATTCCTCCCTTGCAGGGAAGCGCATCGCAGAGCTGCCCTTTCAGGTTGTCAGGGTCATCGACGCGGGCAGGGCGAGATTCCCCTATCCGGAGCTTCGCCTCCGCGAGGGGCAGATGATTGAGGTGGTGAGGGAGGATTAGATTTCCAGCCTCAGAAACCTCTCTATTGCCCTGACGAAGCGCTCCTTCTCCAGGAGCTGCATGAAGAACTCGTAGGGGCGGTCCGTGTCGGGGAACTTTACCATGAGCGAGGGGATGTCCTCTTCCCTGGCCACCTTAAAGAGCGCGTCTATCTCGCTATCGCTGAGGGAGTCGAACACCCTGCGGATAAGCTCGTGCACCTCCAGTTCCCTCCCCAGCTCCGCCTTCCAGGCACGCTCATAGTTCTCCCTGAAAAACTGCGCCGAGAAGTCGCCCTCCTCGAGGGCAAGGCAGCACGCCCTCGCAGCAAGCCTTGCAGAGATCCCACCGGTGATAACCCCCCCACCGGTGCTCGCCTTCACAAAGCCTCCGGCGTCGCCCACAAGGAGCACCCGCTCTGCGAAGGTGTCCTTTGGCTGGGCCACCGGAAAGGCGCCCTTTACGTACTCCAGCTGGCTCTGGCCAGTGATTTTCTGCCCTGCAATAGGGTGCTCCTTCATAAACCTCTCCAGGTAAACGCGGGGTGAATGCCCGCCGCCGCGCACGCCGACGCCAACTTCGCACACCTCGCCTTTAGGTAAGAGCCAGGCGTAGAAGTTGGGAGCCCAGCGCGAGCCGAAGTACAGCTCGGCTATATCCTCCTCAACCTCTGCGCTCTCCACCTCAACCTGCGCCGCCGCCACTATCCTCCTCGGGGTGCTGAGTCCGAGCTGAGAAGCCACGCGGGAGCGCACGCCGTCGGCGGCGATCACCACCTCCACCTCGACCACCTCTTCCCTTCCACCGCTCTCCAGCGCCACCTTCGCCTTTTCTGCTATCCTCAGCCCTTTAGCCCTCGTCTTCAGCGCTATCCTGGCGCCGGCGCGCGCAGCCTGCTTTGCCAGCTCCTTGTCGAGGAGTCTGCGCTCCACCACGTAGGCGCGGTCAAGCTTCGAGTACGCCTCAAGCTCCTCTCCACCGGGTGAGAAGAAGCGCCCTCCGCGAATAACGCCTGCGATCGCCCACCTTGGAAGGTCAACCTCAAGTTGCTTCAGCCCGCGGATGCTGAACAAACCTGAGCACTGCACCGGCTCGCCTATCTCTGGGTGCTCCTCCACCAGCAACACGTCGTAACCCTGCCCAGCGACGTCGCGCGCGGCGATTAGGCCGGCGGGTCCGCCGCCAACAACGAGTACGTCAAAGCGCATGGGTGATTATCGCCGTGGAGCATTTTAATATTTTATCTGGTTAGGCGTCGCTTCTTGGGCATGATTCCCGTCGTCGACCAGCGCGCATGCATAGGCTGCGGAAAGTGCGAGATGCTGTGCCCACAGGTGTTCAGGCTGATAAACGGCGTCTCCAATGTGGTTAATCCCGATGCCTGCGACGAGTGCGACTGCAAAGCTGTGGTTGAAAGCTGCCTCCCGCGCGCTATAGCGGTTTATGACGACTTTTAGCTATGCATGCGCCAGGGGTTTTGCCAGGCTGGGCTGCGCCACCTGCGCTGGAAGCTTGAAGGTTATGTCGGCGGCGATGCTCAGCTCCACCACCCTGGCCTCGCCTTCCGCAAACTCAGACTCTGAGATGATGAGGTTGTGGTACACCGCCCTGCAGGAGGGGCATTCCAGCGTTGTGCCGCTGTACTCAAGGGCGGTGCCACAGTTGAAGCAGAATTTTCCGGCTTTCATATCTCTCTCACCTGCTTTTAAGCTTGCAGTGGTGCTTATATACCCCTTGCCCGAGAGCGCCGTAAAAGTGAAGGTGAGAACCTTTATATCCTCTCCACAACCATCTTTATACGATGTCCGAGAACGGCAGCGCCAGGCTTGAGGCGTACAGAGCAAGGGCAGAGGCCTGGAAGCTCCCCATAGGCTCGGCGCTGGACGAAATCCTCTCCGGAGGTGTGGAAAGCAGGATAATAACCCAGATTTACGGACCCCCTGGCGTGGGCAAGACCAACCTGTGCCTGCTCTACACAGTCAGCGCTGTCAGGCGCGGGAGGCGCGCCGTATTCATCGACACCGAGGGAGGGCACTCCATGGAGAGGCTCATGCAGATAGCGGGCGACGACTATGAGCGCGTGCTGGAGAGGGCGTACTTCTACGAAGCAAGCACCTTCGAGGAGCAGTGCTTCATAGTGGAGAACATAGAGCAGGTGATGGACGAGAACTTTGGCCTAGTGGTTCTCGACTCTGCTGTCTCGCTGTACCGCCTGGACCGCGACGACGACACCGCCAGCATGCTCAATCGCGCGCTGAGCAGACAGATGGCAAAGCTCATGGCCATAGCGAGGAGGTTCAACCTCCCGGTGATAATTACCAATCAGGTTTACTCTGCGATGAACGGCTCCGGTGCAGAGCCTATTGCAGGGGATGTGCTCAAGTACTGGAGCAAGGCAATTCTTGAGATAAAGCGCCGGGGAGAGGTGCGTGAGGTTATACTGCGCCGCCACCGCTCTCTGCCAGAAGGGCTTAGCGCAAGGTTTGTGATAACCGAGCGGGGGATTGCGGATGTCGAGTGAGGTTTACTTGCTGAGCTCCCGCGCGCCCGTGAGGAGCGTGGAGCACTGGGCTGACAGGAGCTACAGCCTGGTCTCGCGCCTGGAGAGGCTCGCCTCGGCTGTTGGGCTGGAGGAGTTTATAGACAGGGGTGACCTGGTCGCAGTTAAGGTGCACTTCGGCGACCACGGCACCACCCGCACAGTGCGCAGCGTCTTCGTCAGAAAGATGGTGCAGCTGGTTAAGCGAGCTGGAGGCGAGCCCTTCGTCACCGAGACCACTGGGCTGGGGATGAGGTACGACCGCAGCCGCGCGCCAGGCAGAATAAAAATCGCCCGGGAGAACGGCTACACCTTCGAAACCCTGGGCGCGCCAATAGTCATAGCCGACGGCTTACTCGGCTTCAACGGCGTGCCAAGGAAGCTGAGCAATGCGGCGCTTGACGAGGTTCTGGTGGCGAAGGCGATCCTCGAAGCCGACAAGGTGGTTGCGCTCACCCACTTCACAGGGCACTTCAGCTCAAGCTTTGGCGGCGCTATCAAGAACCTGGGCGTCGGCTGCGTCGCAAAGCCCACGAAGTACGACCTGCACATCGACGCACCTCCGGAGATTGACGCTGCTAAATGCACGCGGTGCAACGCGTGCGCGGAGGCTTGTCCGGGAGAGGCGATTACTCCCCCTGCGATAGATGCGGAGCGCTGCGTAAAGTGCAACGGGTGCGTGGAGTACTGCGATGAGAGGGCAATAATCGTGAAGTGGACGGACAACGCCACGCTGAGCAGGCGCATCGCAGCGGCTGCTAAGGCGGTGCTCGAGGCAAAGGGCAGGGAGAACTTCCTCTTCTTCAACTTCCTGGTTGAGATAACTCCCCACTGCGACTGCTGCGCCTTCAGCGACAACCCGATTGTGCCCGACATAGGAGTGCTCGCCTCGCGAGATGCCCTCGCAATAGACAGAGCTTCCTTGGATTTGATCGAGGGCTCACAGGGGCTGGAGAACACCCTGCTGAGCGAGGAGAGCAGGGCGAGGGGCGCGAGGAAGTTCGAGTCCCTCTTCGAAGACCTAGACACGAGGGTGCAGCTCGCTGAGGCTGAGCGCCTTGCGCTGGGGAGCGCGGAGTACAAGCTGGTTGAGGTAAATTAGCCCTCGGGAAGCTTCTTTTCTGAAGCTATGCGCCGGCGTGAGCGAATTGTAATGCACGTGGACATGGACAGCTTCTTTTCAGCGATAGAGCAGCGCGAAAACCCGGAGCTCAGGGGGAAGCCCGTCGTGGTTGGCGCCGACCCGGAGAAGGGCAGGGGCGTGGTCAGCGCCGCCAGCTACGAGGCTCGCAGGTATGGGGTGCGCTCCGCCATGCCGATTACCATGGCGAAGAAGCTGTGCCCCCACTGCGTCTTTCTGCCGGTGCGCCACGAGCTTTACTGGCGCGTTTCGAAGAGGATAATGCAGATTCTGCGCAGCTACGCCGCGAGGTTCCAGCAGGTTAGCGTGGACGAGGCCTACCTTGACGTTACCGACGTTGTGAAGAGCTACGAGGAGGCGGCCGAGCTTGCGAGGCGCATAAAGCGGGAGATTTACGAGAAGGAGAGGCTCACCTGCTCCATAGGCATAGCTCCAAATAAGCTGGTTGCAAAGATAGCCTCGGACTACCGCAAGCCCGATGGCTTGACAGTGGTTAAGCCCGGGGAGGTGGAGAGTTTCCTTGCCCCGCTTCCTGTCCGGAAAATTCCAGGAATAGGGCCGAGGAGCGAGGCTCTGCTTAAGGAGCTGGGGATAAATACGGTAGGCGACCTCGCGCACTGCGACGTTCAGAAGCTTATCCCCCACTTCGGCAGGTTTGCCTCCCGCCTTGTCCTGCTCGCCCGCGGTGTAGATGAGCGCGAGGTCAGGGAGCGCTCGAAGGTTAAGTCCATAGGCAGGGAGCAGACCTTCCCACGGGACCTGGAGGAAGAGGAGGAGCTCAGGGCGGCGCTTGAGGAGCTCGCAGAGCGGGTGCACCAGGACCTGGAGGAGGAGGGCTTCCTTTTCAGAACGCTAACCTTGAAGGTCAGGTTCGCCAGCTTCGAGACCCACACCCGCGCGAAGACGCTGAAGAGCCACCACGCCGACCTGGCCACGATAAAGGAGGTGTCTCAAAGCCTGCTCTCAGAATTCCTGGGAGAGAAGATTCGCCTCCTGGGAATAAGGCTGTCGAAGCTGAAAAGGAGGCAGGAGGTTACGCTGGAGGATTTTGTGTAGCGTATATTAAAGCTCTGCTGCCTTAGCTCCACCTCTGCGATAGAATTATATTACAGTGTTTTTAATTAAAGAATTAAATGAACAGGGAAAAAATCGTGGGAGGACTGAAGAGAGTACTTGAAGAACTGGGTGTTGAGTACTCAAGGATACTTCTTTTCGGGAGCAGGGCGAGAGGGCATTTTAGAGAAGAGAGCGACTGGGATTTTGTTATTATTCTTAAAAAGAAGGTCAGTGACAGAGAAAGAATGGAGCTGGGACACAGGATATACAGAAAGTTTCATGAACTTTTCCCCTTTGTGTCAGTTGACATAATACTAAAGGATGAAGATTCCTTTGAGAAAGAAAAACGAATTGCCAACACCATATCCAACGAGGCTTTTTTGGAGGGCGTGGCTGTTTGAAGCACGAGGTGGTGCTGAGGTGGATTAGAAAGGCGGACAACGACCTGAGAGCGGCGGAGTACCTGCTTAAAGCGGAGGAGCCTCTTACCGACATAATATCTTTTCACTGTCAGCAGGCGGTGGAGAAATACCTCAAAGCGTACCTGACGTCTGTGGACGCGAGGGTTAAGAAGACCCACGATTTAGAGGTTATTTTGAATCAGTGCATAGAGAAGGACAGGGAGTTTGAGGAGCTTGATTCAGATAAAATTTCCAGGCTGAGTTTCTATGCTGTCGGGATAAGATACCCTGAAGAATACTTTGAGCTTTCCGCCGAAGAAGTTGAAGAGCTTTTTGAAACGGCGGTCAGAGTGAGAGAGTTTGTCATGAAAAAGCTGAAAGAAAGAGGGATTCTCTCAAAGTAGTTGGCTGCTGCTACTTTTTATCGCAAAGCTTTTTAGCAGAACGTCAAGGCTTAGGGCTATCTCGAGCCCACTTCGCCGAACTTCACCTTTTCATACTGCGACAAGATTATATATCGTTAATCTGTTAATAACGATAGAGGGAAGAAGATGAGAACTCTTCAGGTTATTGACGATATCGTCTCTGAAATAAAGAAATTTTCTTCTTAAGCATTACTGAGAAAAGATAAAGAAGGTTATCGTTTACGACTCTTTTGCGAGAGGCGAAGCCACTCCCGATTCTGACATTGACATTTTGGTTGTGGTTGACGATTCTCTCGATCCAAGGAAGGTGGAGGAAAAGCTCGATGATTTACTATTTGAGATTTTGCTGAACAGAAATGAGCTGGTTTCTGTTATTGCGGTTAGTGAGAAGATATTTGAAAACTACAGGTCGCCTTTACTGCTGAATGTAAAAGAAGAGCAATACAGTATGAGAGAGGTGGACGGCCTCATAATAATGCAAAGAGGTTTTTGAGAACCGCCGAGCTTGTCTATAATCACGGTGACTACGATTCCTGTGTTTCGAGGTGCTATTATGCAATTTTTTTATGGCAGAAGCTTTACTGCTTACCAAAAATCTGAAGGCATCTTCGCATAAAGTAGTAATGGCTTTGTTTGGGGAACATTTTAAAAACCGGGATATTCGGCAAAGAATTTTCACATATAAGATGCAGCTGCTACTTCAGAAAACTTGCCAGCACCACCAGCAAACCGAGCACGGTGAAACCAATCTGCATCATTCTCTGCTGGGCTTCTAAACGCTTGTCAAGGTCAGATATTCTCACATCTATGTAGCTTCTGAGCCTCTCCTCAGTCTCCTTAATCTCACTCCTGAGCCTCTCCTCAGTCTCCTTAATCTCTGCTCTGTTTTGAGCTATCTCCTCCTTTAGCTCTTTAATATCCTTTTTCGTTGCGAGCTCAGCAGCAACAGTTTTCACCAGCACGCTTCTGAACTTTGGATTCAGGGCTATTTCTGAGGCTA
>WANW01000042.1 GCA_015521615.1 Candidatus Hydrothermarchaeota archaeon
CTTCAGCAGGCCTATTGTGGCCTCATTCCTGTCCACGAGGAGCAGGCCATAGGTGCCCTTCTCCTCCAGCATCTCCTTTATGGGGTCGAGGAGGAATTGAGAATCGCAGCGGTAGATGTAGGTGGTTATTGGTTCAGGGGGCTCGAGGATGTAGACCTCCATCTTGTCCTTTGTGCCGTGGGGGATAGTGCCCACCAGCAGCACCATGCCCTTCTCCGGCGGGCGCTTGAAGAGCTTGAGGCGCTGCATTATCACCTCGAGCGCAGACTGCACATTCTTTCGCGTCCTGGCGCTCTTTATGTTCATCGCCTGGGAGTATTCCTCCCGCATCTGCGCCATTACGTCTGCGAGATTCTTCTCGGGCGGGATGTAGAGGCTTATGAGCTCTGTGCCCTTGCCCTTCTTGCTCTCCAGAAACTCTATCTCCTTTTTCAGCCTGTGCAGCTCAACCGAAGATGCCTCTGCCATTATACCACCAAATATTCCGAAAAGAAAGGAAACCCTTCCATTTGTTTTTTCCCTGTTTATTTTTAAGCTTTGCGCCTAAAAGTTTAAATATGCATCGGATGAATGCTGGTAGCAAAGTTAACGTGGTGAGAGATTTGGGCGCTGTGCTCAGTCTCGGCGGGTCGGTGGTTGCATCGCCGGAGATTAACCTGGAGTTTGTACGCGGGTTCGCCTCGCTTGTGAAGAGGCTCAGGGGCGATGGTTACCGCCTCGCCGTTGTGGTGGGAGGCGGAAGGGTGGCGAGGGAGTACATCACAGCGGCGCGCAGTCTGGGCGCAGAGGAGAGCTTCTGCGACGAGCTGGGCATCCTTGCGACGAGGATGAACGCCCGCATTATAATCGCCGCGCTGGGCGAAGAGGCGTACCAGCACGTGCCCGAGAGCGTGGAGGAGGTGAAGGAGTGGGAGAAGGTCATAGTGATGGGGGGCACGGTGCCGGGACACACCACCGACGCGGTTGCGGCGATGCTGGCGGCAAAGCTCAAGGCGGAGCTGCTGGTAAACGCCACCAATGTTGACGGCATCTACAGCGCCGACCCGCGAAAAAACCCAGATGCAAGGAAGTACGACAGCATAACGGTGGAGGAGCTTGCCTCGCTTGTGGGTGAGGAGCACAGGGCGGGAATCTCGACGGTTCTCGACCCGAAGGCGGTGAGGATAATAAGGGAGCACCGCATAAAAACTCTTGTGATTAAGGGCGAGCTCAGCCGCATAGAAGCTGCGCTGCGCGGCGGCGAGCATCTTGGCACAGAGGTGGTGGTTTAGCTTTGAAGCTGAGGGTCACCAACCATGGGATCTGCGTCCCCGGCTTCAGGGCGGCAGGGGTAAGGGAAGGGAAGTACGGTGTCGCGTTGATTAGGAGCGAGGCACCCGCTAAGGCAGCGGTGATGCTCACCTCGAATAAGGTTAAGGCGGCGCCGTTGCTGGTCGCTAAGGAGCACGCGGGCAATGAGATTTTGGGGATAATCGCCAACTCGGGCAATGCGAACGCCTTCACGGGCAGCAGGGGCATTGAAGATGCGCGCGGCATGTGCTCCCTCGCCGCGGAGCTGCTGGGAGGAAAGGCGGAGAACTACCTGGTGGCGAGCACCGGAGTAATAGGCAGAAGGCTCGACCTTGCTAAAGTTGAGAGGCTCGCCCGGGAGGCAGCGCGAAGGCTTGAGTGCTCACCCCAGGCGAGCGAGGCCGCCGCCAGGGCGATAATGACGACTGACACCTTCCCGAAGGTGTGCTCCGTGGAGGCTGTGCTTGGAGACGGCACCCGCTTCCACGTTGGGGGCATAGCCAAGGGCGCGGGCATGATAGCGCCGAAGCTCGGACACGCGACGATGCTGTGCTTCCTCACAACCAACGCGCGCCTGGAGAGGGAGGAGCTCGAGGAGGCCCTCGCAGGGGCGGTAGAGCAGAGCTTCAACCGCGTGGTGGTGGACGGCGATACAAGCACCAACGACTTTGTTGCGCTGCTCGCCAATGGTGGAGCCGGCAACGAGAGCATCGAGGGCTTCCAGGAGGCGCTGAACTTCGTCACGCAGACGCTGGCGAAGAGCATAGCAAGGGATGGAGAGGGGGCGACCAAGTACATAGAGGTGCGTGTCCTGGGCGCGAGGAGCGATGCTGAGGCTGAGCTCGCAGCAAGAGCAGTGGTGGGCTCAAACCTGGTGAAGAGCGCCGTGTTTGGCGGCGATCCAAACTGGGGGCGCATTGTAGCAGCGCTGGGATACTCAGGCGCGGAGCTCGTGCCAGAGAAGCTGAGCCTCTATGTGGGAACAAAGGGCGACGAGAGGCGCGTCTGTCTTGTCAAAAAAGGCAAGCCCCTCGCCCTGGAGGGCAGCGCAGAGCTCAAAGCAGCGGAGGAGGTTTTCAGGCAGAAGGAGGTTTACATAGTCGCCGAGCTGAACCTGGGCGATGGCAGAGGCGAAGCGTACGGCTGCGATTTGACCTACGACTACGTGCGGATAAACGCCGAGTACACCACTTAATTAAAACTTCCTTTCGGAAATGTTAAATATTCTTGGTGAGAAATTAAAAGCGGGGTAGCCATGGAGATAGAAAAAATCCGTCTTGAGAGAGGCTCTGCCATTGGACTGAGAATTTTCCTCGGAAAGGCACCTCTTATACTGATTAAAGCTGATAAGGGCTACCTGATGTGTGGCTATCTGAATATCGCCTCCGCGGAGAAGCTTGGCGATGCTGCGGCGGTTGTGAAAGGAGTCCGCACCTTCAATGATATGCTCAATGGCACTGTTGTGGAACTTACGAGCGCTGCTGAAGCTCTCGGAATAAAAATGGGAATGAAGGGTAGGGAAGCACTGGAGAGGATGCTGTGATGAGATTCTTGCTGATAGTGGTGTTCTTTCTAGTGTTGCTTGCCCCGGTGTATGGAATTGAAATCAGAGACTACAGGGCAAGCCTTGAGATAGTCGACGAGCTCGGTAAGGGAGAGGTTACCCTCACCATATTCAATGACCAGAACATCACAGTTACAGAGTTCAGGTACCCTTTTTCGGGGGGACTCAGAGATGTAGAAGTGGTAAGCGGCGGGAAGAGGCTTAAATTCAGCGTTGAGAACAGGGGCGAGCGCTCGTATATCATTGCCTTCCTGCCTGAGCCGCTCAAATTCGGAGAAACCTACAAGATAACCTACAGGTATACTCTGGACAATGTGGTTGAAAGGCATGAAAACATATACATTCTCAGCATTACTCACTCACTCTTCGCCAATGTAAAGAACTTTGAATTTACAGTGGCCCTACCTCCCGGCTATGGCGTGGTGGATAATAGAGTTAGCCCGGAGAGTGAGCCCACTTCCGACGGGAGGAGGGTGATACTGAAGTGGGAGCTGCATGAGCCAATCCCACCGGAGTTCAAGGATTTCAGGGTTATTGTTATCTATGAGAACCTTTTCGAGGCCAGGAATTATATATACATAGCTTTGCTAATTATTGCAGCGGTAATCATACTGTTCCTGACATACAAATATTTAAAGGCGAGAGGAATATCAGTTCGCCTGCTGCTCGACAGGAAGAGGAGGCTTGAGGAGAAGATAGAAATCCTGAAGGAGGACGAGCAAAAGATCATGAAGCTTATAATAGAGAATGAGGGCATAGATCAGAGAGACATCGTTAAAATTACTGGTTTTTCAAAAACAAAGGTAAGTAAAATACTTTCTGAGCTTGAAAAAAGAGGTGCGATTAGAAAAGAGCAGATTGGCAGGAGAAACAAGATATATCTTGCAAAGAAGCCTTAACCTTGCTTGTGAAAACGTATGAAAACGTTTCTACCGGAAACTGATTTTTTTGCTGGTATGAATATGCAGCCACTAACTCTTATTTTTTGAAAGGGACATTTTGGAACAAAAAGAAACAAAAAAGACCCAAATATGTTCGTATTTTATATGCAGAAGTCGACAGTTATCAGAAAAATTTTATATCACTTATCCGGGACTATTATTAGAACGAGGGTGAGGAGAACATGAAGAGGTTTGCAAATACTGCACAGAAGGTGAAGGCAATCCTCGAGGTGTTTGAGGGGAGGGAAAAACTAGCCGGAGATGAGATAGTAACACGCCTTCGCGAGCGTGGATACGATGTCAACCCCGGAAATATAAAGATGTTCATACGCTACCACATGCTTTACAAGTACCTGCGCAAGGAGTCAAGGAGCGGAAGGAACCTGTACTTCCTTATAAGCTAGGATAAATTTTTAAACTACCCTCTATTTTCTCTATTTATGCATATAAGGAGAGTGTTGGAGGAGCTCTTAGCAGGAAAGTTGAGTGTGGAGGAGGCAGAGAGGAGAATTAGACTTTTCAGTCTGGAGGAGATCTCAGGTTTGGGCAAGCTTGACATAAACAGAGAGGTGAGAGCTGGCGCCCCTGAAGCTGTGTTTGGTGAGGGCAAGAGCGTTGAGCAGATAATTAAGATTGCTGAGAAGTTCCTTGAGCGAAAGGGAAGATGTATAGTCACCCGTCTAAATGAGGAGAAGGTAGAGGCGATTAAAGGGAAGTTTGAGGGTAGCAATAGGGTGGAGATTTATCCCAATGCCAGGCTGGTGGTGATAAAGGCAGAGGACTTCAAGCTGGAGAAGACGGGTGGCAGGGTGGCGGTGCTCTGTGCAGGAAGTTCTGACATACCCGCTGCGGAGGAGGCAGAGGCGATAGTGAGGGAGATGGGCTGTGATGTATTTTCCTTCCGTGATATCGGTATCGCCGGAATACACCGCCTTCTACCAGCGCTGGAAAAGATTGTTAACGCAGATGTTGACGTTGCTGTAGTGGCAGCTGGTATGGAGGGCGCATTGCCAAGTGTTGTTGCAGGTCTCGTGGACATTCCGGTGATCGGGCTACCGGTCTCCACGGGCTACGGCATACACGGCAAAGGCGAGACAGCACTCTTCGCCATGCTTCAGAGCTGCTCGCCGGGCATAGCTGTTGTAAACATAGACAATGGCTTCGGCGCTGGGGTGATGGCGGCACTCATCGCCAATCGGGTCGCAAAATTCAGGAGAGTCGGCTCCCAAATTTAAACCTTGTCCTTGCCTCGCAGGCGATCCTGGAGAGAACTTCACGAAGGGGCAGTGAGGTTTTCCCGGCGATGCGTCTTGCATCCTCATACTCAGGCTTAATTGTCACTACCCTGCCTTCCTCATCCAAGCCCAGCTTCACCCTCACATAGCCATCGTAGTCCGAGATTCTAACCCTGATTTTCCTGATCTCCCTTCGGAGAGCAAAGCGCATGCTCACACGCGAGTACCTTACTCCAAGAGTGCCCAGCTCGCGCATTATCAGCTGAGCGAGTGCCTCCTCCCTGCCAAGAGGCGAAATCACCTGAACCACATAGCCGGGACGGTTCTTCTTTGCCACAGTGGGTATAATCTGCACATCCAGCGCTCCTGCCTTAAAGAACTCTCCCACCGCATTTCCCAGAACCTCGCCAGAGACGTCATCAATGCTTGTTTCAAGCAGTGATATCTGCTCCTTTTCAAGGGCAGAGGATTCGCAGAGGTAAAGCTGAAGCACATTAGGCGCACTGCCAAGCTCCGCTCTTCCGGCACCCCTGCCTATACTCAAAATCCTGGCTATCGGAAGCTCCTCTGAGAACTCCTCCACAAGGCAGCTGAGAATCGCAATACCCGTGGGTGTGGCAAGCTCGCCTCTATGCCTCTTAAAAAAGGGTATATTCTTAGCTCTTAGAATCTCTGCAACCAGCGGCACTGGCACAGACAGTTCACCATGCGAGGTTCTAACCACGCCAGAGCCAACATTTACCGGTGTGGAGATTACCTTAATATCCTTAAAAACGCCCATAGCATCGAGCAGTGCCGCAGAACCAAGGATATCGAAGAGGGTGTCCACACTCCCGAGTTCATGGAGGTGGGCATGCTCCAGGTGAATATGTGCCTCGCCCTCTATCAGAATATTAACGCACCGTCCGGCAAAATCCCTTGCCTCCCTGCTAATTCGGCATTTTTCAAGGATTTTCTCCATATAATATCTGATATCATCATAGGACAGTCCTTCAAAATCTCTCTCTATATTCAGCACAACTTGCTTGCACCTGATATTCTTCCTGCCTACATCTCTAAGTTCGAATCTGACTTTTTTACCTGTTTCCATCTCAATAAGCTTCACAACCTCTTCCAGAGCTTCTGGAGGAGCTCCCAGATCAAGAAGCGCTGCAATGAACATGTCGCCACTTATTCCGGCGACGCTCGGGTCTATAAGTAACAGTTTCATGGCCGCTCACGCATGTACTCTTTAGCAAGACCGTGATAAACCTCCGCATTTTTCTTTATCGCCTTCACCTCCTCCCTGCTGAGTTCCCTTACAACCTTTGCGGGCACACCGAGGATAAGAGAGTTTGGTGGAAAGTATTTGCCTTCTGTGAGCACGGCACCGGCACCAACGAGGCAGTTCTCCCCCACTTCAACACCGTTGAGCACAACAGCGCCCATTCCTATGAGCGAATTGCTCCCGATCCTGCACCCGTGCACAACGCAGCCATGGGCGATGCTCACAAAGTCACCTATCTCCACTGGATAGCCCTTTGAGACATGCACAACCGCACCGTCCTGCACATTGGAGTACCTGCCTATCTTAATCCTATCCCTGTCCCCGCGCAGCACAGTATTGTACCACACGCTGGAAAAATCACCTATCTCCACATCGCCAATTACCTGCGCCGAGCCGGCGACAAACACATCCCTTCCCAGCCTGGGTGAAATCCCTCTGAAGCTTGCGAGCATACAATCACTTCCTGAAGCTGGTAATCAGCTTTGGCTTTTTTCCTATTAAAACCATGTCCTCCACCCTAATCCCTATCTCCCTGTAGACTCCCGGCTCCACTGTGACCACCATTCCCTCGCGAAGCACCTCCCTGTTCTGCGAACTCAGTCTTGGAGCCTCATGGACCTCCAGGCCAAGGCCATGTCCTGTAGAGTGTAGAAAGTACTTCTCCAGGCGGTACTCCCTGAGCACCTCTCTGGCTGCGTGGTCAACATCCCTCGCAGTATTGCCAGCAACGCATCGCCTTATCGCAGCATTCTGTGCTTCGAGTACCGCCTCATAGAGTTCCGAGAAGGCTTTATCTTCATAAAGTGAAAATGTACGTGTTATATCACTGGCGTAGTGTTCAAATCTGGACCCGAGGTCAACAATAACCGAAGACGTATCAAGCTTTACAGCCTTCGGGGTGTGATGAGGTATCGCCGAATTTTTGCCTGAAGCCACAATCACATCAAAGGCAGAGCCTGCCTCACGCCTCAGCAGATACTCCGCATAGGCTGCAAGCTCCTTCTCACTTCTGGCATCGCCTAGCTGCGCCGCTACCTCACCCATTACCCTCTCAGCAATCCTTGCAGCGGTTTTTATCTTCTTCAGCTCCCCCCTATTTTTAACCCTGCGCATCTCCTCTATGAACCCGAGATTTACCACCTGCTTGGATTTGAGGTAGCGCTCGTAAAACTCATAGCTGGCGTAGCCCTTCTCCACTCCAACACGTTTACCTTTTATCTTTCTAAGCCTACGCCTGAAGTTCTTTACCACCTCCACCTCCACTCCAGCACCTTCGCTCAACTTCTTATCCATTGGTGAGACCAGGAGTGTGGGATTCTCCTGAAGCAGAAGTACAGCAAAGGCAGAGGGGTAGAAGCCGGTAAGGTAGTAGATATTCTGAGGCTTGAGCACCACCCCCACGCTTATTCTCCTCTTCTTCAACTCCGCAAGGGCTACCTCAAGGCGAGTCATCCTGGGTGTTTTATTATATGTACAAAGTATATATACGTCACCTGAATATCAGCATCGCATCCCCGAAGCTGTAAAAGCGATACCTACGCCTGATTGCTTCCCTGTAGGCGTTTAAAATCCTCTCCCTGCCTGCGAAGGCGCTCACAAGCATTATAAGCGTCGAGCGGGGCAGATGGAAGTTGGTTATCAGCCCGGTATAGGGCACCTTAAACTCATATCCAGGATAGATGAAGAGGTCTGTGGTGGCGACTCCTGGCACAATTCTGTCATCGGTGAAGGCGCTCTCAAGGGCGCGCACTGTTGTGGTGCCAACTGCAAAAATTCTGCGCCCCTCTTCAAGCGCACTGTTTATCTTATCTGCCTCATTGTCAGGTATCTCAAAGTGCTCCTCGTACATTCTGTGCTTCTCTACATCCTCAACCTTTACTGGCAGGAAAGTACCAAGCCCAACGTGTAGAGTTATGAAGGCAAACTCAACGCCACGGCTGCGGAGCTCATCTAAAAGCTCCTGGGTAAAGTGAAATCCTGCTGTGGGTGCAGCAACACTCCCGTCCTTGCTGGCGTAAACCGTCTGATATTCCTCCGGGTTATCTACCTTCCTCTTTATGTAGGGTGGAGTTGGCATCTCCCCTATCTTCCAGATCTCCCGCCTGATATCGCCTCCGCTAAAGCGGACCTCCACTGTGCCCTCTCCTTTCTTCACCACCTTCGCGGAGATCCCAGAAGGAAAGCTTACCTCAGTCCCCTCTCTGAGCTTACCCCTGAATATACACTCCCATAGATTGGTATCAAGCTCCCTCACTAGAAGGAGCTCCACTCTGCCGCCGGTACTCTTCCTGCCTTTAAGACGGGCTGGAATTACGCGGGAGTTGTTAAAAATAAGCAGATCACCCCTCTCAAGGTAGTATACTATCTCCCTGAAGATGCGGTGTTCTATGCTGTCACCTCGCAGCACCATTAGCCTTGAGGCGTCCCTCCTTTTGAGGGGTTTCTGGGCGATAAGCTCCTTGGGCAGGTGATAATCAAAGTCACTCAATTTCATAGCCAACAGAGGGGAGGTTCACATTTAAAATATAAAGTTTAACCTCCTTTTAACAAAACCTCCTCCACAGGAAACCAAACAAAACTTTTAAATATTTATTAAATTAATTAGTCAGGTGGCTCAGTGGAAGCCGGCTCTGATAATCAGATATTACAAAAAGCTCTGCAGGAGATTGAGAGGATGAAGGAAGTAAGCGTTGCCAAGGGTCTGGTAATTCTTGTTATCCTTTTGAGCATGTTTTCCATAGCTCATGCCAAGCCCGAGTTTGCAGAAAAGACCGGAGAAAGCTGCACAGTGTGCCACCCCAATGGACCGCCTGAGCTTGGGCCTGCAGGGGAGTATTTCAAGGAACACGGCACTCTGGAAGGTTATGGTGAGCTCCCTCAGGGAAAGGCAGAGCCCGGTGGGAGGTGCAATGTCTGCCACGCCCAGTTCAAACCCAACCCAGTGCCTCGAGATTTAAGCGCTGCTCCGCAGGAGCCCAACCACAGATTTAAGTTCAACCATGGTGGCGGAAGATTCTGGTGCCTCACCTGCCACAATCCTGTTAATCGCGACACGCTGAGGCTGTTCAATGGCAGTGAGATTCCATTTGAAGACGCGCCACTGCTCTGCTCCCAGTGCCATGGTACAATTTATGAAGACTGGAAGGAGCACATCCACGGGAGATGGGTTGGAAACATAACAAATCCCAAGCCGGATGTCATCTGCACAGACTGCCACAACCCCCATGATCCAGCATTCAAGCCAATAGAGCCAGAGAAGCCTCCAGAGAAACCACCAGTACCATGGGATGAGATTCCCAATTACCCGATATACTCCTTCCTGGTGCTTGCCCTCAGCCTGCTGCTTGCTGTGTACGCTGCGTGGAGGTAGAGAGATGGTAGATGAGAGCAGGAGAGATTTTCTTAAAAAAGCGGCTGCTGGCGCCACTGCAGCCGTCATACCTTTCGCAAATGTGCGCATCCCCGTAATTGATGTAACCCTCGAGGAGTTCCTCCAGAAGCACTACAAGGAGATGAGTGAAGAGGAAAAGCAGCGCGTTATAGAACGCCTCAAGAAAGAGTACAGGGAGAAGTACGGCATCGACGCCACCATAAAGACCACACCTCCAAAGGAGGGTGTTGTCTGGGGCTATGCCCTGAACATACAGAAGTGCATTGGCTGCAGACGCTGCGTCTATGCCTGTGTACGTGAGAACAACCAGTCGCGGGCAAATCCAAAAGAACCCTGGAGGGGTGAGATACAGTGGATTCGAGTGCTCGAGTTTGAGAAATTCGAAATTCACCCCGGAGAGAAAGGCAAAGACTTCCGCACAAAGTTCGGCGAGGTTCTGGCTGGCATAAATCTGGAAGAGAGTGAGCACTACTACCACCCTGAAAAGGTGCCTGAGAAGGACAAATTCTACATGCCAATCCAGTGCCAGCAGTGCGAGCGTCCGCCCTGCGTGAAGGTGTGCCCGACGAAGGCTACATGGAAGGAGCCAGACGGCATAATAGTGGTGGACTACAACTGGTGTATCGGCTGCAGGTTCTGCATAGCCGCGTGCCCCTACTGGGCCAGGAGATTCAACTGGAGCGATCCGTACATACCTAGAGAGGAGATCAACCCCAAAATGCACTACCTGGGCAACCGCATAAGAATGCGCGGTGTGGTTGAGAAGTGCACCTTCTGCATACAGCGCACCCGTGAGGGACGCTACCCGGCTTGCGTTGAGGCTTGTCCGGTGGGTGCAAGGAAGTTCGGTAACCTGCTTGACCCGGAGAGCGACGTGCGCAAGGTGCTTGAGAAAAAGCGCGTATTCCGGCTAAAAGAGGAGCTGGGAACGCAGCCAAAATTCTTCTACTTCATGGACTGAGGTGATGGAGATGAACAAGCTAATCGACTTCGTGATAACCTCAATAAAGGTCTCCCTTACAGGGAGCAGGAAGTACTACGCCTGGCTGGCTAGTCTTCTCATAATGGTGCTCTTCGGAGCATACTCCTACTACTACCAGCTCAAGTACGGTTTGATAATCACAGACATCCGTGACCAGGTGAGCTGGGGCAGCTACATCGCAAACTTCACCTTCCTCGTCGGCGTGGCTGCGGCTGCGGTTATGATAGTGCTCCCGGCGTACCTCTACAACTACAAGGAGTTTAAGCACATCACCATCTTCGGCGAGCTCATGGCGGTCGGTGCCCTTACGATGTGTCTTAGCTTTGTGCTGGTTGACCTCGGTAGAATAGACAGGATGTTTCACCTTCTGCCCTTCGTAGGTACGCCCAACTGGCCTCAGTCCATGCTAACCTGGGACGTGATAGTGCTCAACGGCTACCTGTTCCTGAACCTGCTAATCCCGGGCTACCTGCTCTACAAGGCCTACGTCCGCGAGAAGCCAAGGAAATGGATTTACATCTTTATACTGATATCAATACCCTGGGCTGTAAGCATTCACACCGTCACAGCATTCCTCTACGGTGGCCTGGCCGCGAGGCCCTTCTGGAACACTGCAATCATGGCCCCGCGATTCCTCGCAAGCGCATTTACTGCCGGACCCGCGCTGATGATTATCATCCTCCAGATTGTTAGGCGCTACACCTGCATCGGTCAGCCTGGATGCAAGCTCGTTGTGACCGACAGGGCACTATTCACACTGGCGCATATTGCTTTGATATCCATGCTGGTCAATCTGTTCTTCCTGGGCTCCGAGATCTACACTGTGGCCTATGCAGCAACCTCACACCTTGCGCCGCTTAAGTATCTGTTCTTCGGCCTGGAGCACAACGGCGTGCACTATGCGAAGCTTCAGCCCTACATGTGGGCAGCAATTACAATGGAGATAATCGCTGCTCTGCTACTGCTCTTCCCGAGGACACGCAAGAACTTCACAACGCTGAACATCGCCTGCATCTTTGCCTTCCTCGGCATATGGACAGAGAAGGGTATGGGCCTCATAATCCCCGGCTTCATACCCACGCCCATCGGCGAGATCTGGGAGTACTACCCGACGCTCATGGAGATAATGATAACCCTCGCCGTGTGGGCACTTGGCTTTCTGGTGTATACCCTCCTCCTGAAGGTTGCTATAGCAATAGAAGCCGAGGAGGTAGTGCACCCCAGCGCTAAGGATAAGGAGATGCCTGAGGCGCACTAAGCGCCATCTTTTTTTAATTTACCATTTGGAAATAGCTTCTTCTACAGCGTTGACCCACTGCCTCACTGCATCGCGGAGAATCTTCTTTGCCTCCTCTTTGGACACCGCCTCGTAGAGGTATGCTCTACCCCTCTCCCGTGTAACCACACGACGATAGGCGAGGCCATAGCCAACCAGATTCTGCAAGGCTCGCTGCACAAGGCTGCGGCTCTTGCCCACGCGCTCACTCAGCTCTGCAGGGGTGCCAGGTGCCTTGAGCAACTCAAAGTAGAGCTCCGCCTCCAGAGGGCGGAGTCCGAGCAGACACTGCATCACAAAGTCAACACTTGGTTCACCCGAGCATATTAAGCTTCTTGCCTCAAACATCCCAAGCTCTCCATATATGTTCAAATTTGTTGAACATGTTACAATATATTTAAACTCCAGAGAAATATTCCCGCTGGAGGGATATATAACTATCGCAGGTGGTTGGATGAGGAAGCTCATAGCGCTTAGCCTCATGTTGCTCATCCTGGCAGGCGGCTGTACAGATAAGGGCGACAGTGGCAATGCAGAACAGGAGCTCTCACAGGCGCTGCACTCGGGCAAGCCAACGCTCGTGATGTTCTATGCCACCTGGTGCAACCCGTGCAGGCTGGAAAAGCCGATAATAGGTGAGATCCAGCTGGAGTATGGCAGCAGGGTAAATGTTGTATACGTGGACGTGGACAGGTATCCAAGACTGGTATCTCACTATGGAATCCGTGGCACCCCCACAATGATGCTCTTCGACGCACAGGGCAGGCTTGCGAAGATCTTTGTCGGTTACACACCAAAGCCACAGCTTGTGGCAGCCTTAGAAGCACTGGTGAGGTGATGACAATGGATGAGATAGAGGAGATAAAGAGGAGAAAGCTTGAGAAGATGCTCCTGCGCGCATCACAGCCGAGGGTGGAGTATCCCTCAGCCCCGCTGCATGTGAACGAAGCTACCCTCGCTGAGGTTGTGCAGAAGTACCCGCTGGTGCTCGTTGACTTCTACGCCGACTGGTGCCAGCCGTGCAGGATGCTCGCGCCCATAATCGAGGAGCTGGCGGCGGAGCTCAGGGGTAAGGTGGTGTTCGCCAAGATAAACGTGGACCAGAACCCCAGGGCAGCGATGCAGTATCAGGCGATGAGCATACCCACGCTTGTGCTCTTCAAGAATGGCAAAGTTGTGGATCGCATGGTTGGAGCCATGCCAAAGCAGACCCTGCTGGCGTGGCTTAAGCGCCATCTTGGGTAAATCCTCTTTTTAGGATGCATTTTTATATGAGGGTGAAAATATAATCCTAATGCACTTCCTACCCTTCTACAAGGTAAGCGCCTTCTCAAGGAAGCCCTACGGCGGCAATCCGGCAGCTGTGGTGCTAAACGCAGGCGCGCTGAGCGAGGAGGCGATGCTCACCATAGCGAGGGACGCAAACCTCACCGAAACCTGCTTCCTCTCCGCCTCTGAGAAAGCCGACTTCAGGGCAAGGTACTTCACCCCAACGAGGGAGGTTGAGCTCTGCGGGCACGCGACCATCGCTGGGGTGCACGTGCTGGTGGAGCAGGGTTTCGCGGAGCCTGACTCAAAGGTCACCCTCGAAACAAAGGTGGGGGTGCTGGACGTGGAGGTGAAGAGACGGGACCAGGGGGTTCTGATATGGCTGACCCAGGCAGAGCCCAAGTTTTCTCAGCCTCCCCTCAACAAAGCTGAGGCTGCGGCACTGCTGGGAATAGATGAGCGGAGCCTCGGAGAGCTGCCCCTGGAGGTGGCCTCTACAGGTCTGCCGGCGCTGCTATTGCACCTCTCGCAGAGAGAGACACTTGGGAGGCTGAGGCCACGCTTCGAGGACATCGCCGAGGCCTGCGCCCGTGCAGGGGCTGCCGGCATCTATGCCTTTGCCATAACCGGGAGCAGGGCTAAGGCGAGGTTCTTTGCTCCGCTGTGCGGGATAGACGAGGACCCCGTCACAGGAACTGCCGCAGGCGCGCTGCTCGCCTACTTATTGAAGCACCGGGCGATTGATGGCGGGAGGCTTATAATCTCTCAGGGGAATGAGATGAAGAGGGAGGGCGAGATTTACGCGGAGCCGCGGGGCGGAAGGGTGCGCGTGGGAGGCTATGCAAGCACGTTCCTGCACGGGAAAATCCTTGTGCCATGATGTTCAAATTTTGTCATCGTCGTCACTCTGTGGACACTCTGCTGGTGGCGATGATGAAGGAGTTCATCTCAAGGGTTGTTGAGGGCAAGGACCTGAGCGAGGAAGAGGCCGAGCAGGCGATGAGGCTGATAATGAGCGGCAAGGCGACGCCTGCCCAGATTGCGAGCTTTCTGACGGCGCTGCGCATGAAGGGCGAGACCATAGAGGAGATAGCAGCCTTCGCGCGCGTAATGCGCGAGTTTGCGGCTCGCATAAATCCCAGCGTTGATGGCAGGCTGGTGGACACCTGCGGCACGGGTGGAGACAGGGTAAAGACCTTCAACATCTCCACCATCGCCGCCTTCGTGGTCGCAGGCGCGGGTGTTCCCATAGCAAAGCATGGGAATAGAAGTGTCACCTCAAAGGCAGGGAGTGCTGACCTTCTTGAGGCTCTGGGGGTGAACCTAAACCTTCAGCCAAAGCAGGTGGAGAGCATAATAGAGGAGATAGGGATTGGATTCATGTTCGCACCCGCCTTTCACGGCGCCATGAAGTATGCGATAGGGCCCAGGAAGGAGATGGGGATACGCACCGTCTTCAACGTACTCGGCCCGCTTACAAACCCCGCAAACGCACAGGCGCAGGTTCTCGGCGTCTTCGACTCTGCGCTGGTGGAGCCCATTGCAAATGTGCTTGCCCGCCTCGGAGAGGAGCATGCGCTGGTTGTGCACGGCTTGGATGGAATGGACGAGATCTCTACCTGCGGGGAGACACTGGTGGCCGAGCTGAGAAACGGCAAGGTGGAGACTTACACCATATCGCCGGAGGACTTCGGAATAGAGCGCGCCTCTGCAGAAGAACTCGCGGGTAGGGATGCGCAGGGAAATGCGGAGATTGCGAGGGCACTGCTCAGAGACCGCGAGGGTGGGGCGAGGCGCGACATCGTTGTGCTAAACGCAGCAGCCGGGATATACGTCGGGGGAAAGGCGAGGAGCATAGACTCTGCAATAGATATGGCGGAGAAGAGTATAGACTCCGGGAAGGCGTACGACAAGCTTCTCGCCTTAATCGAGGCGAGCAGGCAGAGTTAGTTTCAAACTTTTCCGACGAGAATTCTCTGGCATTCTCTGCCGTCCGGCAGGAATGATAGGTAATGGTAAGGGTAAAGATATGCGGGAACACCAGCATAGCCGACGTGGAGCTCGTCTCCGAGCTGGGGGCAGACTTCGCTGGTTTTATTGTTGAGGTGCCCGTGGATACGCCGCGAAAGATAAGCCTGGCTCAGGCAGAGAAGATAATGGAGGAGATGCCCTTTACCACCGCGGGAGTTATGGTGATAATGCCCCGCAACGTGGAGGAGGCTCTGAACATGTACATGGCGGTGCGCCCGGACTTTATCCAGCTGCACGGCAACGAATCGCCGAGCTTCGTGCGGGAGCTCCGCAGCCTGGTGTCGTGCAACATAATAAAAACCATCCACGTGAAGGGAGATGAGAGCATCGCCAAAGCGAGGCGGTATGTTAATTATGTGGATGCGATACTTCTGGACACACCTTCCCGGCAGGGTGGCGGCTCAGGCATTACCCACAACTGGGAGATATCGCGAAGAATAGTTGAGGCGGTGCCCAAACCGGTGATACTTGCGGGTGGCCTTACACCAGAGAACGTTGCAGAGGCGGTTCGCATCGTAAAACCCTACGCCGTTGACGTCTCCAGCGGCGTTGAGGCGGAGCCCGGAAAGAAGGACCCGGAGAAGGTCAGGCAGTTCATCGCCAGAGCAAAGGGATTGGAATGACGAGGCTCAAGGTGACAGTCTCCTCCCTGGAGGAGGCGCTCTCGCTGCCCTGTGCCAGCGCTGTGGGCGTTTGCGTGGACGCTGAGAGCAGGGAAAGTATCCTCGCGGCGAGGGATATATTCGCCTCTCTCCCCGTTTTTACCTATACCATTGCTGAGATCGAGCCGAGCTTTGCGGCGCAGGCGCTGCGCGTTTATGAGCTCGCGAGACCCCATGCCCTTGAGATCGCCGGCAGTGAGAAGCCCGAGTACCTGCACGCACTGCGCTCAAAGCTCGGGTGCCACGTGATAAAGGCGGTGGAGGGCAGCACCCGCGAGGTGGAGAGGTACGCCGGTGTCTGCGATGCAATTGCTGTAAGGCTTCCCGAGCCTGAGATTGAGCTCGGACTGGAGCTCAAGGAGATTACAGATAAGCCCATTATCTTCTCCTTTTCAGACTGCACAGGCATGGAGGAGTTTCTGAGCAGGGTGAAGCCCTTTGGGGTAAGCCTGCGCTTTGAACAGCTGAAGGGGCAAAGGATTAATAGCATTCTTGCCAAGTTATCCCCATGAGGGGCGTTTTCTCCTTCCTGCCGGAGAAGCGGGTGCTTGTGGATAGAGAGGACCTGCTCCTCTACGCCTACGACGCAACTCCGGGGAGGAAGTACCCTGTAGCGGTGGTAAGGCCGACCAGCAGAGAGGAGGTTGTGGAGATCGTCAGAGCTGCCTCGAGGCACGGGCTTAGCCTTGTAGCACGTGGAGCCGGCACCAGCCTGAGTGGCGCACCTTTGCCCCGCGAGGGTTGCGTTGTGGTGGACTTCACGCTCATGGACAAGATAATTGAGGTGGATGAGGCGAACGCCTTCGTTGCGGCTCAGCCGGGGGTGGTTTACGATGAACTCAACCGCACGCTCTCGCGCTACGGACTCTTCTTCCCTCCTGACCCCGGAAGCGGGAGCGTATGCACCCTCGGCGGGATGGTGGCAATGAACAGCTCCGGAATTAGAGCGGTTAAGTATGGCACCACCCGCGACTATGTCGCCTCGCTGGAGGTGGTGCTCGCCTCCGGTGAGGTGCTGCACCTAGGGGGGAGGTACAGAAAGAGCGCCTCGGGCTACGATTTGAAGAGCCTATTCGTGGGCAGCGAGGGCACTCTCGGACTCTTCACCGAGATAGGGCTGCGCCTTGTACCAAAGCCGAGCCACCGCGCAGCTATGATTGCGGGCTTCGACAGCTTTGAAAAAGCTGCAGAGGCGATAACCAGAGCCTTAGCTGCTCATGTTGATGTGGCGGTGCTCGAGGTCATGGACTCCCGTGTGGTTGAGGCTGTGGAGAGCTTCTCGGGCATTAACCTAGGCTCTGCGGAAGTCCTCGTGCTTGCTGAGGTTGAGGGCTTCGACGCCGGTGTAGAGGAGGAGATACGCAGAGTTGCGCGGATTTTCACGGAAGCAGGCGCAGGTGTGGAGCTTGCCTTCGATGAGGCGGAGATAGCCAGGCTCTGGAAGGCGCGCAAGGCCGCACTTCCTGCGCTGGCGCGCCTGGCGGAGACACTCCTGCTCGAGGACATCACAGTGCCCGTGGCAGCGCTGCCGGAGATGATGCGGAGGATAGGGAGGCTGGCTGAGAGGCATAGGCTCAGAATAGCCACCTTCGGTCATGCGGGCGACGGCAACCTGCACCCCACCTTTCTTGTAAACGGCGAGGAGGAACTTAAAAGAGCGAGGGCTGCCATAGAGGAGCTCTTCAGAGAGTGCCTAGCGCTTGGGGGCACGCTGAGCGGGGAGCACGGGATTGGTGTGGAGAAGCGCCCCTACTTCGAGCTTGAGCACGGCAGAACAGTGCAGGTAATGCGGGAGATAAAGCGGGCCCTGGATCCGCAGGGTATTATGAACCCGGGAAAGATTTTTTAATATGAAAGGAGGTTGGTCATGAAAAAGAAACTCCTCCTCCACGTGTGCTGCGCCCCAGACGCGACGGTGCCATACCTCAGGCTCAGGGATGAGTACGAGGTGGTTGCCTTCTTCTACAACCCCAACATCCACCCGCGCGAGGAGTATGAGAAACGTCTCAACGAGGCAGAGAAGCTGGCTAAGCTGTGGGATTTCCCTCTAATTGTCGGGGAGTACGACGCAGAGCGCTGGTTCAGCGCGGTTCGCGGCCTTGAAGACGAGCCGGAGGGAGGTAAGCGCTGCGAGGTGTGCTATGCCCTGCGCCTGGAGGAGAGTGCAAAGCTTGCAAAGGAGCTCGCCTGCGATGCCTTTGCGACGACGCTCACAATAAGCCCACACAAGAAGGCTGAGAAGATAAACGCCCTGGGCAGGGAAGCAGGCGAAAGGTATGGCGTCGAATACCTCGAATCCAACTTCAAAAAGAGAGACGGCTTCAAGGAGAGTGTCAGGCTCAGCAGGGAGCTCGGCCTATACCGGCAGAGGTACTGCGGCTGCAGGTACTCCATGAGGTAGCTACTCCACTATCGTGGTGTTCCAGGGCAGGGAGCCAAACTGCACAACCTCACCTGCGCGAACATCATGGCGTATCGCCACCTTATCCCCGGTAACAGATATAACCGTGGAGTTCCACGGGTAGCCCACATTAATAACATCACCCGGCTGCAGCATTACCTCGAGGGTGACATTTTCACCAACACTGGTGACCTTTGCCTTGACGGTACCCAGCAGCTCTATGATATCTCCAACGCTAGCAGGTCGTCCCATTACCATTTCATATTCTTCATTTGAAACCTCGATAAAGCGTCTCAGATACTCCACCCGCGGGAACTCATCTTCTATGGGAACCACATTTAGGAGTGCAGGATTTATCTCGCCGTAGGCCTCCTCAGGTGTGAGGGTGACAGTCTTCGTCTCATTAATCCTCATACCGAGCACCGCATTCTCAAAACCTCTGATAACTTCTCCCTCGCCGAGAGTGAAAGTAATTGGTTCATAACTCTCTCTGATTGTGAAAAAGTCCACTTTTGGTATACTCTCGTCCCTCGCCACCTCCTCTATGGAGGTATCGAACAACTCGCCACTGTCCAGCTTGCCAATGTAATCAACAACTACAACATCGCCCTCCTGCGCCACTTCTGCAGGAGCACCATCGCGGGAGATATTGAGGAGTGTTATTGTAAATATCAGGGTTTTTCCAGCGAGAGGATGGTTCTGATCGATGAAGGCATGCGTACCATTGGTGTATACCCTAACAACACCGAAAGGTGTTACTATAGTACTGTTCTCCACATTGTGGTGGAGCTTTATAGGTGGAAGAGCCAGGGTAGAATCTGGCTCAGCTGCGGGCGGTACTTCTTTTTCCTCTTTCTTTGAACCAAATAAATTAAAAACAACCCCGCTTGCCAGGGTTCCGCCCACCATTATAATCACAAGCACCCATATCCAGATACGGGAGCTTTTCTCATGCTTTTCCTTAGCTTTCATTGGACAAGCTTGCGTCGCCTGCCTTTATATACTTTTCCTTTTTCACTTTGAAAAATCAGACCCGCCTGAACCTTCTCTCAATCTCCTTCAGATCAAGAGTTATAGTGGTTGGTCTCCCGTGGGGGCAGGTGGCCGGCTGTGAAGTTCTGCTGAGGTGGGCGAGCAACGCATGCATCTCATCCCTGCTTAGATAATCTCCAGCCTTAACCGCGTTTTTGCAGGCAACGCGATATATCATTTCCTCCCTGCGCCTCTCGCTGTTTTTCAAGCTACCTGCCTCTATCAAGGAATGTACTATCTCGTATATCTCCTCCTTCTTCACAGCCCTGCCCAGGAATAGAGGAACCGTCTTAATAAGGTAGCTCCGCTCACCAAAGTTTTCAATTTCAAACCCAAGCTCAGAGATGAGTTCACGATTTTCCTCGAGTATCGCCGCCTCTCTCGGGGAGAGTTCAATAAGCGCCGGAGACACAAGCCGCTGCCTCTCAAGCTTATTTTGCTTCAGTTGAGACATGAATTTCTCAAAGAGCACCCGCTCATGGGCGGCGTGCTGGTCTATGAGCACCAGGCCAGAGCTGCTTTCAGCGAGGATGTAGGTGTTGTGCAGCTGGGCAAGCGGCTTGAGCTGCCTGAAGAAAAGCGCTCGTGACCTCTGCTCCTGCTCGGGCTCATATTCGGGCTTCACCTCCTTTACCACGCCCCCCGCGGGAGTGCGCTCTACCTCCAGGCTTAGCTGTTTGGGCGCGGGTTTTACGGCACCTATGCGTAGACGAAGCGCCTCGTTGAGAGCCTCAACCAGAAGGGAGCGCAGCTTCTCCTCCTCCCTGAACTTCACCTCTATCTTGGCCGGGTGCACATTCACATCCACGCGCTCTGGCGGGAGCTCGATGAAGATAAAGGCAAGGGGGTGGCGATGCTTCGGCAGGAGGGTGTGGTAGGCTTCTGCCAGAGCATCGCGGAGCAGCCTGCTCTTCACGTAGCGCCGGTTCACGAAGAGGTACTGCTCTGCCCGCGAAGCTCTGTTCAGCTCTGGAGAGGACACAAAGCCGTGGATGCGGTAGCTTCCGCGCTCCAGCTCCACCTCTCGGAGCTGCTCTGCCGTGCTCCTCCCGTAGAGCTGTGCCAGCCTCCCCCTCAGCCTTGCCCCCGGTGCCACGAGGCTGCGCCTGCCCTCCTTCACGAACTCGAAGTGCACCTCAGGAAAGGCGAGGAGGTAGCGGGTGAGCGTCGCCACCACCGCGCTCCCCTCAGTGGCAGCGCTCTTCAGGAACTTCCTTCTCGCTGGGGTGTTGAAGAAGAGCCTCTCCACCACAACGCTCGTACCGAAGGCGCAGCCGCTCGCCTCGAGGCTGAGCACCTCTCCGCCCTCAACAACTATACGCGTGCCTTCTAAGCTACCTCGCTCCCTGGTCTCCAAGGTAACCCTCGCCACGCTCGCAATGCTGGGCAGGGCCTCGCCCCTGAAGCCAAGGGTGCGCACCGCGTACAGGTCGCTGAAGCTGGAAATCTTGCTGGTGGCGTGCCTCTCAAAAGCTAGCAGGGCATCCTCCCGCGACATGCCCACGCCGTCGTCGCTTACGCGGATGTAGCTCTTCCCGCCGTCGCGTATCTCAACCACAATGCGCCTGGCTTTTGCGTCAAGGCTGTTCTCCACCAGCTCCTTGACCACGCTGGCGGGACGCTCCACCACCTCACCGGCGGCGATTTTGCTGGCAACGCTCTCGCTGAGCACGCGAATGCGGGGCATGCTCTTAGTTACGCCTCCGGCAAATAAAAGGATTGGCTAAAAAATTTCCTCAGCCTCTATCGTGGTGGTGAAGGTGCGCAGCAGCAACTCCTCCTCCGGCTGGGGCGTGGCGAGCAGCACGAGCTCGCTCCACCTGCGGTACTCCTGCGCCCTTGCCTCAAGCGCACGAAGCTTTTCAACCACGCTGCCCTCCGCCATCTCCTCCCTCAGCGAGGAGAACATCTCCTCGCTTCCCGCTAACAGCTTGGCCTCGTGGAAGATCTTACAAGCCACCATATCCTCGAAGCTCTGGAAGCGCAGCTGCTCTCTGGCTTTGCTCCACCTCTTAATCAGGTAGTCCAGCTCCTCCTTGCGGGGCATTGCAAGAAGGCGGTGCTTTATCTCGAAGAGCAGTGCGTCCAGCTTCCTTTCGAGTTCGGCGCTCACCTCATCGCCGAGAATCACCACCAGGTCCAAGTCGGAGCCTGCCACCAGCTCGCCGGTGCTGCGCTCCGGGCGAGGGTCAGCATGAGCCATGCCCAGGGGAACGTCTCCTCCCAGGATGAAGCAGCTCCACCTCAGCAGCTTTTCCCCCTCAGCGCCTAGTCTTTCCACCGCCTCCTCCACCACCCGCCTAGCAAGGCGCAGCTTGCGTGCGCTTATCTCGGCTATCTCCCTCTCAAGCTGAGCCGCTCGCTCTGCAACCTCCCTCCCCTGCTCCTCGAGCCCCACCACGGTGTAGGTGAGGAACTCCCGCTGAATCGAAGGGGAAAGGCGAGCGTAGCCCTCGACGCGCTTATCCAGGCGCAGGTAGCGCCTTCCAACGCGTCTGGTTACGATGCGCCTGCTCAGCATGCAGGTGCGCCACAGCAGGAAGTCGTTTATTCCGAGGCTCTCGTAGAGCTCCTTACCAAGCGCTACGCCATGACTCTTGAGAAACTCCACCACCCGCTGCTCAACCCTCTGCAAGTGCTTTCACCTTCTCTGCTATCGCCGAGCCCACCTGCTCTGTGGAGGCGCTGCCCCCTATGTCGGGGGTGCGCACCCCCTCTCTAAGAGTCTCAGCCACCGCCTGCTCCACAAGCTTAGCCGCCTCGCCCTCGCCAAGCTCGCGGAGCATGAGCGCGCCCGCGAGAATCTGAGCCACGGGGTTCGCCAGACCCTTGCCCTTTAAGTTGGGCGCGGAGCCGTGCACCGGCTCGAACATGCTCACCCCCTCCGGATTTATGTTCCCGCTAGGGGCTAGGCCTATGCCACCCTGAATCTGCGCTCCAAGGTCTGTGATGATGTCTCCGAACATGTTTGGAGTAACCACAACGCGAAAATGCTCGGGCATGCTCAGGAAGTACATGGTTATCGCGTCAACGTAGTTGTGCTCCGTCTCTATGCCCTCGTATTCCTTTGCCACCTCCTCGAACACCTCTCTCCACAGGGAGTAGACATGGGTGAGCACATTCGCCTTGTCCACGCTGGTCACGCGTTCCATGCGCTCCCGCTTCGCCAGCTCGAAGGCGTAGCGAATCACGCGTTCAGCGCCTTCCCGCGAAATCACGCCTATCTGGAAGGCAACCTCCTCGCTCCCCTCCTTTGTTATATCCACCCCGAACTTCAGCTCGTATAGCTCCCGCTTTACCTCCAGCTCCTCCCTCTGCCTCGCCGAGGTGACGCGCGCGCCCACGCCCACGTAGAAGTCCTCGGTGTTCTCCCTCACCACGAAGAAGTTTATGTCCTCCGGCTTCTTGTCCTTAAGCGGCGTGGGGATGCCCGGATAAAGCCTCACAGGGCGGAGGTTCACGTACTGGTCGAAGTAGAAGCGCAGCCTGAGCAGGATGCCCTGCTCCAGGATGCCCGGCTTGACGCGGGGATCGCCCACAGCGGCGAGGTAAATCGCATCGCAGCGCGAGAGCTCTTTGAGCGAGTCCTCGCTCAGCGTTTCGCCGGTGGCGAGGTAGTGCTCTGCGCCAAAGGGGTAGCGCACCCACTCGAAGTCTATATTCGCAGCCTCTCCAGCTGCTTCGAGAACCTTTATGCCCTCCTGCATCACCTCAGGACCGACGCCGTCTCCCGGGATAACCGCAATCCTGTACATCACACCACCATGCTAAATTCTGGGCGGGGAATAAAAAAGTTTGCTGGGCCTTGAGTTTTAAGATGTGAACATAAGTTTAAACATACATGGCAAAGACAATTACCATTACGGAGGAGAGCTACAACCTGCTGAAGAGTGTGAAGAGGAGAGACGAGAGTTTCTCCGATGTTATCAAGCGGCTTGTTGCAAATGAGGGCAGGATTATGGACAGCTTTGGCAGGTGCAGTATAGATGAGGAGGTTATGAAAGACCTCAGGAAAACCTGGAAGAAGTACACGGAGGCAATGCCTTGAAGTGTGTGGATACCGACTTCCTCGTGGCGGTGCTCAGGGGAGATAAGGGTGCTGTGCCAATGATTGAGGAGCTGGACAGGGAGAGGGTGAGGTTCACCACCGTCATAAACGCCTTCGAGCTCTACGCCGGCGCATACTACACCGGCGGGAGAGCCGTCAGAGAGGCTAAAAATCTGCTGTCCAAGTTTCATATCCTCACCTTCGACGACGTCTGCGCTGAGAGGGCGGGGGAAATCTTTGCAACCCTGAAGAGGGAGGGACTCAGCCTGGATGTGAGGGATGTGATGATTGCAGCGACGGTGGCAACGTATGACCTCACGCTGATTACAAGAAATGTGAAGCACTTCAGCAGGATTGGAGGGCTTAAGGTTAGAAGTTGGTAGCTGGGGTGTGGAGGAAAGGGAATATAAAGAACTATAAAGAGAGGCAGAGATAGACTGGAAGCTTGCGGAGAAGATAAAAGAAGCCTTGAAGACATAAAGCG
>WANW01000043.1 GCA_015521615.1 Candidatus Hydrothermarchaeota archaeon
ACGCGGGCTCGCTGCAATACGCGGTGATTGCGGTGTCATACACCCCTGAAGACCTCGACACCGACGGCGATGGCAGTGCAGACATAAACGAGAGCACGCTCACGCTGTGGCGCTACTGCGGTGAGGAGGATAGGTGGATAGAGCTTCGCCACGGCACAAACTACAACGTAACCTGCGGCAACGTTACGATAACCGTCTTCGCCAGCGGTGTCAACACCTCCGAGCGATACGTTTACGCCAGCCTCAACCACCTCAGCGTCTTCGGCATAAGCGGCGAGGTTATAAAGGCGGCGCCTGCAGTAGCAGCCGCCCCCGCACCGGGCGGAGCATACTCCCCGGAGGCTGTGCTCCTTGCCAACAGCATAGACCTGGCGCTCGCGCAGGAGCTTGTCTCCTACCTCCAGGAGCGCGGGATTGAGCTCCACATCGTCAACGCTTCAAACTTCACTGACTACTCCACAAAGCAGTACATCATAATCCTGGGCGGGCACCGCGCCTATGAGGGCGTGGGAGACATCTTGGCTGGCATATTAAGCGAGGAGGAGAAGGCGCGAATAGAGGCAGGCAGCGCGTACATCAAGAAGCGCTCCGTTTTCAGAAGCGGAGACGTAGTCTACATCTTCGCGGGCAGGGATAGAAACGCCACGAGAGAAGCCTGGCTGGAAGTTTATAAAGAGGTGGCAAGGGAAATAGAGTACAACTGGGGATAGGTTCTTTAACTCTCTCTTTTTTGTCTTTATCTCGCCAGATATATGGCAACAGGGTTGAAGAGGAGGGTGAGCTGAGACAGATACCCCGGAAAGTGGCATCTTCACCCTTTGGAGAGTCCCGGGGAATACCTGGATGCGGACGGAGTTGATATCCCCGAGTCTCCGAAAGGTACTTAAATGATTTTTTGCAAGTTTTCCATAACTCCCTTTGCGGACAGCGGAGGGGGCAGAACAAGAGGTGAAAATGAGATGAGTGAAGAAGTTGTAAAGAATGGCGATACGGTGAAGGTCAGCTACACCGGCAGATTCACAGATGGAGAGGTGTTTGACACCTCAGACCCGAAAATTGCAAAGGAAAACGGAATCTTCAACCCCTACAGAGAATATTCGCCACTGGTGTTCATTGTTGGCGCAGGCCAGGTAATCCGTGGCTTTGAGAAGGCAGTGCTTGGAATGAAGGTTGGCGAGAAGAAGACTGTGGAGATTCCCCCAGAAGAGGCCTATGGAGAGGTCAACCCAGAACTTGTGGTCACTCTGCCCATGGAAATGTTCCGCGAGGCAAACATTGAACCTAAAGTTGGCATTATCCTGGAGACAAGCTCAGGCATGTGCCAGGTGAAGGAGGTTCGCGAGGAAGAAGTCGTGGTGGACTTTAACAACCCCATGGCGGGAAAGACACTGGTCTTCGACATAAAGGTCGAGGAAATAGTCCAGAGCTAGTCCCACCATCCCCTCTCTTTTTTTAAGTTCTGCAGATTCACCACGGCGAAATCCTCGGCTACGTAGCTTTCCGGAAAGACCTCCCTTGCCTGCTCTTCCAGCAGCTTTGCATTCCTGTACCTAGGACTTATGTGGGTGAGGTAGAGGATTCTTGCATTGCCGCGCCTTGCAAGCTGCGCGGCTTCGACGCAGGTGGAGTGCAACCTCTCTTTAGCTTCCTCTGCCAGGGTGTGGTCGAAGGTGCTGTCGTGGATGAGCAGCGCATCACCGCACGCGCGCTCAACACTCTTCACGGGGCGCGTATCTCCGGAGTACACGACCTTGAAGCCCTTCTTCTGCTCACCCAGCACCTCCTCCGGCGAGATTACCCTTCCCTCAAACACAATGCTCTCTCCCCGCTGAAGCTTCTTGTAGAGCGGTCCCGGGGGTATGCCCAGCGCCTCAGCCTTCTCGCGAAGAAAGCGCCTGCCCTTCTTCTCCTCAAACACAAGGCCAAACGCCGGAAGCCCGTGCTCAACCCGCAGCGCTGAGATGGTGTACCTCTCATCCCTGAGCTTAAAGCTCTCATCAAGCTCCCCCACCCTAACCTCGAAGCTTAGCTCAAAGTAGCCCAGCTTCAGCATCGCGCTGACAAGCTCCTCTATACCCGGAGGACCATAAATCTCCAGCGCTTCTGTTCTGCCAGCAAAGCCCAGGGTCTGAATCAGGCCCGGCAGGCCCAGAAAATGGTCCCCGTGCAGGTGGGTGATGAAGATTTTAGAGATGCGCATGTAGCTTATCCCGCTCTTGATAAGCTGCCTCTGCACACCCTCGCCGCAGTCCCACAGGATAACCTCCCCCTCATACCGCAGAGCTATCGCTGTGTGGGCGCGCTTCGCCGTGGGTATAGCCGCCGTCGTCCCTAAAAACACTACCTCCATTTTCTCAGCACCACTATCTTTCTCACCAGGCTGCGGTGCACCCTCTCAAAGTGCACCTCCTCTATGCCGAAGCCGGCGCTGCTCGCGTAGCCTTCTATATCTATTCTGCTCGGCCCCAGCACGCAGGCGTACCTTCGTGGCATGAGCATGCGGTATATTGAGGCCAGTGACTCCTCATATAGCCTCTCAAGACTTAAACCTTTTGTGCTGGCGCTTATCCCGTAGGGTGGGTCGCACGCTATTGCATGGAAGTACTCCGAGTAGCGCTCCCAGAGCGTTCGCGCATCTCCGCGCGAGAGGTGGTAGCACTCTATGCCGTAGTGGCGCAGGTTGAGCTCAGCACCGCTGAGAAACTCCTCCTCCAGGTCAAAGCCGTAGACCTCTGCACCCACGAACCCCGCCTCTATGAGTATCCCGCCGGTGCCGCAGAAGGGGTCGGCGAAGCGCTCTCCGGGGCGGACTCTGGTAAGGTTGACCACCGCCCTCGCCAGGCGGGGAAGCAGCACGCCTGGACGGAAGTACGGCCTCAGGTGTGGGCGCCTCTCCTCATAGACGCTGCGCTCAACTCGTGCAAGTACGCGGGCCAGGTAGAACCTATCCGAAATTATGCCTGTGATCAGATTCTCAGGTGCAGAGAGATTCACCTTCTTATCCTGAGAGGCGATAACAGCGCCTATCTCCCTCTCCAGCCTCTCCGTGGACAGGTGCTCCGCGTGGTGGCGCACCCTGTGCACGCGGACGGCAAAGCTCCCATCAAAGGAGTAGTCAGCACGCCTTGCGCTGGAAAGCACCTCCTCATGCGAAGCTTCGCAGGAGAAGTAGAGCTCTCCGAAGAAATGTGCCATCGCCACGCGCTCCGCAAGTTTGGCCACCTCCTCCCTTTTAAAGTCGCCCTCGAGCACAAGAACCTGCTCTGCCTCCTCAGCTATTTTAAAC
>WANW01000044.1 GCA_015521615.1 Candidatus Hydrothermarchaeota archaeon
GCTTCAGAAATACCCTGGCGCGGACGTTTGTAAAGCCGGGCCACACTTTTTCAGGAGGCTCCAGGGCCAGGAAGCCGGGAAGGTCTATGTCTCCCTCAACCTCCACCTCCACCTTTGCGAGCTCAATTCCACGCACAGCCGCGTTCATCACATAACCCACAATCAGGCACGCTCCAAAGGCACCGAGCACAAATTCCACCATATTTGGTGCAGTGTTGCTACCGCCCAGATCCTGAGGTTCGTCCATCCTCACTGTAAAGTCCCTTATTCTAACCTCCTCCTTAAAGCCTCCCTTCCACTTCGCGCTGGCGCGCCACAGCGTCTTTCCAAGCTCAGGGTTTGCTTTTACCGCCTCCACCACCTTCTGAAGGTACTCCACATCCAGCCCATTTACGTCCTTCATTCTAAACACCTCAGGTAAAAATGCACTAACCAGATATGATAAAAAAAGTGGCAGAAAAATGGTTAAAAAAGGGTTATAATATGAGTCGCTTACCCTTCTCGCTCACGCTGAGGAATTTATTTCTCCCCGCTTTCTCCTCCACGAGCAGGCCTTTGCCAAGCAGAATTTTCACCCTCTTCCGTGCGGTGGTACGAGTAACACCCATCTTTTTAGTAACATCCCTGTACGAGGGCTTTATCCCTTTCAGGTTTTGCTCATAGACAAAGCTGAGAAGTGCGTAAAGCTCTTCTGTAAGCTCTGCTTTGCCCTTAACCCCAACAGCGCTGGTCTCCTTCTCCAGCAGGTTGGTCTCCCTCTCATCCAGTGTTCCGGGGTCAACAGAAATAAGCACCACCGCCCTGCTCAGGTAGGCCAGGTCTCGCAGCCTCTGGAGCAGTGCCAGTGCCCTGCGGAAGCCCCACAGATTTATAAGGTAGTCAAACCTGTCTATCAGCACTGCGCTGGTTCTTGTCACAAACTCCCGGATTCTGGCCTCTACAACCTCGGGCTCTGGCTTAACAGCATCCTTCCCCTCACCATACTCGCTGAGCCAGTAGCAGGCAACCGCATCGCCAAAAATCCTCCTCGCCTCAGCCACCGGCAGCCTGGAAAGCACCATTGCAGAGAATCCACAGTTAACCAGATCTGTGAGTATATTTCTGCTCTTCTCATAGCTTCTCTCCTTCACAAGGTAGAGGTTGCCTCTCCTTATATCGTAGGAGAGCATCCTCTCCATCAGCCTCTCCTGCTCCTTCTTCATGTCTGTTATATCCACAAGTACATAGAGGGTGCCCCCAGCACCTCTCAGTGTAGAGGCGCTCACAAGCATGTGCACCTCTTCCCCGGACTTTTTCCTGAAGTTTATCTCATACCTTTCCTGGGAGAGGTTCTTCATTCCGGGGAGCACAAAGTCAGCACGCTTCCCAACAACTTCTCCCCTCTTGTAACCGGTAAGCCTCTCAAACACCGGATTAACAAAGGTTATAAAGCCCTCGGCATCAACTATCACAATACCCTCTTCCATGGATTGGATTATGTTCTCGTTAAACCTCTTGAGCTCCTCCATTTTTTGAAGAGTCTTGAGTTTCTGATAGCTATGGCAGCATGGCTGGCGAAAATCGTCAGAAGCTTTAAATCCTTGTCTGTAAAACCTCCTTCACCAGCCTTGCCAAAGGCCGCTAGCCCTCCGATTATCTCTCCTTTAAAAACAAGCGGCACAACTATGGCTTCGTTGACATTGAGCTTCTTCACCACTTCCTTATTCGCCCTGGGATCGCTCCACAGCGAGTTGGTCAGTATTGGCCTGCGGTGCTCTACAACCCAGGCGCATAGTCCGCCCTCACTCATCGGCAGGCTCATCCCCTTAAGCAGCTCCCTCTTCTTTCCCGAGGCCTCCTCATAGGTTATGGTCGAGCGGTCCTCGCTTATGACAGGGATTGCCACCGTCTCGGCGTTGATGAGCAACCTGGCCTTCTCTGTTATAAGCCGGAAAACTTCCCGTGTATCGAGCTCACTCAAAATAGCCATACACACTTCCTGAAGGGCGGCCAGCTCGAGGTCTGCCTCCCTTTCAATCATTTGAATCATGAGCTCAAGCTCTTTACAGTCTCAACCATTGCGCGGAGATTTCTGTTGGGCGTTAGCGGGGATATGGCGCACCCGGGGGCGATGATATCTATACCCGCCTCTATTGCGCGCCTCGTCTCTGCGACTACCTCCTCGGGTGTGCCAAAGGCGAGGGCATAAACTGTGTCGATGTTGCCCATTATCGAAGCCCTCCCCCTGCTTGCCTTCACCGCAAGCCCTGCGTCGGTCTTGGAATCTATGCTCAGGCAGGTGGCACCGGTTCTATCATCTTATCTATAATCTTTGTGCCATCACCGCAGATATGTAGAATCGTCGGGCCCTTAATCTTTCGTATGAGCTCACGGTCAAAGGGCTGGGCAAAGTTTACATAGCCCTTAACCCCCATTATGTCCACAGAGGCAAACATATTCTCTATTACAATTGCATCAGCTCCACGGTCAAGCATGGCATTGGCATACTCTGCTATTGCCTCTAACCCGAGATTTGTGAACTCTTTAACCAGCACCGGGTTTTTTATTGACATCTTCAGAATCTTCTCCATGTTCGCCAGGTGGGCTGCGAGGGAAAAGGGGCCTATTACGTGCCCCATTATTGGCACCTCGTCCCCGTACCTCTCCTTAAGAATCTCTATTGCTTCCAGCACCACAGGAATCCTGCCACGCTCTAGGAAGTTCTCGGGCACCTCTACCCCATCTGGTGTTGAGTAGCCCTTAAAGGGCGCCTCGGGAATGTCAGTCTTTCGCTTGCCCCACTTCACCTCAAGCCCGAAAATCTCAGCCTCGACGGTCTGGCAGAAGGGTACACCTATTCCCTCCAGACCAACCTGCTCCCAGGCGGCACTTGCTAGGGTGGCCATCTTGTGCGCATCACTGTAGGCATCCGGAAAGTAGAT
Organism: Candidatus Hydrothermarchaeota archaeon; assembly: GCA_015521615.1. Lineage (GTDB taxonomy): Archaea > Hydrothermarchaeota > Hydrothermarchaeia > Hydrothermarchaeales > BMS3B > Pyrohabitans. The sequence continues at coordinate 2,922 of WANW01000044.1, forward strand.
CCCAAGGCTGTCCATCTGCTCAACTGTGGCGGTCTGGTTGGGTGAGAGCACAGGCGGGCGGTCAACCTTTTTAAGGCGCAACGCCCTTAGGAATCTTTCCCTGGGTGTCATTCATATCTCCTCTACTCGCAGAACAGTTTCTTAAGAATCTCGTCATTATAGTTAACAAGCAACCTTTTCTCCTCTTTTATGGTGGAGGCCACGAAGTGTGTCCCTGTCTTCACCACTCCGTCTATTGCGTGCATCTCACGGAGAATCCTCTTTAAATCTTCCCTGTCTTTAGCTTTGGCAATGACAATGAAGTCAAAATCTCCAAGCACATAATAAACAGTAAAAACACCAGGAATTGAAGCAAGTTTCTCCCCTATCTCCTCTGCGGTGGCATTCTCATAGCTGACATTTACAAAGGTTACAGCAGTGATATCCAGCCCCAGCACCTGGGGGTCAAGCTCAACAAAGGTTCCTTTAATGAGTCCCATCTTCTCAAACTTCTTTAGGCGGTAGTGCACTGTGGAGCGGCTTATGCTGGTTCGCTTTGATATCTCATCCAAGTTGCAGCTCCCGTCCTCGTCGATGCATCTTAGTATTTTAATATCCTTCTCTTCTAGCCTGACGGACATGATGTTCTAATGTTTTTTGTATGTTATATATAAAACTAATGTATAAGTTGGATATTTTTCAAAGTTATTCACGGCTCATCTCCCACCTTTACCCTGAGCACTCCCCAGTACACTAGAGCTTGGAGTATCATCTTTGCCACCACATCTTTTTGCATAATATACAATATCCACATTAAATATATATACTTTATCCAAATAAATAACAAAATATTTAAATACAATCTAAACATTATATGTACATGTGATGAAAAGACGCCTGCTCACGCTGATAGGTGGGATAGATGTAGATGAGGACAGATGCACGGGGTGTGGAAACTGCGAGGTTGTGTGCCCCGGCAACTATGAACTCCTCTGCAGGGATGTAGAGGGGAGAGGTACTCTTGTTGTGAGATGGGGTGTCGCAAATTTTGTCTCAGCAGAGTACTGCCGCAGGGATATACCTCTGGGTACCTGCAGGCAGTGCTATGACGCCTGCCCAGCAGGTGCAGTAATTTATCCTGACAGTGAGGGATTCCAGAGGCTTGAGGCTGAGGTTGTAAGCACAGGAAGATGCACCGGCTGTGGTGCATGTGCCGCCGTGTGTGCAGATGAAGTTATAGGGATAGGGGAATATCCTGCCCTTAAGGGCGAGTGCACCAACTGCGGCCTCTGCCTGGTGCACTGCCCGGCGATGCGAGTGTCCACAGGAGAGGGTCTGCTGATAGATGAACCTCTTGGAAGGTACAGAAAGCTGGTGGCTGCAAAAGCATGTGCAGCAGAAATCACCGGTGTGGCTCAGGATGGTGGGGTTGTTACAGCGCTCCTCAGCTATGCGCTGAGGGAGGGTATAATAGATGCTGCAGTGGTTGCTGTCAATAGCTCATATCCCTGGAAACCTGTGCCACTGATAGCCACAACTGAGGAAGATATAATCGCTGGAGCGGGAACTAAATATACAAACTCTCCAACTCTGTCAGTGCTGAAAAAGGCCCATGAAATGGGTTTTAAAAAGCTCGGGATTGTTATGTTACCCTGCCAGAGCATGGCACTCCAGCAGCTTGAAAGTTCTGAACTCGGCAGGGAGCTTCAGGGTATTGTCTCCATTAACATAAGCCTCTTCTGCAAGGCCAACCTCCACTATGCAGGCATAGTTGAACTCTCACGGAGGTATGAGATTCCACTTCATGAGGTGAGGAAGTTTTCAATCAGGGGGAGGAGTATGCAGATTATAGCGCCCACCAGGATTGTGGACATTCCGCTCAGGGAGGCTCTGAAGTATACCCGGCCTGCATGCATGCTCTGCGCTGACTTTACATCGGTGCACTCGGACATCAGCGTCGGCGCAGTGGGCTCGCCGGATGGGTTCTCAACAGTAATTATCAGGACCCGCAGAGCAGAGGAGATAATTGGAAGCATGGTAAAACATGGCGTAATTGAGGTTAAAGAGATTGAAAATCATGGATTCAATCTTTTGACGAAGCTTGCAGCCAGTAAAAGCAAAAACACTAAAAGTTTCAGTGAGCCGGAAAAGGTGATTGCAATGATGCGAGCAGGTGGTGGGATTCATTAGGAAAAAATCTAATTATTCGTATGAATTATTGAAAATTGTATTGCTTACAAAAGAAAAATTTAAATATTGTATCAGGTATATGATAAGTGGGGTAGCGAAATGACACCTAAGGAGAGAGTGATGAACACACTGGAAAAGAAGCGGGTCGACCGTGTGCCAGCCTTCAGTGGCATGGGCAACGTGACTGTGGCAGGCATGCGGAAGCACGGCATAGACTTCGCCTCCTCGCATGCTGATGCAAGGCTAATGGCAACACTGGCGTGCTCCACCTATGAGCTCTTCCGCTTTGAGTGCGCCGTTGTGCCCTTCGACCTGTGCGTTGAGGCAGAAGCTTTAGGGTGTGAGGTGAACTTCTACGCCGGCAAGAGCAGCATTCTGTATCCAACCATAAAGACCAAGGTGCTCAAGGTGGGTGAGGAGCTGAGCATACCCGAAGACCTGCTGGAGAGAGGCAGGATACCCCTGGTGCAGGAGGCCATCTCGCTGTGCAGGGAGAGGCTCAACGGCGAGGTTGCCGTGGGCAGCTACGTGCTCGGGCCCTTTACCCTTGCGGGGCAGCTAATAGACCTGAACGACCTCCTCAAGAGTTCCTTCAAGAAGCCGGCGCAGGTTAAGGCTCTGCTGGAGCAGCTGGTTGAGCCCCTTGCGGAGATAGCCAACTCCTACGCTGAGAGTGGCGCCGACTACATAACCGTTCGAGAGATGGGCGCCCCCAGCGACGTAATCTCGCCCAGAATGTTCAAAACCCTGGTGCAGCCCTACCTGAAGGAGACCATAGCCAGGATTAAGGCACCGACGATTCTGCACATGTGCGGCGACACCAACATGCTGGTGGAAATGCTCAACGAGTGCGGGGCAAGTGCGATAAGCGTTGAGCAGAAGAACGACGTCGCCGCCACGAGGAGCAAACTCGGGGAGGAGGCGGTGATTCTGGGCAACCTGGATGCCTACGGCGTAATAGTGAAGGGTACCCCCGGCGAGGTGGAGCAGGCGGTGAAGCAGGCGATAGAGGCGGGTGTGGACGGGGTAATGCCGGGCTGCGACATCTGGCCCGAGGTTCCGGAGGAGAACATGCACGCGCTCATGCAGGCGGTTGAAAAATACGGAGCGAGGTGAGCCGATGGCTGAGAAGGAGCAGCTTCTGGAGGAGATGCGCAAGGCGGTTATAGAGTTTGACGAGGACCGCGTTAAGGAGCTTGCGAACAGGTGGATAGAGCTGGGCTACGACGCCAATGAGGCGATATTCGAGGGTCTTGCAGCCGGCATGGAGGTGGTGGGCGAGCTATTCGCAAAGAACGAGTACTTTGTGCCCGAGGTGCTGATGTGCGCGGATGCGCTCTACGCGGGTCTGGACATCCTGCGCCCCCACATCAAGGCGGAGGACAAGACAGAGACCAAAGGTGTTGTGGTAATAGGCACCGTCGAGGGCGACGTCCACGACATAGGCAAGAACCTGGTGAAGCTCATGTTCGAGGTCGCCGGCTTTGAGGTGCACGACCTGGGCAAGGACGTGCCCTTGGAGAAGTTCGTTGAGGAGCAGCTGCGCACCGACGCAGATCTGGTGTGCCTCTCGGCGATGATGACCACAACCATGCCCGGGATGAAGAAGGTCATAGAGATGCTCCGCGAGCGCAACCCGAATGTAAAGATAATGATAGGCGGCGCTCCGGTGAGCGAGAAGACGGTGGAGATGTACGGCGCCGATGCCACAGGTAAAGACGCCGCAAGCGCTCTTGAAGAGGCTATAAAAATGGTATCCTCGCTGAGGGAGATGAAGAGGAGGAAGGAGATATAGCCATGAGGCACCGGGTGATCTTCCAGCCCTCGGGAAGAAGGGGCGAGGTGGAAGACGGCAAGACGCTTCGCGAGGCTGCGATTGAGCTGGGAGTGGGCATAGAGCAGGTGTGCGGCGGTAACAGGGTGTGCGGCAAGTGCAAGGTGCAGATTCAGGAGGGCTACTTCGCAAAGTTTGACGTACGCTCAAGCATGAAGAACCTCTCGCCGATGAGCGAGGAGGAGCTGAGGCACTTAAAGGACGGCGAGGTTGAGAACAACTTTCGCCTGGCGTGTGCTGCTCGAATTCACGGAGATGTGCTGGTCTTCGTGCCGGAGGAAAGCAGGGTAGGCGGGCAGATTGTGCGCAAGGCGGCTGGCGAAATAAGCGTGGAGCTCGACCCGGCGGTGAGGAAGTACTATGTGGAGCTCCCCCGGCCAAGCCTTGAGGACCCTGAGGGCGACTACGAGCGCCTGCTGCGCGCACTAAAGGAGCAGCATGGCCTTGAGAACCTGAGCATAGACTACCCTGCGCTTAAGGCGCTGCCGCAAGTGCTGAGAGAGGGTAAGTGGAAGGTCACCGTCGCCGTGTGGCAGGGCCGCGAGATAATAAAGGTGGAGCCTGGCTACAATGAGCGCACCCTGGGAATAGCCTTCGACGTGGGCACCACCACTGTGGTGGGCTACCTCACCGACATATCCACGGGCGAGGTTCTCGCCATAGACTCCATGATGAACCCGCAGGTGAGCTTCGGCGAGGATGTTATGGCTAGAATAACCTACGCGATGGAGCACGAGGATGGTCTTCGCAGGATGCACGAGGCGATTATAGGCGGGATAAATAAGATAGTCTCAAACCTCTGCGAGAAGGCAAAGGTGAGCAGCGATGAGATCCTGGAGCTGGTTCTGGTGGGCAACACGGCAATGCACCACATCTACCTCAATATCTACCCCGAGTATCTTGGCGTTTCGCCCTTCACGCCGGCGCTGCACAGGAGCATTGACGTAAAGGCGAGGGACCTGAAGATTAAGGCGGCACCCGGGGCGAATGTGCACGTCCTGCCCATTGAGGCTGGCTTTGTGGGAGCCGACAACATGGGTGTTGTCGTGGCCCTGGAGCCGGAGAAGAAGGATGAGGTTCACCTCATAATAGACATAGGCACCAACGGCGAGATAGTGCTGGGGAACAGGGAAAAACTCCTCTCCACCAGCTGCGCAACTGGCCCAGCTTTCGAGGGGGCGCAGATTACCCACGGCATGCGCGCTGCGCCTGGAGCAATAGAGCGGGTGCGCATTGACCCCGAGACCAAGGAGCCCAGGTACAAGGTGATAGGCAAGGAGGAGTGGAGCGACGAGGTTAAGAGCGAGGCGCGCGGGATATGCGGCTCCGGCATAATTGAGGTCGTGGCTGAGATGTTCAAGGCGGGCATAATAAAGAACAGCGGCGTCTTCAACATGAAGCTTGAAACTCCGCGCCTTCGCCGCGGGGAGAACAACCAGCCGGAGTATGTGCTCGCCTGGGCGGAGGAGACGGCGATAGGAAAGGACATAACGGTTACGCAGAGCGACGTGCGGGCGGTGCAGCTTGCGAAGGGCGCCCTCTACACCGGCTGCAAGATTCTGATGAAGCGCTACGGCGTCAGCGAGGTTGACAGGGTGGTGCTCGCCGGCGCCTTCGGCAGCTACATAGATAAGGAGGCCAGCATGGTCATAGGCATGTTCCCCGACTGCGATTTGAGCAAGGTTGTGGCGGTTGGAAATGCCGCCGGCGATGGCGCGCGAATAGCGCTGCTCAACCGCAGGAAGCGCGAGGAGGCGAACCGCGTGGCGAGGAGGATAAAGTACATAGAGCTCACCGTGGATCCAGACTTCCAGACGGAGTTCATGCAGGCTATGTACTTCCCGCACATGAAGGACAAGTTCCCGCACATCCAGCACATTCTCGACAGGATACCAAAGTAGGTGAGGAAGTTGTTCAGCCTTAAGAGGAAGCAGAAGGTTGTGAGGATAGGCAATGTTAGGTTCGGGGGCAGGCGGGGGGAGAACCCTACCGTGCTGATAGGCACCATGTTCTACAACGGCCACAGGATACTGCACTCCCGAAAAAAGGGGGAGTTCGATAGAAAGCGAGCCGAGGAGCTCATAAACCGCCAGGAGGAGCTGAGCGACGCCACGGGCATGCCGGCGATGCTCGACATAGTCGCCACCTTTGGAGAAGAGGCGAGGCGCTACATCGACTTCGTGGCAGAGGTCACGGACATGCCCTTCTCCACGGATATATGGACTGAGCAGCCAAAAGTGGAGGCGGCGCGCTACATCGCCGAGGTGGGCCTGGAGGAGCGCCACCTGTACAACAGCCTCGCACCCTGGGCGAAGGACCCGGAGTACGAGGTTAGGGAGCTGAGCAAGCTCGGCCTTAAGAATGTGCTCGTGGTGGCCTTCAACATGCAGAACCCCACTCCACGCGGCAGGCTGGAGCTGCTCAGGGATGTGCTTCTGCCCAGAGCCGAGAAAGCTGGATTCAAAAATGTGCTGGTGGATACCTCGCTGATGAGCATACCCTCGGCGCCCTTCTCCTTCCTGGCGAGCAGGCTGGTGAAGGAGGAGTTCGGCCTTCCCGCGGGCTGTGCGCCGTCGAACGGCACCGACTTGGTTAAGAAGGACGCCGAGGCGAGGTGGGGCAGGCTGGGCTTCGTGGGCATAGACAGCGCCGCCCATGCGCTCGGGGCACTGCTCTGGAACGACTTCCTGCTCTATGGTCCAATTGAGAGCGCCCCCTGGATATTCCCGGCGATGGCCAACGCAAATGCGATGCTGGCAACGCTGGTGTATGAGGAGACGGGCGAGCTTCCGGGCGAGGAGCATCCGCTCTGCAGGTTCTACCCGGACTTCGTGGAGGAGCTGAAGAAGGGGGAGGCCTCCCTCAGGGAGATGGAGGCCGAAGGGTGAGCCATGGAGTACATGGTCATCCCTCCCGCTTTTAAGGCGTATTTTTACCTCTCCGCCACTGCACTGCTTCTTCTCTTTCTGGCGGGTATTGGGGTGAAGCTCGCCGTAATATCCCGCGCCGCAGGAAGAGAGCCATCCATCCTGCGGCTTGCCTGGCTCAGCCTGGTCTCCCTCTTCTCTGCAGACTGCCTCCTGGCGAGGAGGGTGTTTCCCAGGAGCAGGCTCCGCGGCGCCGTGCTGGTGCTCGTGATATGGGGCTTCCTTCTAATTATAGCAGGGGGCGTGGTGAGCTACGCCTCCCGCCTGCTCGGCCTTCAGCTCCGCTCAGGCTACAACCTCCTCAGCCTCGCGCTGGACACAGCAGGCTTCCTCCTGCTAGTAGGTGTGCTCTACGCCCTGGCGAGGCGCTACCTCTTCGGCGCGCGGGAGGTCTACTCCATGCCCGAGGATGCTGTATTCCTGCTTCTCCTGCTTGTAATCATCCTCTCGGGCTTCGCCGTGGAGGGTGCCAGGCTGGCGATATTCTCAGCCTACGACCCCTACTCGCCGGTGGGCAGCTTCCTCGCGGCTCAGCTTTATGCCCTCCCCCTGGAGGCGAAGGGCAGGGTATTCGTGTATGCGAAGCTGGTGCACTTCCTCTCCGGCTTTGCGCTGCTCGCCTACCTGCCCTTCTCCAAGGCGATGCACATGCTCGCGGCGCAGCTCACCACGCGCTTCGCCAGGGAGAGGGAGAGGCTTTATTACTGAATCTAAAATGTCTGATAAAATGCCTGTATAACGCCTAAGCTCCATATACTTACCACCGCTTCCCTCAGGAGGTTAAAAAATGATAGATTTCAATAACTGGCGGCTTAACCGTTGTTATTTTCAGTAATACCGTGGGGGTTTGGTTGCCCTGTTAGGCGATGTGGCTTTTTAGCTCTATTGAAAGTGGCTTCTCTTTTAGTGCACTCACTTTCAAAATAGAAAAACCGATGATGTTTCCTTCTTCGTCGACTTTTTCCATTACCGCATCATTTTCTGTTTCTCTGAAGTACCCTTTCTTCCGCTCAAACAGAACTTCCAAATAATCTCCTTCCTTATCGTACCAGATCTTTATTATTTTCTTC
>WANW01000045.1 GCA_015521615.1 Candidatus Hydrothermarchaeota archaeon
CGTATTCGCACGCGTAGCACTGGCCAGAATTACCTGCTGGTAGAGCCTCGCCTCTATTGTACCTTCCTTTATAAGGGGATGTGAAACAAACATTTCTCTTAAAGCTCACAGCGGAAGTATTAAATATTTTGGGAGCGCAGGAAAAGTGTACCATAATATTTTAAGGGGTTAATGAAGTGGAAAAAGAAAAGCTTGGGCTTACGCTGATAATACTGGGCGTGGCTGTGTGGCCTATCGCCGTGGTGCTGCACATAGCTGTGCGTACCGCTCTGGCTTTACATCTGAGTCTCATAATCCCCGGAGTACTCCTCAGAGGAAGTAGACTCTGGAGAAGCTCAGGAGAAAGTAATATATAGAGGATGTCTCAAAAAGTAGCTTGTTTCAGGTGAGTATACAATGGAGAAGTCAAAGGGATTCTGGACAAAGCACACGCGTAAGGTTAGAAAGCCCGTGAGAAAGCGTGGGCTTGTGCCCATTACAAGGATACTCCAGGAATTTTCCCCTGGAGATCGGGTGCACATAAAGATAGAGCCGTCTATTCAGAAGGGTATGCCCCACCCGCGCTTCCATGGCTATACCGGTGTTGTTAAGGGCAAGCGCGGAAGGGCATATATCGTGGAAATTAAAGATGGCAATGCAACAAAGCAGATAATTGCACTACCCGTGCATCTAGAGGCGCAGAAGCAATGAGCGGAAGAGGAATTATTGAGGTCAGACCAATAACCATGTATGAGGCCAGGGCTATTCTGGAGAAGGAGCTGGAGGAGAGTGAGGAGCCCCTTTACGAGCAGAAGATCTGCCTAGACTACCTGAACAAGTTTGCAAAGCTCTCGCCTGAGGAAGGGCGTAAGATAGTAGAAGAGGTGCTGAAGGTAAGTGATAAAATTCGGCCCGAAATAGCAGTGAAAATCGCTGACCTTCTCCCCAGGGACGAAGAGGATGTTCGGGCAATCTTTGCAAAGGAGAGGGCCATTCTTGACAGGAGTGAGATAGCAAAGATAGTTGAGATATGCGCTCCTTATATTAAAGAGTGAGGGAGGCGCGGCGGTGGGGATGGAAGAGTACGTCTATGTTCTTGATTACTTACCTCATGGGAGACCGGAGGATGAGAGGCCAATATATAAAAAAGAGCCTCTTGTCCTTGCAATAGGTGAGAAGTATCTCTCCCTTCTGGAGCTTGTACCAAAGCGAGGTGTTGAGCTCAAGCCGCATGAGAGGGTTTACATAGGCAAGAAGGAGAGAGATAAGATAGACTACATTAAGCGCAGGATAAGCTATGAGGAGCTGAGTTCTGCTGCCAAGGCAGAGCTGCCATATGTGCTTGAGAAGCTTGTCAGGAAGGATGAGAAGCGCTATGTGGAGTTTTTCAATAAGGCGGCACCTCTAACAACGCGGCTGCACATGCTGGAGCTTCTCCCGGGTATAGGTAAAAAGCTGATGTGGGAGATTCTGGAGGAGCGCAAAAAGAAACCCTTTGAGAGCTTTGAAGACATTTCAAGGCGAATTAAGGCGATTTCAGACCCCGTAAAGCTTATTGTGAATCGCATAATCACAGAACTCTCTGAAGAGGATGTTAAGCACGGGAAGCGCAAGTACAGGATATTCGTCTCGCCGTGGCAGAGGCGGGAGAGGTGAGCCTTCTCCAGGAGACAAAGCTGATTCTGCAACGCTATGGAATTAAGCCGAGTCGCAGACTCGGGCAGCACTTTCTTATAAATGAGAGGGTAATAGAGCGTGAGATTGAGCACGCGGAGCTTTCTGGAGATGATGTGGTTCTGGAGATAGGCGCAGGAATAGGCAACCTTACAAAGTATCTTCTAAGCACCGGGTGCAAGGTTGTTGCAATTGAGCGCGATCCGCTCATGGTGAGGGTGCTGAAGGAGCGTTTCCCGGGAGCCAGACTTCAGATAATCTGTGGCGATGCCACAAAAGTTGAACTCCCGCAATTCGACAAGGTTGTGGCGAACCTGCCCTTTGTAATCTCCTCGGCCATAACCTTCCGGCTCCTTAAACATGAATTTAAAAAGGCTGTGCTGATTTATCAGAAGGAGTTCGCCCAGCGTCTGGTAGCTAAACCTGGTACAAGGGCATACTCCAGGGTGAGCGTCGCCTGCTACTATTTTGCTGAGGCGAAGCTTCTGCAGCGCGTACCACGCGGAGCCTTCTACCCCCCTCCTGAGGTGGATGCTGCAATGGTGGAGCTGATTCCACGAAGAAAGCGCCTTCCGGTAGATGAGGAGTTTTTCCTGCGCTTTCTGGCGGCACTTTTTCCGTATAAACGAAAAACATTAAAGCGTGCGTTAGTCCTCGCGGCAAAGAGGCTTTTCGGTAAAGGGATAAAGCCCGTGAGTATTGCGGGTGAGGGGCTTCTTGAAAGGCGAGTATTCCAGCTCTCACCAGAGGAACTCACACAGATTAGCGAGGCGCTACGAAGATGGAGTACCGAGGGATCAGAATAACCACATGCGAGAGAGTTTACAGGCCCTGTGATGATACTTTTATGTTAGCGGAGGCCATGCTTAAGGAGGTTAGACAGGGAGAGCATGTTCTGGATATGGGCACCGGTACGGGTCTGCTTGCAATACTTGCAGCAAGACATGCAGAAAGGGTACTTGCCGTTGATGTAAGCGACTTCGCTGTAGCATGTGCCAGAAGCAATGCCGCCGCAAATCGCGCGGTGAATGTTGATGTGCGAAAAAGCGACCTATTCGCAAATGTGGAAGGAAAATTTGACCTCATTCTGTTTAACCCGCCCTATCTACCAAGCGAAGAGCTTGAACCGGAAGATGAGCTAACGCGTGCCTGGGATGGTGGCAGTGATGGGCGCAGGGTAATAGACCGTTTTATTCGGGAATGTTGGGGGCATCTCAGAGAAGGTGGACGTGTGCTCATGGTGCAGTCGTCGCTGAGCAACCTTGACAGGACCCTGGAAATGTTTTTAAAGCAGGGCTTTAAAGTAAGCGTAATCGCAGAGAAAGGGTTCTTCTTCGAGAGGTTGTATGTGGTAAAGGCGGTGCTGGAGTGATACTCTCAGATCGTGACATAAAACGCTTCCTGCGTGAGGGCAGAATAAAGATAGAGCCCCTGGATGAGGAGGTGCAGGTGCAGCCGAGCAGCGTTGACCTCCGCCTGGGCAACCATTTCAAAATCTTCAGGCACATCCGCAAGTCCCACATCGACCCCCTGCGCGACAATGTGGAGGAGTACACCGAGGATGTGTTCATAGGCGACGACGAGAGCTTCATCCTTCACCCGGGTGAGTTTGTACTGGCGACCACAAGGGAGTGGGTGGAGGTGCCACCTGAGCTGGTTGCCCGCGTTGAGGGACGCTCCAGTCTGGGAAGGCTGGCACTGCTTGTGCACGCCACCGCAGGTTTTATAGACGCCGGATTCAGAGGGAGGATTACACTGGAGCTGAGCAATGTGGGCAAGATGCCCATTGCTCTTCGCCCGGGTATGCGCATCTGCCAGCTTGCCTTCGAGATGATGAGCTCCCCCGCGGAGAGACCCTACGGACATCCATCGCGGGAGAGCAAGTACCAGAATCAGGAGAGCGTCACGCCGAGCAGGATTCATCTTGATAGGGAGTTCAGGGGCTGAGCTATGGAATACAAGCAGGTTATAGTGGTGCGCGTGGATTTAAAGATGACCCGTGGAAAGGCATGCGCCCAGGTGGCGCACGCCAGCCTGGGCGCTGCCGAGGTGGCAATGCGGGAGCGTGCAGAATGGTACGAAGCCTGGAAGCGCAGTGGAGAGAAGAAAGTTGTGGTTAAGGGCGAGAGTCAGGAGCACCTGGGCAGACTCTTTGAAGAGGCGAAGAAGCTGCGCCTTCCCTGCTTTCTTGTTAGAGACGCGGGCTTAACCCAGCTCCCGCCGGGCACCACCACAGCTCTCGCGATAGGCCCGGCGCCGGAGGAGCTGGTAGATCGCCTGACGGGTGAGCTCAAACTCTTTTAATAACTCCCGCCAATGTTGCCTTTTTGAGAGAAGGGGATGAAAGAGGGCGAGAGAATAGAGAGGGAGAGTTTCTCACAGATAGAGAGAAGACTCTCACACATTCCAATGCCGGAACGAGACGTTGTAAAGCGTGTTATCCATGCTACCGCCGACTTCAGCTTTGCGAGAAGCATATTCTTCCACTGTGATGCAGTGAGGGAGGGTGTAAGGGCGGTTCGCAATGGATGCGATGTGATAACCGATGTCAAGATGGTGGCATGCGGAATTAACGAAGCACGTTTGGCTAGGTATGGTGGCAAGGTAAAGTGTTATATCTCCTCGCCAGAGGTGATAACCTACGCCGAAGAGCACGGCATCACAAGAGCCAGAGCCAGTGTGCAGCTGCACAGCGATGAGATAGAAGGCAACATTTTTGTGGTTGGAAATGCACCTACTGCACTGTTCGAGCTATTTGAGCTAATTGAAGCAGGAGTGAAACCGCGTTTCATTGTCGCTGCCTGTGTGGGCTTTGTAGGAGCCGCCGAGGCAAAGGAGCGTGTGCTTTGCTATGACATTCCTGCGATAGTGATACGTGGAAAACGTGGAGGCAGCAATATCGCCGCGGCGATAACCAATGCGGTTATTTTGCTGGCTGAAGAGGATATAGCCGGGTATTTATGATACACTTTAAAATTCGATGATATTTGTGAAGTATTTCCCACAAAGTTTTATAAATTAGATATTACAATATACATAGGGGATGATTTTGTATTAGGGAGGAAACATTGTTGGGCAGGAAAGGAATTGAATGGCTAGAAAGCGTCATAAATGCCCTTGTAGATGCAGTCATAATTGCAGATATTAATGGAAAAATTGTGCTGGTAAACAGCAGGGCTGGAGAGATTCTAGGTTATAAAAATGAAGAACTGATAGGTAAAGGGATTGATATCCTTGTATCACCAAGATTCGTTGAAGAACACAGGCGCGGTTTTGAAAAATTTCTCAAAACCGGTCAACTGCAAAAGAGAGGTGTGACTGAGGTATGGGGGATAAGAAAAGATGGTTCCGAGATCCCGGTAGAAATCTCCATCTCAAAACTGGAAATTGATGATGAAATATATGTTGTGGCGATTATTCGTGACATCTCTGAGAGAAAACAAATTGAAGAGGCGCTCAAAGAAAGCGAAGAGCTTTTTAGAACCCTTGCAGAACACTCTCTCGTTGGGATATATCTGATTCAGGATGGCGTTTTTAAGTACGTCAACCCAAGAATGGCCGAGATCTTTGGCTATAAAGTGGAAGAGCTTATAGAGAAAAAGGGACCCAGGGACCTGGTCTACCCTGAGGACTGGCCTGTTGTGGAAGAAAACCTGAAAAAACGTATAAAAGGCGAGGTAAGCGCTATCTGTTATGATTTTCGTGGGCTTAAGAAGAACGGTGAGGTATTCTATGTTGAGGTCTACGGTGCCAGAGTGAAATACCGTGGCAGGCCTGCTGTAATAGGCACCCTTCTGGATATAACTGACAGGAAACTTGCTGAAGAGAAAATAAACCACCTGAACAGCGTGCTCAGCGCTATAAGAGGTATCAATCAGGTCATTGTACGCGAAAATAATAGAGAAAGACTTCTGCGTATGGTCTGCGAGCTCTTAGCAAAGGTGAGAGGCTACAACACAGTAATTATGTGGCTCACCCATGGGAACTCAGGAGAAATGGAGCTTGTAGCACGCGTGGGAGAAGAAAAACATATCACCATTGGTAGAGAGCTTGCAAAAAGGGCAATATCTGCTCGCAGGTCTTTTGTGGTTACAGAAGACGGTGCCACCGCTGCCCTGCCTGTAATTCATGAAGATAAGGTGTATGGAGCGCTGTATCTCTGCTCTCACAGAGAAGATGCCTTCGACAGCGAAGAGCTGGAACTTCTTGAGGAGGTGGCAGGGGACATTGCGTATGCTTTAAAAGCGATTGAGACCGAAGCCCTGCGCAAACGCACTGAAGAAGAGCTTCGACAGCAGAAGGTGTTCTATGAAACAATCCTCAACTCAGCCACAGACTTAATACTGGTTATAAATCCTGAGGGGAAGTTTATCTATGCCAACCGCGCTGCCAGGGATATGCTGGGCGAGGATGTGGTGGGAAAGCACATCCGCGAGATTGTGGCACCAGAGTACCTCGAGGTGACATTGGAAAACTACAGAAGGCGCCTCAGTGGAGAGAAGGTGCCACCTTACATAATCCAGGCGTTTGACAAGAATGGCAAGCGAAGATGGGCTGAGATAAACGGGAACATAATAGAAATAGATGGCAAAGTCGTAGGAACCTGTGCCATAGCGAGGGATGTAACAGAGAGGATAAAGCTGGAGGAAGAGGTAGTAGAGGCCAAGGAGTTCCTACACAGTATCCTTGAAAGTTCTGCCGATGCAATAATTGCAACAGATACAGATCAGAGGATAACCTACTTCTCACGCGGCGCCGAGGAGATGCTTGGCTATAAGCCGGAGCAGGTGGTGGGGAAGCCTGTTTTCATTCTCTATCCTCCTCCCCTGAGAGAGGAGAGCAAAAAACTGTACAGACTGCTCCTTGATAAAGAGGTTCTGAAGAACATAAGAACAAAGCTGCAGTGCATAGAGGGGAAAACAATAGAGGTGAGCCTCTCCCTGGCACTGTTGAGAGACAAAGACGGCAAACCCATCGGCAGTGTGGGTGTTGCCAAGGACATAACCAGAGAAGTGCGCGCTGAAGAGGCAATGCGACGTGCGTATGAGGAGCTAAAGCGCCTTGACCAGCTGAAGAGTGATATAATAGCCAATGTAAGCCATGAAATCCGCACCCCCATAACAATAGCCAAAGGATACATAGAGCTTGCAAAGGATGAGACCGATGAGAATGAACGGAAAGCCGAGCTTGACGCTGCAATTAAAGCTCTGATGAGGCTTAACGACATTGTGGAGGACCTTATCAGCATAGCAGACATCGAAAGAGGGGACTTCAGCCTCAAACTTCGAAAAGCAAACGTGGAGGATGTAATATCGCGTGCTCTTGAGGCAAAAGAAGAATTCGCACAGAGCAAGAATATCAGCATAGATGTGGAGATAAATTACCATGGCGAGGCCATTATCGACTCCCCCAAGCTACAGCGTGTGCTTATGAACCTGATAGACAATGCAATAAAGTTCAATCGAAAGGGTGGTAAGATTAAAATTCGTGTTGAGAAGAAAGGTGGAGAGCTCCTTTTCAGCGTGAGCGACACAGGCATAGGCATACCCGAAGATAAGCTTGATGAAATATTCAAGCCCCTTACCCAGCTGGACCCGAGTTCAACCCGCTACTACGGCGGCACCGGTACAGGTCTGGCGGTGGCAAAGAAGATAATAGAAGCCCACGGCGGGAGAATATGGGTGGAGAGCAGACTTGGAGAAGGCTCCACTTTCTACTTCACAATACCTCTCCACTCCTAAATAAAGTCCAGCCAGTGGTGATATTTCTCATCCTTGCCCCTGGTGACCTCAAAGAACTTTGTCTGTAGCTTTCGCGTAACCTCACCTGGCTTGCCTATCTCGTATCCGTCTATTTCGCGTATCGGGGTAAGCTCTGCTGCTGTGCCTGTGAAGAAGACCTCGTCCGCCAGTAAGAGTTCTCCCCGGGTTATATCCTTCTCAACCACCTCGTAGCCCATGTCCCTCGCAAGGGTGATTACAGAGTCCCGCGTTATTCCGGGGAGGATACTCGCATGCTCCGGTGGGGTATAGATAACACCATCCTTAACTATAAAGATATTTTCGCCCGGCCCTTCGCTTACAAAGCCACGGTAGTCGAGCATAATCGCCTCGTCGTAGCCCGCTTTAAGCGACTCCAGCTTCGCGAGTATCGAATTTGCGTACTGCCCTGTGCACTTCGCCACAGGCGGGAGAATATTTGGTGCTATGCGCTGGATTGATGAAATCTTGACCCTTATGCCATTCTTTAACCCCTCTTCGCCCAAGTAGGCACCCCAGGGCCACGCAGCAATGGCAACCTCAACGGGAGCGTTAAGTGGATTCAGACCCATCTCGCCATAGCCACGAAACGCTATCGGGCGAATGTAGCACTCCCTGAGCCCATTGGCCTTAATAAGCTCCTTCGTAGCCTGCATGAGCTGCTCGACGGTGTAGGGGATCTCCATGAAGTAGAGCTTGGCCGAGCGGTGCAAACGCTGCATATGCTCGCGATGCCTGAATATGGCTGAGCCCCTATCTGTGGAATAGCACCTTATGCCCTCGAAAACGCCCGAGCCGTAGTGAAGCGCATGTGTAAGAACATGCACCTTAGCTTCGCCCCACTCAACAAGCTCACCATTCATCCATATGTAGCTGACCTCAGAGATGGGCATGGCAACCACCAGTCAAGGGATGTTTATTCATACCCATATAAATCTCTTCCGCCGATGTTAGCTGGCGTGAAAATGTTCGAGAAAATCCATAAAAGGTCAGGAGTCGAGGATCAAGTATGTTAGAAGCAGGGATCATCAGGGGCGAGGGGAAGGGAAAGGTTGTAATAAGGGTGAGGTCTGCTCAGCCCTACACTGCTGAAATCACCTCCGAACAGCTTCGCGTGCTCGCGGAGGTTGCGAGAAAGTACGGCTCCCGTGTAGTGCATACCACCCCAAGGCAGGCAATAGAGATACCCGACGTGGAGGAGGACCTGGTTGAAGAGGCAATAGGAGAGCTTGAAAAAGCGGGCTTTAAAGTCGGCGCCTCAGGAAAACTCACAAGGCACGTATTTGCCTGCTCCAGATGGTGCCTGTATAACTCAACCCCCGTAGCAGAGATGGTGGAGAAAATCAACCAAAAATACGGCGATGTTGAGATGCCTGCGAAGCTCACCATCTCGTTCTCGGGCTGTGACTTCTCCTGTGCCCGCTCGAGGACCTCTGACATAGGGGTAATAGCAAAGACCAGGATAAAAGTGGAGCCAGACAAATGTATCAAATGCGGGCTGTGCGTTAATGACCCCCTCGGCTGTCAGGTGGATGCTCTGACAGTCTCAAAGGAAAAACCTGTAGAGTGGAACAGCGATAAATGTGTTGGCTGCGGCTTCTGCTCCAACATCTGCCCTGTTGGTTCAATTACTGCACAGGAAAAGGGCTTTGATATCTACATCGGCGGCGGTGGAGGGATGTTTCCGCGGGAGGCAAAGCTGCTGAAGGAGTTTGTGAGTGAGGAGAGCGTGCTGAAAGAGGTGGACAGAATAGTTGAGAAGTACAGAGCTCTGGCAAAGCCAGGAGAGAGGCTGTTCTCTGTTGTTGAGCGCGTGGGTATAGAGGAGTTTGATTGAAATGGCTGAGGAAGGCTTCAAGCTGGAGCTCCCGAAGGTCGGGATAATAAAGGGGGTTAAGCCCAAGGATATTGAGGTTGTGGGGGAGAAGATTGTAAACATCAGAGCCCGCGCCAAGCCGTATTCTAATATTTACACAGCAGAGCAGCTGGAGAGGGTTGCAGAGGTGGCGGAGAAGTACGGCTCTGGTAAGGTTCACCTGAGCCCGAGACACAACCTTGAGATTCCCGAGGTCAGGAACAGCGTGCTGATGCAGGCGCTGCAGGAGCTTTTTGCAGCAGGGCTCCAGGCTGGTGGTTCGGGCACATCGGTGAGGAACATATTCACCTGCGCAGATTATTGCCCGAACAGGGTGAGAGGCGTCAGGGAGCTGGGCGCTATTGTGAGCGAGCTCTTCGGAGATATGCCACTGCCCAATAAGTTTACCATCTCCTTTGCCGCCTGCCCGAGTGGTTGCTCAAGGCCATGGAATGTGGACATTGGTATAATTGGCGTTGCGGAGCTTGTTATTGAAGAGGAAAGGTGTGTAGATGACTGCACCGCATGTATTGAGGCATGCCCTGTGGAGGGCGCCATATCCATAGAAGGAGGGCTGAAAGTAAGCGAGGAGCGGTGCGTGAGGTGTGCGCGCTGTGCGTGGGCATGCCCTGAGGGTGCAATTAAAGTCAAAGACACCGGGTTTAAAGTCGTGGTCGGCGGCAAAGAGGGGAGAACGGTGCTCTTCGGTGAAGAGTACCTGAGCTTTGCGAAGGATTTCGAGGTTATAGAGGTGATAGATACAGTAATCAGGCAGTACAAGAAGCTCGCCCAGAAGAGGGATAGAAAGAAGTATGAAAGGCTTGGAGAGGTTATACAGCGCGTTGGCGGGCTGAAAGCTTTTATGAGTGCCTGAAACTTAAAGGGACAGAACATCCATTGATATAACCCAGCCCTTATAGCAGTTGGGGTCGGTGCCCTCTGTGCACTCTGAGTAGTTGGCCGTTATATTCAGATACCTCGTGGGCTCAATTATTGTAACATTTGCGGCGTTGGTGTGGCAGGAAATACATGCTTCATTCACACCAGAGAGCATGTCAGCTTTGTCAGCACCCGAAGCGTTCCTGGCCCTGTAGTAAAGAGGGCGATGGGCCTCAATATTCGAATTTTCAAACTCTGCGGTTACATTTGCCTTGGTATGGCAGCTCGTGCACTGGGGGTTGTTAAAGTGGCAGAAGGTACACTCAACTAAAGCGGCGGCATGAAATTTGCCGGTACCCCCTCCATACGGGTTGTAGTATGGGGAGGAAGAAGGAAGGCCTTCTCTGTCACCATCCCCATAATCTGGGATGTGACATCCCCTGCATGGATAGTTTGCAAAACCATGAGTGGTATGTGCTCCTCCTGAGGTAATCTCACTGTGTATATTCGTGTGGCACTTCATGCAGTCGACGCCACTGCCATTCACAAATCTGTGCTGGAGTGTGAATTTGGCCGTGGCACTGGGCATGATGAGAATTACCAGCGCCAGGAGACCAAACGCCAGCAGCATTGATACCTTACCGCTCAATTTTATATCAGCCCCCTACAGGTATTCAAATTTTAACATTATTATGTATATATTCTTTTTCCTCGATTGACAGTTTCGAGCCGCTAAACATGAGTTAATAGGCCTGCTGCAGCATGAGGGTTAACTTTTTAACTACCATCTCCAAGGATTCTGCATGCGTTGCTCAGCATGCAACACACCTGTGGCGAGCTATGAGCTGTACCCGAGAAGTTACCGCCTGTACGTCTACGCCTGCCACCGCTGTCGCAGCGCCAAGCTTGCGCACAACTTTGATGTTGAGCTGGACATAATCCCTTTGAAGGAGCTGGAGGTCAGGGAGAAGGACGGGCTGTTTTTCATCCTTGGTCTGGAGGTTGAGCCCAGAGTCTTCAATTTTGAGGTAACCCAGGGGGAGGCGGTTATTGTGGCGGACGCTGAGCTTGCTCTGGGTGAGCTTGTGAAAACAGGCAAGGGTTACGCCTTTGCCAGCTACTCCAAGCGAGCAAAGCTAAGGCTGTGCAGGCTTCTCAGGCTCGGAGATTGCAACGACGTGCCAGAAAGCAGGCTGGCTGAGATTCTCGCACAGAAACTGGAGGGGGCGATGTGATAGCTGAGATTGAAGCTTACGTTAGGAGGGAAATTGAGAAGCTCACCGAGGGCCAGAAAATAACGCTCAAAGCTTTAATCTTCGCGGGCTATAAGGGCGAGAGGGAGGAGCTTGTAAAGATGCTGATAGAAGCCCTCGGGGGCGATGGAATAAAAGAGAGCCCACTGGTGGAGAGCTTTACCTATACCTTCTCCGGCGAAAATGTGAGGTACTGGCGGATTTTACCCGAGTATTACCGTGCGGTGAGGAAAATTATTTTTGGGGATTAGCAGCACATGCCCTGCAAACAACCTCGCCACGCCTCTCTTCTGCATAGGCTTTGAGCACCAGCTCTCCACAGCTGGAGCAATATGCGCGAGCTAAGCTGGGGTATGGTTCCTGTTTGAAGGGTGGCGCTTCCTTAATCTCGAAGAGCTCCCCATCGCCCTTCTCCATAAGCTTCGCCACTATCTCCTTGCCTCTGCGCATGTGCTCCTCCGCAGCCTGCCTGCGCTCTGCTACAGGCATGTTCTTTATCTCCTCACCCCTGCGACCGTACTCGAGAGTAGATTCAAGAACTTCCTTCCTGACAGCAATACGAATTGACTTTCCACTTACCAGGTCGTAAAAAGAGGCTGCGAATTTTCCATGTGGCTTTAAAATCAGCGTACCTTTGCCAAAGGTGGCGCCTGTAACAAAGGCAATGCCGTCAGCTAAGCAATTCTGGAACTCCACCACCGCGAGCAGCTTCATCCCTCCTTCTCTCGCCCTTCCCAGCTTTTTCAGGGCGAGCTTACCCATACGGTAGCCCAGGGCGAGCATAGGACAAAGGTGGCCGTGAAAACGTGCCGCTTCCTCCAGGCTCATGATTACCTTTTTACTTTCTCCCGTCGAAAAAAGTTTCATGAAGGCTGAGCTTGAGGAGTACTACTCCAGGCGGGCAGCGACGTACCATGACCTTGATGTCCCTGCTACGATAGTGGCTGCAGTGCGCAGGCGAGGTGTTGCTGACCATGCGGTGATAATCTGCGCCGGTGAGGAGCAGCGCGTCCTTGACGTTGGCACGGGCACTGGAAGATTCCTCGCTGTCTTCCCGCGCTGCGTGGGTGTTGACCTCACCGAGGAGATGCTTAGGCGAGCAAAGGTTTACAACAAACCTCTCGTTAGAGCGGATGCTGAGCATCTGCCTTTCCGCGACGAAAGCTTCGACGTAGTGCACAGCGCAGGCTTGCTGGGCGTGTACCGCTCGGCGAAGATTATTGCGGAGTGTGCACGCGTGGCAAAGCGTGGTGGTAAGGTGTATATAAGCTTCCCCGCCAGGGAGAGTATCAGCGGCTTTTTCTTCCTGCTGTTCAAAAAGCTTTTCAACCGCAATGTTACGCTGCTGGACGAGTGGTACTCCTTACGGGAGATTCATGAGCTTTACCCAGAGTCTCTTAAAATCGTAAAAGTGCACCGCCTGGGCTTTGAGCTACCCTTTCAGCGCTGGTATAAGAATCTGACCTCCAGGAGGTTTACAGGGCTATTCCTATGGCTTGAAGAGAGACTTCGTGAGAGGCGTGCCTTCAGGTACTTTAAGGCGAGATATTTAGTTGAGGCTGTGAAGGTGGACTGACGTTAACTTTTTAACCTTCCCGCGGTGATTTAGGGGCATGGTCGATGAGAAGCGCATGAAGGCGGAGTTCCGCAAGAAAGCTCAGGCTGATCCAGAGAAGTACTACCCGGTGCAGACGCTTATAAGTGAGGGATTTGAGCGCAGGCGGTGCAAAAGCTGTGGCAACTACTTCTGGAGCGCATCGCCAGAGCGCGAGGTGTGCGGCGAGCCCGAGTGCAGCGGGGGCTACACCTTCATTGGCAACTCTCCCGCGAGGGAGAAAATGGACTTCATTCAGACCTGGAAGAAGTTCTCCAGGCTGTTCAAAAAGCTTGGCTACACACCCATAAAGCGCTACCCCATAGCCGCTCGCTGGCGCGACGACACAGACTTTGTGCAGGCGAGTATTTACGATTTCCAGCCCTATGTAGTCAAGGGAGAGGTGGAGCCTCCTGCCAACCCTCTGGTGGTGCCCCAGTTCTGTGTGCGCTTCAATGACATAGACAATGTTGGAATCACGGGCAGGCACTACACTGGCTTTGTTATGATAGGCCAGCACGCCTTCGAACCACCTGAAAGCTATGCGCCAGAGGATTATCTTCACCACATTTACCTCTGGCTCACCCAGGGGATGAAGATCCCCAAGGAGGAGATTCAGTTCCATGAGGATGCGTGGGCGGGTGGCGGCAACCTGGGACCGAGCATGGAGTTCTTCTCCCGCGGTCTGGAGATAGGCAACCAGGTTTACATGCAGTACGACATCACCTCGGGTGAGCTCCGGGAGCTCAGCATTAAGGTTCTGGACATGGGCATGGGGCAGGAGCGCCCGGCATGGTTCACCTACGCCACAAACACAAGCTATGAGGCGGTATTCGCGGATGTGGTAAAGAAGCTGTATACGCGCACAGGGATTAAACCTGACCAGGAGCTTATGCGCAGATTTCTACCCTACTCTGGCCTGCTGAATGTGGACGAGCGCTCTGATATTGATAAAACATGGGCAGAAGTTGCGAGTAAAATAGGCGTGGAGGTGGAGGTGCTTAAAGAGAAGGTTCTCCCACTGGCGGCGCTTTATTCTATAGGCGACCATACACGGAGTCTGCTTGTGGCCCTTGCTGACGGAGCGCTCCCCGGCAACGTCGGCGGGGGCTACAACCTGCGCGTTCTCGTGAGGCGCAGCCTGGACTTCATCGCAAAGCACGGGTGGGATCTCAGCCTAGCTGAGGTGTGCGAGTGGCACGCCCGCTACCTGAAGCCCCAGTACCCTGAGCTGATAGAGCATCTTGAGGAAGTGGAGAAAATCCTCGCAGTGGAGGAACGCAAGTACGCTGAGACCAAGCGAAGATCGAGGGAGATAGTTGCCAAGCTCAAAGGCAAGAAGATAACCGTTGAGAAGCTCCTGGAGCTTTACGACTCTCACGGGATAAGCCCTGAAATGCTTGCTGAGGCAGGACTGGAGGTGGAGGTACCTGAGGACTTTTATATACGTCTTGCAGAGCGGCATGAACGCAGTCGTGCTGAGGTGAAGGCTAAGAAGTTTAAGGAGTTTGACATCTCGGGTTTGCCAGCCACAGAGATTCTGTATTACGATGATTATCTCCTGCTGGAGTTCGAAGCGCGTGTGTTGCGTGTGTACGACGGCAAGTATGTGGTGCTCGACCGTACCGCCTTTTACCCCACAAGCGGTGGACAGGAGAGCGACCGCGGTTACCTCGGCAGGGCAAGAGTGGTCGACGTATTCAAGCAGGGTAGTGTGGTCTTCCACCGCATAGAAGGAGAGCCACCTGAAGAGGGGGGGGTGGTTAAAGGCAAAATAGATGCAGAACGGCGCATTCAGCTCGCGCAGCACCATACGGCTACACATATCATTAACGGCGTGGCACGAAGCCTGCTGGGCGAGCATGTTTGGCAGGCGGGCGCTGAGAAGACAACTGAAAAGGCAAGGCTGGACATAACCCACTATGAGAGCCTGAGCGAGGAGGAGCTCTCACGCATTGAGGAGCTTGCCAATGAGGTTGTCGCCAGGGCTATACCCGTGAAGAGCATGCTTCTACCCCGCAACGTCGCCGAGAGGCGCTACGGATTCCGCCTGTACCAGGGCGGAGCGGTGCCTGGCAAGGTTATTAGGGTGGTAAGGATAGGCGACCTGGATACTGAGGCGTGCGGAGGCACGCATCTGAAGAACACCCGTGAGGCGAGGCTGATTAAGGTTACAGGCTCTACGAAGATTCAGGATGGCGTTGTGCGAATAGAGTTCACCGCTGGAAAAGCCGCCTTCGAGTACATCCGCGAGAGAGAGCGTCTGCTTAAGCTGGCTTCGGAGAAGCTGAGCGTCAACCCGGAACAGCTTCCTGAGACGGTGGAGAAGTTCTTCAGGGAGTGGAAGGCGCTGCGCAAGGAAGTGGAGAGGCTACGCGGCGAGATAGCAGAGCTGAAGAAGGCTGAGCTTGAGAGAAGAGTGGTGAGCTTAGCGAGGGGCGAGTACCTCGTGGCTAAGATAGACGCCACAATGGAGGAGACGATTAAGGCTGCGCAGGCGCTTGCCTCGCCGAAGCGTGCAGTGGTGCTGTTCGGCGTGGGAGATAAAATCTATGTCGCCGGCATAAGAGGAAAAGAGCTGGAGCTGGATATCTCGAAGGTTGTCAGGGAGGTGTGCTCCCTTCTCGAAGGAGGTGGAGGCGGCAGAGCGGAGTTCGCCCAAGGTGCGGGGAAGAATAAGGAGAAGCTGGAGCAGGCGATGAGGCTGGCAGAGGAGAGGTTGAGGGAGGCGATGGAGTAGAGTTGAGTTTCTCTTCACCTTATAACAATCACCCTCCTCCTCTTGCTGTCCCTCTTAATCTCTATCTCTCCGCGCTCTATCCTCATCCTGTGTATATGGAGCATATTGCAATAGTTAATATTCCATAATTCAGAGAGGTGCGGTGATGATAGAAATACTCAGAACAAAAGAAGTCGACGGCAAGATTGTTCTCAGCAAAGAGGACTTTGAGAAGTTAATAGACGAACTTGAGTCCCTGATAGAAACCCTGGAGATTATCAGCGATAAGAATCTGCTGGCTCAAATTTCCAGAAGTGAAGAGGACATAAGAGAAGGCAGAATAACAGAAGTTAGCAGCACCGAAGAACTCCGGAGGATGCTTTTTGAAGTATAAGCTAAAATTCACGAAGACTTTTCATAAAAACGTTAAAAAATTTAGAAAAAATAAGGAACTTGTTGAGAGTTTAATGGGGAGAATAGAAAAGATCGTCGAGAATCCAAATTGCGGAAAACCTCTAAAATATGCTCTGTCCAGTTATCGCTCTGTTAGAGTGAAAAACAGGTACAGGTTGATTTACAAAGTAGATGAAGAAAGAAAAGAGGTTATTCTGGTCGCCTTTGGCCACAGGAAGAAGATATATGAAATTCTGCTTCTCAGCGAAGAATGAGCCTTACTTTATAACAATCACCCTCCTCCTCTTGCTGTCCCTCTTAATCTCTATCTCTCCGCGCTCATGCGCTTATCGAGTATTGCCTTCAACGCCCTGCAGAGGGATTTTAAATCTTCATCATACTCCATAATCATCTACCTCCGCCTTAATTCTCATCCACAGCCCCCATAGATTTTCCCTAACAAGCCCAGCAGATAAGCAATAACTTTAACCTGCTTCTACCAGCACATCCTCCAGGCTAACCACATCCACCTCAACGTCTTTAACCCTGACCCTATCCAGTCTCTCCGCTTTTGGCATCTCACCCATGTACTCGACAATTATACCAAGCTCTTCATGCACAAATCTGTTTTCTGTGCCCACACTTCTGAATCCAAGCTCCCGGAGAACCTTTCTTATTATCTCGGACTTTCTTCCCACAATGTCTATATCCGCCGTGGTGTAGTATCCGGCAGTTAATAGCGCAACTACAGCACCACCAACCACGGTAAGCCTGACACCATTCTTATATATTCCAAGGTATTAAATCCTTCCCATAACCCACAGTTGCGCAGCGCCAGCCTTTTAGACGTTACCTCAGGATATTAGGTTATGATAGGTATCACCGCCCTGGTGCCGGCGGAGGTCATATACTCCTGCGGCGAGTCAGCCCTGGATTTGAACAATTTCGTGCCCAACTCAAAACTCGAGCCCGAGGACAAGCTCTGCGCCTGGACGGCGATCTGGCGGGAGCTGGTGCTGCGGGGAGAGGTCAGGATAGACAAGCTCGTCGTTGTGGCTGGAGGCGACTGCTACAATGCCCTTGTGGAAGGTGAGAAGATTGAGCTCGCTGGCAAGCCAACCCACTACTTCACCTACCCCTTCGACGGCAACATTGAGGTGATGAAGGAGCAGCTTGAAGCACTTGCCGAATTTCTCGGCGGGTTTAGCAGCGAAGCCTTCGATGAAGTGGCTGAACTGAAGAAGCTCGCCCTGGAAGTGCACGAGATGCGTTGCAACGGAGAGGTAGGTGCAGAGCAGGGGTTCCTGATAGAGGTCTCCGGGAGCGACCTCATGGGCAGCCTGGAGAAATACCGCTCAGCCTTGGAAGCCGTTGAGGAAAAAGAGGTGGACTATGAGTACCGCGTCGCCCTGCTGGGAATTCCGCCCATTTACCCGGACTTTCATGCGTTTCTCCAAGAGCTTGGTCTGCATGTGGTCTTCGATGAGATGCCCTTCGAGTTCATCCGCCACTCGGGAAAAAGCATCAGAGAGGTGGCGAGGAGCTATGCCAGCTACACCTTCGCCGGGCACATAAAACATCGCCTCAGGTTTCTTGAGTCCCAGTTAAGGCGCCATCACGTTGACGCAATAATCCACTTCCAGCAGTTCGCCTGCCACCACAAGCTGGAGGACCGCCTGCTCCGCGATTATCTAAACAACAAGCTGGGCTACCCGTACATTACAATAGAGGCGGACCTTCCCTCGGCAACGCCCCAGCAGGCCAGGTTGCGCCTTGAAGCTTTTGCGGAGCGCCTCAGGGAGGTGTGGTAATGCTTATAGGCTTAGATGTCGGCTCGAGAGCTGCAAAGGCAGCCTACTACTCAGACGACGACTACGAGTACCGCATAGTCTGCTCGCAAAACTGGGAGGATTTGCTAAGGGGGAAAGAAGGCGTCGTGATCTCTACTGGCTACTTCCGCAAGCGCGTGCCGCATGATTTCAATGTAACCGAGATAACCACTGCCATCTACGGTGTAAGGCGATTCATAAAGAGGAGGGTGGATGTGATAGTGGACATAGGCGGGCAGGACACCAAGGTGATAGACATCGCAAAGAACGACTTCAGGATGAACGACAAGTGCAGCGCAGGCACCGGTACCTTCCTGGAGTACATCGCCAGCTACTTTGCCCTGGACGTAGCAGAACTGACAAAGCTGCACCGCGCGGCGAGGTGTGCAGCACCGATAAACTCAACCTGCAGCGTATTTGCCCAGAGCGAGATTATATCCCGCCTGGTGGAGGGTTATACCAAGGAGGAGGTGATTAAAGGTGTGCACCACGCCTTTGCAAGGCGAATAGCTCAGATGGTGCCCCGACATGCAAGAAGTGTTGCTGTTATAGGTGGTACCGCCAAAAATCGCGGTGTTGTAGAGGCGCTTGGAAAAGAGCTCGGGGTCAGAGTTTTTGTGCCTGAAGAGCCACAGGTGGTTAATGCTGTTGGTGCGGTTGAGTACTACTTATCAAGGGAGGGGGAGCGCTGAGGATTTACCTGATCCCCTTCGGCAATGTCAGGGAGGAGCTTGCTCAGAGACTCTGCCAGGCAATTGAGGAAAGACTGGGAATTGAGTGCAAAATTATGGCAAGACAGGAGCTTCCAGCGGTGGGCTACAACACCGCAAGAGGGCAGTACTCAGGAGATGTGCTTCTCAGGGAAGTCTCAAAACTCAGAGTTGAGCCCGGAGCCAAGCACTTGGGTGTATTCGATGTTGACCTCTACGCAGGGAGGCTGAACTTCATCTTTGGTATAGCACAAATAGGCGGCGACTTTGCGCTAATTTCGCTGAAGAGGCTTGACTATGCCCCAGTCCAGCTGAGCAGGGATGAAAGGGAGGCTCTGCTCTTTGAGCGTGCCTTAAAAGAGGCAATTCATGAGCTGGGACATACCTTTGGCCTGGGGCACTGCCACAATAAGCAATGTGTCATGTCCTTTTCGAACAGTCTCAGTGAGGTGGATGAAAAAGGCACAGACTTCTGTGAGGAGCACAGAATACAACTTCTCCGGATTCTCGGGCACTTATAATAAACTTTTAATTATGGTAACCTTAGGTTAGAAAAGTCGGTGATAGTATGGGCGGCATGCTTAGAACTACATTCCTGCTGGCGCTGCTCACAGGATTGCTTGTAATCATAGGGAGAGCCATCGCTGGCACTGGAGGAATGATACTCGCCTTTATCTTCGCCCTGATAATGAACTTCTCCGCCTACTGGTACAGCGATAAGATAGTGCTGGCGATGTACAGGGCGAGGGAAGTTTCTCCCAACGAAGCACCCAGGCTGCACCGCATAGTGGAGAATCTTGCGATTAAGGCGGGAGTGCCAAAGCCGAGGGTTTATATAATAGACACGGCCACGCCCAACGCCTTCGCCACGGGTAGAGACCCGAAGCATGCAGCAGTGGCTGTTACCACCGGGATACTTGACCTCCTCACCGAGGAGGAACTCGAGGGTGTGCTTGCCCATGAGCTGGCGCATATCAAAAATCGCGACACACTAATAAGCACAATCGCCGCCACCATCGCCGGCGTTATTACAATGCTTGCCACCTGGGCGAGATGGGCAGCAATTTTTGGCGTTGGTGGACGCGACAGAGAGGGTGCTGCACATTATATAGGTGTGCTTGTGCTGGCGATTCTCGCACCCATAGCGGCGCTTATAATCCAGCTTGCAATCTCACGCACAAGGGAGTATCTCGCCGATGAAACAGGAGCAAGGATAACAAAGAAGCCCTGGGCACTGGCAAATGCCCTGCGCAAGCTTGAGTACGGCGTTGCCAGAGCACCGCTCCATGACGCCAATCCTTCAACAGCGCACCTTTTCATAGTCAACCCGCTTCGTGGCGATGCGCTGCTTGCGCTGTTCTCAACACATCCCCCCACAGCAGAGCGAATCCGGCGTCTCGAGGCGATGATTCTGTAAGTGACACCCAACTGTGACATTTCTGTAAACAACACCCTTTTATATCCGGATGTAAAATTATATGTCATGGTAGAAGGGGGAGTTACCACAATAGTTCTGGGAGCACTTCTGCTTCTCAGCCTGTTTTTTAATGTCCTCCTCTTCTACATCTCCACTGAGCTACGACAGGAGCTCAGAGAGCTAAAATACGGGACAAAACTTTCCCGGGAAGAGCTTGAAGCGATAAGGCGCAGATTAAGTAGATTTAAATGAACTCCCCCAGGATTTCGACAGTACGTCTGCACTCTTCAGCAAAATTGCAGTTTTTGCTGCAATCCTTTTTATTTCCAAAACAATCGGGATAGCCCGTGTAACTCTTATTTTCAACTTCTATTTCCACAGGCACCTCTTCATCCTCGCCTAGGAGTTCTTTGAATGAGTCATCATCTGTCAGCACCTCCGTGGTTGCCTCGTCGCTGGCGCTATCATCATCTTCTGTAAAGTCAAACTCCTCAATCAGAGATACCAGGGGGTTCTTGGGGGGTTCTTCGGTTTTAAGAGGAGCCTGGACACCGGCATGTACATTTGTGGGCACCTCGTCAGGCAGCTCCACAGATAGAATCTCCTGTATGAGGCTGTTGTCCATGGCACTATTCTGAGATATTTCTTCTGTGACATGGCTCTTTGTGCTTCTCACAGGCGACTCATCAAGCTCACTAAAATCCTCACGACTCTGGTAATGTCGGGCGGGAGCAGAGTAGGATGAATATCCCCGCGAGCGCCCCAGAATCCAGGAGCTGAGGAAAACTATAACAATGCTCACAAAAAACAGCGCAACAATACCAGCTCCCAGCATCTGGAGGATGTTCATCGCATATATTTATTAGGATGTGCAATAAAAAGCTAACCCCTGCAGAGGTGATTAGGATAGGCGAGAGGATTGTGATAGGGATAATGGGAAAGATAGGCTCTGGCAAGAGCGAGGCGAGCAGGTACATTGCAGAGAAGTATGGTGGCAGAGTTTTCCGCTTCTCTGATGTGCTCAGGGATATTCTGCAGAGGCTGGGGCTCGAGTTAAGCAGGGAGAACTTCATCGCCCTGGGCGCAGCGCTCCGCTCAGCCTTCGGGAACGGGGTTATTGCAAGGGCGCTTAAGCGGGACATCCTGGCGAGCAGAGCAGGCGTGGTAGTGGTGGACGGAGTGCGCTACTCTGAGGAGGTGGAGATGATTAGGAGTTTTGAGAACAGCCTGCTAATCTACATCCACGCCTCTCCGGAGGTGCGCTATTCGCGGGCGGTTAAGCGCGGGGAAAAGGGGGAGGCTACAATAAGCTATGAGGAGTTTTTGAAGAACGACGGCGCAGAGACGGAGAAGAGGATAGCCGAGTTAGCGAAGCTGGCGGACCACCGCATAGACAACAACGGCACGCTGGAGGAGCTGCATGCCGCGCTGGATGGGGTGCTTGAGGGTGTTGTGCAGCGTGATCAGGTTTGAAATTGAGAAGTAGTTACATCGTGGAACCATGCCATGGATGTCGATAACGATAATCCTTCGCTATCTAAAACATATCACTGGCAGTAGGAGTTCAAATAATGGATGAGAACAAAGAGATCAAAAAAATAGCAGGAATTTCCTTTGGAAGCCTTCTTTTTCTTTTTTCTTTATCTCTGCTCTTGGAGGGATTCCTTCTTTTTATAGGCATAATAACCATTATGCCACTTGTAATAGGACGTCTGATTTTGAGGAATAAAGATTTAATCAAAATTTTTTCACTTGCCTTCTGGTTCATGGTATTTAACTTAATTTTTATAGTTATCCTGCTTTTTACTGTCGGGAAAGCGGTATTCCCTGATGTAGTATTTCCTATAGCTTATTACTACTTCTCATCGTCCCCATTCTTCTTTTCAATCGGAGGTTTGATCAAAAAAGACACTTATTTCGTTATTCTGCTATTATCCATTATTAGCCTAACGATTTTAATGTATTATATTCCATATATACGCGTTATCATCTTTTTGGTTAACTTATTTAATTTCTATAATATCTTCCTAGTAATTCAATATTATTTGAGTTCTAGGAGTATTAAATGATCTTCTTCTGGATCCTGACAATTGTACTGGTTTGTTAGCACTTTGCTCTTCCTAACCGCTGCTGACTTTCTAACCTCACTCATAATACCGAGCGGGATTGCATTTACAGAACCTGCTGCATATGTTCACTTTAAGTTAAATGTTGTTAACATATTTTCATTGCTTATCACCGCGATTTATGCGATTTTTGTTGCAATCAAAATACGAAAGATTTTAAAGAGCTAGATTGAGCATAAACTATAAGGGGCACAGGTATGTCTATACATACACCGACACGTATCACGATGTATTTAAAGATAAACGCTTTTTAAAGATGCATACGAAAAAGACAATAAGCCACAGAACGCCAATCTCAAAGAATCAATAAAATCTGATAGGGAGACTATGAGGGATTCACATGCGTGCCTGGAGTACTCTTTTGGTGGTCATCATCACGCTCCTATCCGCCTGTTTGACCACCCCTAAGGTTACTGACAGATTTGAGGAAGTGGTTTCTGCAAAATCCGGGGACAACTTTCTATATCAAGGGGAACTACTACTTGAGCCGGGTGAGATTAAAGGGATATGCATAAACACACCTGCCAATGTGGTGAGCTACGAATTAAGTGGGGGCAGACTCTCAGCTTTCAGCATGCTGGACCTTGAGGAAATGAGAATATTAAGGCGAATCTCCCCGGCAGGTGGAGGCAGTGGCGGGCGCACGGGTTTTACGGGGAATGGCAGGACATGCTACATCATGGATAATAGAGGCTCAAGAGAGCAGGCAGATATTCTTTTAAATATTTTCACACCTAAGCAGAAACAGGAAAAATTAGCTCCCGTGGTTGAGAATTCTACATTGGTTGAAGAGACCATTGAACTTCTGCCTGGGGAGAGGTACTCCGTATGCTTCAATGCCAGCATCTCCGGCAAAGATTACCTGGAAATAGGTCTAAAGCCTCTGGAGGGTGAGTCTCCATACTGGATAACCAGACTACAATACGAGGTGTTGTATGAGGGAAAACACGCACACTTACTGGAAAATCTGACTAAAAAGGACGTTAATATGCTGTATCGCAGAGACTTGGGCGGGCGCGAAATTCCTGAAAAACCTGTGCTCGTTATTGGCGAGACAAGGGAAAACTCAGACGAGCGCTGTCTCAGCTTCGAGTCCCACAGCGATTCGCGTTCTGTTCTGCATTTAAGCGTGACAAAGCATAAGAGGGAGAGGAAATGATGGGGCGAGGGGTAATAGGTGATAAAAATTACAATACCGCATCCATGTGCCTTTTGTTTTTCGGTCTTGCCCTTATCCTTACAGGAATCAGACATGGCCTGTGGTATTATTCGCAGGTTTCGCATATCGCCGAGTATTCGCAGAGAGGGGTCGTTGAGATTTTTGGAGCTGGAAAGCTGTTCTGGGAGGTAGTGAAAGGGATTCTTGGCGTTGCCTCTGTGTGGATTGGGATCAAATTAAGACGCACATATAGCAGCACAACGCTTGGCACCTTCGCCATAATCTGGGGAACATTTGCTCTGCTCTATGGAGGTTACCAGCTTGCATTCTCGGCAATGAGGTTCAACTTGCTTTCAACAATCACCGGTGCGATGCTGGTAGTCTTCGGATTCTATTTCCTGAAATTTGGGAGAAGTTATCATAAAAAGGGTGAAGCCAGTCCGATGATCTGTGGAATGTCTCTCGCCTTCTTCGCCGCTTATTTATCCTTCTCCCATCTTCAGGTTTTACTGCACTTTGGTAAACCTGGCTTGTCTGTGCTGTCACTTTTGTCAGCGCTTCTGTTGTTCACTTTATCTGCGGGTCTGCTCGCTATCGGGGTGCGTATGCGTTCGGGGAGAAATAGTGAGCTGCTGAGGTACATGTTTTATCTGCTGAGCATAATGATTATTTTTAAAGGCATTCAGTGGCTCCTGCCAATTACCAGAATGCATGCTCTGCTCTCTACACCTTATCTTTATTCCTATGCTTTTATAATGGGAGCCGCAGCAGGTCTCGCATATCTTCTTCTCGCAATTTACCTGTTGAGGCTCGGCAGAACTTTCAGCACGCATTGAATTACTTCTAATTATCAATACTATAATACTATCAAAGCTTGCTGAAAGACCAAAGACCGTATCAGAATTTAATAATGCTAAGATAATCTCAATAAAAAAGCTTAAATATGGTAATATGAATTTTGTATCTTTAATTCAATATTTAAATGAAAATAATTGTGCTATAGTCATATTTAAAAGTAAAAACAATTCTAAATAATTAATCTTGATATTCCATAGACTGCAATCAGATGCAGAGTGCCAAGTCCAAATACTGATAACAGTTTTGCAGGACTAACCTGTGTCAACCAAGTATAATCCACTAAAAAAGTGAGACTTGTTAAAATTAGGTTTAACCCATTAAATACCAAAAGGACTGCCACTACAATTACACCCACTGGTTTTTTGCCATTTTTTCGCTGGAGATTTTTCTGCGCTTGGTGAGCACCTCTACAGTCTCCTTATGCAAAAGCAAGAAATATAGCGCTCCGATGCTGAAAATTACTGCTATTGGCAGACTTAGTAATGCAATGACGATGCCCACGATCCTAGCCCAGCTTCTGAGCTCCCATATCCACCTAGCCTCCAATAAACTTAAAATCCCAACTATTAATATTACACCTTCGATACCAAATAATGTCAGACCAAAAGATTTTATTAAAAATTCAAAGCTAATTACAAGCAGACCTATACCATTAATTACAAAAAGCACAGCTAATACAATAACCCCAATAGGCTTTTCAACCATTTTTTTCTCCTTATCAAACACCTAGAAGTCCTCCTTCATAAATCTTATGTAAGAAGCTACAAAAAGTAATAAAATCCGTAAACTCCTTCTTATAGCCCCATCACTCCACCTCATAGGCTTTGAGAAACACTTCCTCCAGGCTTGGCTCAACCAGTTTTAGTGATAGTATCTCCAGCCCAGAGCCAGAAACTGCATAGAAGACCTCTCTCCTTATATCTCTTTCTGCTCTGATGATTATTTTTCCATCTTCCTTTATCACTTCATTAATTCCAGAAATATCACGCACAGCACGGAGCGCAGCATCTAAACTGTCCACCTCCAGCTCTATTTTGATTAAGTTATCCCGATTTAGCTGTCTCGCAAGCTCCCTCACCGAGCCAATAGCACTGAGTTTTCCCCGCTTCAGTATACCCACCTTATCGCAGAGCTGCTTCACCTCCGCCAAAAGATGGGAAGAGAGGAAGATGGTTTTCCCCTCCTCTCTGCCGAGTTTCAGTATTAAATTCCTGATATCCCTTGTACCTTGGGGGTCCAAGCCTGAGGTGGGTTCGTCTAAGAACAAAACCTCCGGGTCCCTGATTAGCGCCTGCGCTATCCCTAGGCGCTGCTGCATGCCCTTGGAGAACTTGCCCACTTTGATGTCCTTCCATTCCCCCAATCCTACAAGATTCAGCAGTTCTTTGCTTCTTTCTTTTCTTTCCTTCTTTGCCAAACCTGCAAGTTCACCGAAAAATTCCAGATTCTGTCTCGCCGTAAGATTGTCGTAATAGCTTGCATTCTCTGGGAGAAAGCCTATCCTCTTCTTTACCTCCAGAACTTCCCTCTGCACGTCGAAGCCGGCAACGGTTGCGCCGCCTTCGGTAGGCTCCACCAGACCACAGAGCATCATTATTGTGGTGGTTTTTCCAGAGCCGTTGTGCCCGAGGTAGCCAAAAATCTCTCCCCTTTTAACCTTTAAGTTCAGATGATCAACTGCGGTTATGCTTCCGTACCGCTTGGTTAAATTAAAGGTTTCGATGGCGTGCAAAAGCCACCATTTCTTCTTAGAAGTCTTTAATTTTAAAAAATGTGGAGCAAGTGTGCCTATACGTGTACCTATAGGTAAACTTCAGGTATTAAATATTAGAAAATTTTGAATTCGACATTTTTCCAGCCAATCGTGGATATCTACAGTGGTAGTGGCTAAGATGATCATAACAATTACTACAATGTAAATGGGGACAATGACCTTTACAGAGTTGATGTGGAGCAGGTTCTTCTTTACCAAGGAGATACCAGCTGTCCTGTGGGACCCCTGAGGAATATAAATGAACGATGATTAAGTAGGAAAACGCCGTACAATTTTTGCCACAACAAAGTAGAAGAAATAAACAGTTAATACAAACCAGCTTATAAAC
>WANW01000046.1 GCA_015521615.1 Candidatus Hydrothermarchaeota archaeon
GAGACATTTATTTTTAAATTCGCAAAAGAGGTGGTTATGTGGAAAATCCCGTTGTAGTGGTGGCTGTAGATGCAAGGGGTTCAGAGAATGCAATCAGGCAGGCAGGGTATGTGGCCTCCTGGATAGGGAGATTGAGAGCAGATGCATACATAGTTTATATAACTGACAGCAGGCTGGTGAGGAGCGCCTCCCTTGCGGATGATGAGTACTTCAATGTTGCCGAAAGGAAGAAGTTTATCACAGAGGGTTGCATTGAAAATGGCAGAAATGTCGTTGAGAAATTAAAAGATATTTTCAAAAAATACAGAATACGCTGTTTTGAGCAAGTTGGAGTTGGCGATCCTGTACGTGAGGCATCTAAAATCGCCAGAGAGACCAATGCAGTCGGAGTAATCCCTTTTGGTATGCCAGCCACAAAATTGATTAAAAAGTGTCCCAGTCCTGCTGTGCTGATACCAGAAGAAGATAAAAGGGGATTTTTTGCCGTAATGAAGGATAAAATTGCTGTAAAATTCCAATTTTATAATATTCTGGCCAGATAAACGTAAACATCGCAGAGGGGACTAACATGAGCCTTATTATACACTCATCTTTTTCAAATGTAAATATTAATGTTCTTCTGGTATTTGCATATGGCATTTTTGTCGGGTGCCTTACCGGGATGCTTGGTGCAGGTGGTGGAACCCTTATCGTTCCCTTCCTGGCACTCTATCTCAAGCTTCCCATTAAAACTGCAATAGGCACCAGCCTGTTTCAGGTCACTGGTATCGCTGCCTCGGGTGCCTTTCAGCACTACAGGTATGGCTCATCAGACCTAAAGCTGGCTCTGATGCTCATGATCTCCGGCTCTTCGATGGCCTTTGTTGGAGCCAGATTTGCTCAGCAGGTGCCCAACAATATACTAAAGGCGATATTCGGTGTGTTTGTGATAATGGTAGCATTAAAATTTGTCGGATCAAAGTCGGGGGAAGCCACAGCAAAAAGCAGGGCAGGCCGGGAGAGGCCTTCTCACATCAGGGAGACACTGCATCATCTTGGAAGATTTCTTCCTGTGGGCATGGTTACGCCCATACCTCTGCATATCCACAGGAAGACCAGGATTGCTGAATACACCATAAATTTACCCATGGTGCTCCTCTTGGGTGGTGCTGTTGGATTCTCCTCCGGCCTCCTCGGTGTTGGCGGTGGCTTTTTACTTGTACCCGGGCTTGTATTTCTTGGCATTCCCATGAAGGTGGCTGTGGGCACAGACCTGACTCAGATTATTGCCTCTGCATCGGTGGGCACAGCCACATACTTTATGGGGGGTTATGTGGACCCCATAGTTGGTACTCTCCTGATGGCAGGAGGCATCGTTGGCACTGTGATAGGGACGCGGCTGAACAAGAAAATGCCCACATCCACACTCAAGAAGATATTCGGGGTCCTCATGGTATTTGTTGGGCTGCTTATGGTAAGGAATGCCCTGATGGGTACAGGTGGATTCCTCAGGGGATGAAAGAATGAGAATACTTGTACCGTCTGACGGCTCGGAGCACTCTGAGCATGTAATAAGGCATGCGATTCAGTTTGCAAGACACCTGGACAATCCTGAGGTCAGGGTGCTCTATGTAATTGACACGACAGAGCTGGAGGAGTTCGGCAGAGTTGATGCCATTGTGCTTGAAAGGGAGGGATATTCCTCCTCGCTTTTTGACCCTGAGAGGATTAAGAAGTTGCTGAACAGGAAGGCAGAGGCCACACTAACTTACATTAAAAGGGAGATCGAGGCGACGCCACAGATAGTGGGTGCCACAAAGGTGGAATTTAGCATTAGAGGGGGTGAACCCTCAGAGGAGATACTGAGGGAATCAGAGTCATACAACGCGGACCTGATCATAATGGGCTCACTGAGGCTCGGAGGCCGTCTTGCTCTCGGGAGCACAGCAGACAGGGTTATAAGGGGTGCCAGGATTCCTGTCATGGTCATTGGCCCACGGTCGGAATTTTGTGATATTAGAAAAATTCTTGTGCCGGTGGACAGATCTGACTCTTCCTGGGCAGCTGTGAGGCTGGCTGCGTACTTTGCAAAAAGGCTGGATGTCTCCCTGAGGTTGCTTCATGTGGTGAATGAGCCTGCGATAAGGTACTTCTCATCTCTTAGCGGGCTTGGTGATGATGAGAAGGAAAAACTTATATCAGAATATGTTAGTGCTGCAGAGGAATATCTCAAAAAACTCTCCAGCATGGATGAGCTGAAGGATGTCCGGGTTGAGACCATGGTTGCCACAGGGGATCCTACAAAAGAGATACTTAGGGAAGTCCAGGAGGGTGGCTGCCAGATGGTCGTCATGGGCACCCGCGGGAAGGGGCATCTTGGCAGATTTCTTATAGGCAGCGTGACCGGTGGCGTGATAAGCCAGGCAAACAGGCCGGTTGTTGTTGTGAAGGGCTGATGCCTAGCTCCTTCTTAAAGCTGTCAGCAGGGTGAGCACAGGGATAATCTCCAGCCTGCCAATCCACATGTGGAATATCATAACCACCTTCTCTATTGTGTTGTACTCGCTCAGCACCACGAGGCCATTGTTGCCCTGTGCAGAGGATATCATGAAGAGGGCCTCCATGAGGTCGTGCCCCAGGAATATGAAAATAAAGGTGCCCAGGGTGAGGAAGAAGAGATAGAGCAGGGCAAAGAGCAGCGTTGAGAACACTTCCTCTTCGCTGAAGACCTTGTCCTGGATTTTGAAGGGCATAACCCTCCTGCGCGGTGAGGTTATTTTGCGAATAAACCACTCTATTGCTTTGATGATTATTACAAACCTTATCACCTTCAGCCCACCAGCAGTGGAGCCATAGCCACCCCCAATGTTCAGGAGCAGGAGCAGGTAGTATTTGGATAACTCGCTGAGCGAGGATACGTCGATGCTGGTAAAGCCCGTGGTGGTCAGAGCGGAGATGGTGGTGAACGCCGCGTCTATCGCTGGCACACCATCCAGGTAGAGGAGCAGGGAGAAGATGGCCACTATAACAAGAATTGCCTGAACCTCGATGTTTGAGAAGAACCTCCTGAACTGGCCCTCCATCCAGCGCTGGTGCAGTGCAAAGCTTATGCCTCCGAGGAGCATGAAGAGCATTGTTACCAGCTTAACCTGAGGCGATACCCCCATGTAGCTGTCGTCATTGGGTGAGAAGCCGCCTGAAGAGAGTGCTGTAAGCGCATGGTTAACCGCCTCGAACACAGAGGCACCGCTCAGGTAGAGCGCAAGTATCGCTGCGAGGGTCAGGTAGGAATAGATGTAGAATATCTTGCGAGCTGTGCGCGCCATGCTCGGCTCCAGGCGCTCGCTCCTCGCCTCGGCTACATAGAGTTTCGCAGCCACATTGGTGGGGGCGAAGATGGCAAGGAAAAGCACCACTATGCCCACGCCACCGACCCACTCCGTTAAGCTGCGCCAGAAGATTACGCTGCGCGGCAGCTCGCTTGGTGTGAGCACACTTATGCCGGTGGTGGTGAAGCCAGCCATCGCTTCAAAGTAGGCGTCAAGAAATTCGACGCCTGAGGCGAGAATGTAGGGTGTGCCGCCTATCAGCGCTATTAGAAGCCAGCCCAGGGCGGAGATGATAAATGCCAGGCGAAGGTCAAGCTCCTTTTTTGGCACCAGCTTCTGGAGCAGAAAGCCGGTGATGATACACCCAAGCGCTGGAAGAAGAAACGCAGGCGCCACGGCGTACTCGTCGAGGATCACACTTGCTAGGCTGGGCAGGAGCAGCAGTAGACCCATGCTGAAGGTTATTGTGCCAAGATAGTGAAGCACCGCCATCATGGTTAAAACCCTCTTCTCAGCGCAGGGAAGAATATAAGTTTTATCATCCGACGTGCTTCAGGTACTCCTCCAGCATCTTGGGGAAGCTTGCCCCCTCGACGAAGCGCAGGCCAAGGCGCTCTGCCCATTTCTTTATGCCCTCGTCGCTTGCCACGACTCCGGCGTCCATCTCCTTCGCCAGGAGGAGCACATCAAGGTCGGGAGCGCTGTCCAGGGTGCCGTAGCGCAGCGCATTTCTATACTTGGCGCGAAAGTCTTTTATTATGTAGCCCGTGGACTCGCGCTTTATTGTCTCCCTGTCCACATTCTTCAGAGTAAGGTTGATCGCCTCGCTTGCGCTGAGCCAGATGCTGCTCTCCGCTATTTTCATTCCGCGGCTCATGCGCTCCCGCATGTCCTTGACGTACTCATAGAAGACCTCTGCGGGTATCTTGACCTCGAAGCGGTTGGGCGTCTTCTTAACCAGCCAGGTATCCACCTCCACAAAGAGCTCGCTATCGCAGTCGTAGCGCTTCATGAACTGTATCAGCTCATCGTAAACAGTGGGAAAGGGGATGTGGCAGGAGATATTGAGCTTTATACGCGCTTCCGCAATCAGACCGAGCATCCGCTTTATCGCCTCGCACAGCTTCTCACCACTGTTGCGCAGCTCAACGCTCGTTAGAGCAGTGGTGTCAAGTACAAAGCGCTGCTTTTCGCGAAGTTTTGTCATGAGTATTTATTCCTCCCGGGGCATAAAAAGGCTTTCGGGAGGCTTCCCAGGAGTAAAGCCTGCAGCGTGGGGGGTTATCCGGAAGTGGAGCGGCAGTAAAGACAGAAAATCTTTGCATTGGTTAAACTTGAGGTATAACTTGGTGATACCTCTGGTTAGATTTAAAGTAAAGGTTGGTCCTAAAGGGCAGATTGTTATACCAAAACCCTTCAGAGATGCTTACGGGATAAAGGAGGGGGGATTTATAGTTATAGAGCCAAAGGATGCCGGGATGCTGATAAAAAACATTAAAGATCCTGAAGAAACTGCCAGATGGATTCTTGAGAGGAAGAAGAAAATCAGGGGCAGGAGGGCGAGAGCTGGCGAGCTCGCAGAGATAGACCTGGAGGAAGAGTTTGATGAAGATATTTATTGACGCGTCCCTTATCGTTTATTTAAACACCCCTTCATCAGACTTCGACGCAAGGGTTGTGGATTTTTATAAGTCTCTGCTGAAAGAGGAGCTTTATACCGACGTCCTCGCGCTTGACGAAGCTATATACGTCTCAAAGAAGAAGTACGGCATCGCCTATGAGGACACCTTCGAGCTGCTTGAAAATGGTGTATTACCCCATGTGGATGTCCTTCCAGTTGGCGAGCTCGAATTCTTTAAAGCCAAGGGGTACATGCTGAAGCATGGGCTAAAGCCGTCGGATGCCCTTCACCTGGCGGTCATTGAAAACCATGGTCTGCAGGCGATTGCGACGGAGGACAGGCACTTCGATGGTATAATAAAGAGAATCTGGCTCTAGCCCACAACCACGTCGTAAACCGCATGCCACCGCTTCGGCGCGTAGGACTTGATTATCCTGCGATGGGCTATCTTCGCTTTATACCCCAGCTCTGCGATACGCTCAACCAGCGCTTCGCCTTCTTTATCCAGCGCCTCCTTTGCCACCAGCGTGTGGTAGTGGATAACGCCCTCTCCCCCTTTAAGCGCCTCCAGTGCCTTCGGGAGGAACCTCTCCGGAGAGAAGAAGTAGCCCATTAGTACGCGGTTGGCGAAGTCCCGTGGCGCAACCTCTCGCGAGTCGCCGAGCCTTGCCTCCATCACGTGCTCAAGGCGGTTCAGCGAGATGTTCTCCTTAAGAAACTCGTACGTTTCAGGGCGCTTCTCTATGGCGAGAACCTTTCGTGGTGAGGCATGCTTTGCCAGCGGGATGCTGAGCTGCCCCACGCCGGCGAACATGTCCAGCACCACCTCATCCCGCGCGGGAAGCTGTGCCATCCTCCGCCTTTCCTCCATGTTGCCCGCTGAAAACATCACCCTGCAGGGGTCCAGCTTGAAAACGCAGCCATGCTCTCGGTGTAGTGTCGTCGTGTCTCTATCCCCCGCGATAACCTCCGCCTCCGGGTAGCGCAGCTCCTCCCTTATGCTCCGCCTCGCCACCACACTCCTTGCGCGGGGGTGAAAGCGGAGCAGAAACTCACCTATCTCATGGCGCTGCGGGTAGAGCTCTTCTGGCAGGTTTATTATCAGCACGTCTCCGATGAGTTCCCAGCCTCCCCGCAGCATCTCTGCTTTTTCGCCAATCACCCCGCGAAGCTCCCTCTTCAGCCGCTCGAAGCTCAGCGGAGGAGAGGCAAACCTCGGTGCTTTCTGCTCCACCAGCGTGAAGGGCACCGGCAGCGAGGGAGGTGCTTCAATCACCGGAATCTCCACATCTCTCCCCCTGGAAATAATTCGCCTCCCCCTGTCGAGCAAGCCCGAGCGCAGCAGATAGCGCCTCGCGCGCTCCGCATGCTCCCTCGCCACGACAACCGCCAGGTTCATAGCTTTATAAAGCTGAGCAGGGTGCGCAGGTCCCTGATCTCCACCGGCCCCAGAGCGCGGAGCAGCCCCGGCTTCGCCCCCCTGCCGAGCTTTAAAATAACCCTGCCCTCGTGCACCACCTCCAGGGCATAGCCCTTCTCTTCCAGCTTCTTCGCCAGCGCGAGCAGCCTCTCCATACTCATCGCACCAGCTCCTCCAGCAGGTGGCGCAGCGCTCCGGGGTTGTGCACCACAACCTCGAGGTCCCTCTCACCCTTTGCCCTGAGCTCAGCTACCCTCTCCTCTCCCATAAGCAGGTTTACACTCATCCCTTTCTTCACAAGAAAATCCAGAAGGGATGTAAAATCCATCCTACTTCTCCAGCACTATCTCTATTGAGGACAGCCTCACAGTTTTGCCGTCCTCTGTGGTCACCTCCTCGGTGCCTATCTTTATATCCTTCACGCTCGCCTCGGGTATAAAGCGGTTTCTCACTATCTCTGCCACGTCCACGGCTCGAGAGATTGCCCTTCCCCTCGCCTTTATCACTACCTCCTTGGCGTTCCTGGTAAACTGGGTGCTAACCGCAAGCACATAATTCATCGCTGGCTTATTTCCCACGTAGACCACGTTGTCCTCCGTCATTTCTGCGACCTCCTTCCGGTTTTATTGAGTATTTGGCGAGGTGGTATTTATTTTTTTCTTAGAACCTCGTCCATGCTTCCGGAGCGGTATCCTTCGAGGTCTAGGGTAACGTAGGTGAAGCCCAGTGCCTTGAGGTGGGCGACTATCTCCTCACGAAGCTGCACCGCTAGAGGTATCTCCTCGCGGAGGAGCTCCACCCTGGCGATGTCTCCGTGCACTCGAACGCGCACCGTGGTGAACCCGCGCTCAAAGAAGAAGCTCTCTGCCTTCTCCACTCTCTCCAGCTTCTCCCTTGTAATCCTCTCGCCGTAGGGTATCCTTGAAGCCAGGCAGGCCATCGCGGGCTTGTCCTTGACAGAGAGCTTAAGAAGCGCCGCAATCTCGCGCACATCCTGCTTGTCGAGGCCCAGCTCCAGCAGCGGACTTCGAACGCCGTACTCCTTAAGAGCTTTCAAGCCGGGACGGTGCTCCCTCGTATCTCCCACATGCGCACCGTCCACCACCACCGCGTAGCCCTCACGCTCCGCTATCTCCTTCAGCGCCCCTGCGAGCTTTGCCCTGCAGTAGTAGCACCTGTTCTCAGGGTTGGCGGCGAAGCGCTCGTCCTCCAGCTCGTCCTCCTTTATAACCCTGTGGCGGATGCCTATCTCCCTGGCCACCTGCCTTGCTATTGAGAGCTCCCTCTTTGAGAGCGTCGAGGACTCGGCGGTGACCGCTAGCGCCCTGTCGCCCAGTGCACGCTTTGCCGCCGCGGCAACCACGCTGCTGTCTACCCCGCCGGAAAAGGCCACCACTGCGCTGCCATGCCTGGAGAACCACTCCTCAAGCCTTGTCAGCTTCTCCTCCGCGTGCATGGCAATAGCGCAAAGCTTCCCGTCGATTATTTTTCTAATGGGAATGGCGCAGCATATAGAGATGCCCTCCCTGGAAGAGAAGATACGCGAGCTGGAGGAAGAGATAAGGCGCACCCCATACAACAAGGCAACGCAGCACCACATAGGCAAGCTTAAGGCCAAGCTGGCACGGCTCAGAGAGGAGGCGGAGCGGCGGAGCACCGCTAGGGGTACAGGCAAAGGCTACGCGGTGCGCAAGAGCGGCGACGCCACAGTGGCGCTTGTGGGCTTTCCCAGCGTGGGCAAGTCCACGCTGCTCAATGCGCTCACCAACGCAGAGAGCGAGGTGGGGAGCTATGACTTCACAACGCTTGAAGTCGTGCCCGGCGTGCTTGAGTACCGCGGGGCGAGGATTCAGATACTCGATGTCCCCGGGTTAATAAGGGGCGCCTCCCGCGGGCGTGGGCGCGGTCGGGAGGTGCTCTCTGTTATAAGGAGTGCTGATTTGATTTTAATGCTTATAGACGTCTTCAACCTGGAGCAGTATCGCGTGCTTGTAAAGGAGCTGTACGACGCCGGCATTCGCCTCGATGCTGAGCCGCCTAAGGTTAAGATAACCAAAAAGGCACAGGGTGGCATAAGGGTGAGCTCCACGGTTCCGCTTAAAAGCATAACCGAGGAGACCATAAAGGCGATTCTCAACGAATATCGCCTGCACAACGCCGAGGTGGTTCTCCACGAGGACCTGGACGAGGAGCGCTTCATAGACGCGCTGGCGGGAAACCGCGTATACCTTCCCTCGCTGGTGGCCCTGAACAAGATAGACTTGGTGGGCGAGGAGTACCTGCGCGAGGCCAGGGAGAAGCTGGGCAGGGACTTTGTGGCAATCTCAGCGAGCACCGGTGTGGGCATAGAGGAGCTTAAGGAGAGGCTGTACTCCACTCTGGGCTTCATACGCGTGTACATGAAGCCCCAGCGGGGGGAGGTTGACAGGGAGGAGCCGCTCATAGTGAGGCGCGGCACCACAGTGGCAGAGGTATGCGCAAAGCTTCACCGCGACTTTCTGGAGAGGTTCAGGTACGCCCAGGTGTGGGGGAAGAGTGTGCGCTTCCCCGGGCAGCGCGTTGGCCTGGAGCACGTGCTGGAGGATGAGGATGTGCTGACGATTGTGGTGAGGAAGTAGAATGCTTGCCGAGGTTGTCAACAGCCTGCTCTCGGGTATAGGCGGCTATGGCTTAGTCTTCTTTCTCTTCGCGACGGTGGTTATCTCCCTCTCCGGCGTGCTCATGCCGGGCCCCGTGCTGGCGGTGAGCATAGCCAAGGGACACAGGGATAAGCTCGCGGGGGCGAAGATTTCCCTGGGGCATGCCCTGCTCGAGGTGCCCCTGATACTGCTCATCTACGCGGGCGTCGCCTCGGCGATTGAGGGCACGCCGCTGAGGCTGCTCTCCCTCACTGGCGGTGCCCTTCTGATCTACATGGGCGTGGAGATGCTGCGCTCCCGTAGGGAGGTGGTGCTCAGGGGGAAGGACCTGCCCTACAGCGCCACCTTCGCGGGCTTTGCCACCAGCTTCGCCAACCCATACTTCTTTCTGTGGTGGCTCACCGTGGGAGCGCTGCTGGTTGCCAAAGCCTCGAGCTTTGGCATACTCGGGCTGGCGCTCTTCATACTCTTCCACGAGGCGTGT
Source organism: Candidatus Hydrothermarchaeota archaeon (assembly GCA_015521615.1). Lineage (GTDB taxonomy): Archaea > Hydrothermarchaeota > Hydrothermarchaeia > Hydrothermarchaeales > BMS3B > Pyrohabitans. The sequence goes on from WANW01000046.1 coordinate 9,473, forward strand.
GACTTCGTCTGGTACACCCTGGTGTCCTTCGCCAGCTTCTCCTCGCGGCGGGTGCTCGGCGCAAGGGTTCACGAACTTCTCTTTACCCTCCTGGGGGCGATGCTCCTCTTCTTTGGCGCCTGGTTTTTCAGCTTCGCCTTTTAGCGGCGGCGAGCAGTGCTCTGAGGTTCTCAACCGGCGCCGCGGGTGGTACATCGCAGCCCGGAGCGAGCACAAAGCCGGGGGAATCGCCAATTGCGCTGAGCAGTGCCCTCGCCTCGCGCAACACCTGCTCTGGCTTTGCCTTCAGAAGCAGCATCGGGTCTATGTTTCCAGCCAGGCAGGTGCCGCGAAGCTCCCGCTTAAGCCCCGGGAGGTCAACCTCCTGCCCCAGGCTGAGACAGCTCGGCTCAAGTGCTGAGATGTCACCAGCTCTGTCTTCGGTGCTCCCGCAGTGGTGCAGGAAGACCTCCACTCCCTGCTTTCTGAATTTTCTCACCAGACGGGAGAGGAAAGGCAGTGCAAACTTAATGAAGTGCTCCCTGGAGATGAGGTTGCCGCTTGAAGAGGGTTCAGCCAGGCTCACAGCCTCGAGACCCTGCTGTATGAAGGGGGAATAAAATTCCTCTATGGCAAGCGTCGCAAGCTGAAGCGCCTGCTCAGCGGAGCGGGGGTTCATGTAGAGGTCGGTGAGCAGCCTCTCCACACCCACAAGGTTAGCGGCCAGGGTGAAGGGCCCCCAGCTGGTTACCGCAACCAGGTAGCGCCCGCCCAGTGCGTCGTTTACAATCTCAAACCCGCGCTTCAGCGTGGCAATCTCCTCCAGCGTGCCCATCCCTTCCAGGCGCTCCCTCTCGGGTGTAACATGGCTGAGCACCTGCAGCGAGGAACTACCTATCCTCACCTCGCAGCCGAGGGCCTTGCACACCAAGTTGTTTAAGCCGGAGCCGACAAAGACCATGTCGCTCTCAAGCAGGCGCTGCATTCCGAGTACCGCTCTGGCATAGCTCTCCCCGCTTCTGAGAAGCTCAGCAAAGCTCTTCCCCGCCTGCCTCGCGGCCCAGAAGCCGCCACCGAAGATAATCGAGGGCACGCGCTCCGGCGTGGAAAGGGAGAAGGCTGTGAGCACCAGCTCCTTGGGGCGCATGGTGTCTTGCCAGAAGGTTAGTTTCTAAAAATAATTTGATAATTTTTTACACTGACAACCTTTGGAAGGTAAAGCTGAGGGATGCGAATGGAAGACAAGGAAGAGTGCAACACCTGTCCGAGTGAACCAGAAGGCGACGCATGCTCTTCATGCGGCGGTGACGTAAAGCAGGAGGTTGATGCCACCTTCGCCGCGGTGAGGGCGAGGATGAAGAATGTTAAGCACAAGATTGCGATAATGAGCGGCAAGGGTGGAGTGGGCAAGACCACTGTCAGCGTCAACCTCGCCCTTGCGCTTGTGAACAAGGGCTACAAGGTTGGCTTGCTGGACGCCGACGTTACTGCGCCCAATGTGGCGAAGATGCTGGGAATCTCAAACCCTGAGCTCTTTGCAACGCCCGCCGGGCTGTTCCCGCCCGAGGCGAAGGGGGTAAAGGTAATCTCCATGGCCTTCCTTGCGGATGAGAACCAGGCGATTATATGGCGCGGTCCTGTTATAATGGGGGTGATTGAGCAGTTTCTTAGCGACATAGTGTGGGGCGAGCTCGACTACCTGCTCATAGACCTGCCTCCAGGTACTGGCGATGAGGCGCTGAGCATAATGCAGCTCATCCCCGACCTGGACGGGATTATAACCGTCACCACGCCGCAGGAGGTGGCGGTGCTGGACACGCGCAGGAGCATAGACATGGCCAAGGTGATGCGCATCCCTGTTATAGGCGTTATCGAGAACATGAGCGGCTTCGTGTGCCCGCACTGCGGGGAGGTTACCCAGATATTCAGGAGCGGCGGCGGTGAGAAGGTAGCCAAGGAGCTGGGCGTGCCTCTGCTCGGAAGCATCCCCCTGGACCCGCGCATCGCAGAGGCAGGCGATGCTGGAGAGCCCTTCATCACCAGCCACGAGGGTGCCGCAAAGGAGGCCTTTGAGACGATTGTGGAGAAGATTGAGGAGACGGTGAAGAAGCGCGCAGAGGAGAAGGAACGCGAGCTTTCCTCGCTCTTTAAGGAGTGAGGACAAAGGACTTTAAGAGGTTATTTCCAGATATATATGCGAAGAGGCAGGCAGTTATGCGTAAGAAGGAAGAAGCTCTGGAGGAGTTTATTAAGAAAGTGAGGGAAAAACACGGAGATAAAATAGACAGAATAATCCTCTACGGTAGCTACGCTAGAGGTGAGGCTGAAGAAGAGAGCGACATTGATGTGCTCATTATAGGTGACGTTTCTCTGGACGAGCTCGTGGACATATCCTTTCCCATCCTTCTTAAATATGGGGAGTACATCTCCCATCAGGTTATGAGTATAGAGCATTTTGAATTTCTTGAGAGAGAAGGTTATGGATTCATCAAGAATGTGAAGAGAGAGGGTAAGGTTATATATGCCTGAGTATGCAGACTACATTGCCAGAGCGGAGGAGGCTCTAGATTCTGCAAAAATCCTCTTTGAAAATAAGGGTTACATCGAGGAGACTTATGCCAAAGCCTTTGCAAGAGATATGCAATTGAGGGAAAGAGCGGATTATGATGTGTCCTACAGAGCCTGTGAAGAAGAGGCTGAAAGTGTAATTGAAGATGCAGAGAGGTTTATGGAAAGGGTAAAAATAGCCCTCGAGACGATGAGAGAGTAAATTGCCTGTTGCACAACTACTTCGTGCTCAGCCTCTTCACCATCTTTACAAGCGCGACCACCTTCTCTTCGGGTGTGTCCTTGTGCACCCCGTGCCCGAGATTGAAGATGTGCCCGGGTCGCGAGCCGGCTCTCTCAAGCACGTCGCGCACCCTGCGCTCAAGCTCCGGGAGGGGTGCGAACAGCGCGATGGGGTCCAGGTTTCCCTGTATCGCCACGTCGTAGCCCACCCTGCGCCAGGCTTCGTCCAGGGGTATGCGCCAGTCCACGCCTATTACGTCGCCTCCGGCGTGGCGGACCTTCTCCAGGAAGGTGGCCGCTTGGTTGGCGAAGTGGATTACCGGCACCTCGCCTCTCGCCTCTATACCCGAGAATATCCTACGCATGTGGGGCATGACGTAGCGCTCATAATCTTCTGGCGCAAGGCAGCCCACCCAGGAGTCGAAGACCTGCAGCGCCTGCGCGCCCGCGCGCACCTGGGCATTGAGGTAGTCGATAACAGCGCTGGTAATCTTCTCCATCAGCGCGTGGAACACCTCTGGTTGAGAGAACATCATCTCCTTGGTGAAGCGGAAGGTGCGCGATCCCCTGCCCTCAATTACGTAGCTCGCAAGCGTAAAGGGCGCGCCCGAGAAGCCTATCAGCGGCACGCGTTCGCGGAGCTTCTCCCTCACCAGCCTTATCGCCTCCATCACGTAGCCCAGGTCCTTTTCGGCGTCGGGGATGCGCAGCTTTTCCACATCCTCCATGCTCCTCACGGGCTCGCTGAGCTTTGGCCCCAGCCCCTCGTGGAACTCCAGCTTCATCCCCATCGCTTCTACCAGCACAAGGATGTCGCTGAAGATTATCGCCGCGTCCACGCCCAGGCGCTCCACAGGCTGAAGCGTAACCTGCGCCGCCAGCCTTGGGTTCTTGCACATCTCCAGAAAGGGGTGTCTCTGCCTCACCTCCTGGTAGGCCTGCATGTAGCGCCCCGCCTGGCGCATCAGCCACACCGGCGTGCGCTCCACATCCTCACGCCAGCACGCTCTGAGAAAAAGGTGCTTCTCGCTCACCTCATGCCTCCTTAGTAGGAGTCTGACGGAGAGGATTTAAAATTTTCCGTAGGCGATGTAAAACCTTTTTAACGGCGTACAGCCATCCCCCTGCTCCGCCCTGAAGCCGCACGTGTACCTCGCGATTATATCCCCCACCTCAGAATCCTGCTCCACGAGCGCAATTACCGTGCTGCCAGCCTCACTGCACAGCGACTCTTTCTCTTCTGAGCTTTCCAATTTTCTCATCAATACTCTTAATTACCTCCTGAATAGAGTCAACCTCTTCCCCCTCAAAATATACCTCTCCACACTGCGTGCACATCCATGCCGGAACCTCGTGGATGAGAAGGTGGTAACCTTTTCTATTTACAGTGTAGGTGGTTTTACCCCTCTTCATCTCACCGCCGCAGTGAAAGCATTTCATTTTACCTTCCTCCTGGTTTTTATATCTTCTTCCCATTCATCAATGGTGCAAAAAGGGATGCGACCTTACCGGAGCGCTGGATACTTTTAGACCCTATTTTACTCCAGGATTTCATCCAGGCTCTCAACTGGCGAATAATATCCTTTTTCAATCATCTCGGAAAGCAGTCTGTTTCCCTCTTCCAGGGTTATAATTCCATCTTCTACCGCCGCGGCAAGAATACCAAGTGTTCCTGAAACCGGGATACCACGGCGCTGGGCAAACTTTCTTGCGTCTATATCATCGGTAAGTATCTTCAGCCCGCGGTTTAAAGCAATTGCAAGACACGAGGCTTCCCCCTTACCAAATCTTTCACAAAGTTTTGAATAAAGGTGCATCTCAGACTCTATTTCTACAATCTTTATCCAGCTCCAGTCAGTTTGGGGTAGAACCTTTCTATCCATACCCACCCTTATCTCCCTAAGCACCTCATCAGTCGTACAAAGCTCCCCCATGAAAAGCCTTTTGAGGATGTCCAGCCTTCCAACCAGAGAGAAGTTGGAAAGAACGGTTGTATCAACCACTACTTCCTCTTCCATGCCTTTAACGCCTCAACTTCCGCAACCGCATCCTCCTTTGAAGGAGTCCTGACCGGAATGCCCCTCTCCCTAAACTCGCGCTGCAGCTCAACTCTGGTTACTCCTAAGAGTTCCGCAGCCTTCCCCAGACTTATTTTTTCGTCGATGTATGCCCCTATCACCAGCGACCTGTAGAGGGCGGGGTCTATCTTCGAGATTTCTTTCAAAGTTTTTTCTACTATTTCAGGCTGAACTTCGCTCAGCTTCTTCAGCTCTTCCACAGCCCATGACATTACATCCACCTACCAAGACGGGAAAAATTCCCATTGATAATGCTTTTAAAGTTTGTCACCTTTACCATCAATCCAAGCTGAGCCTCTAAATAACCTCATAATACCTGTCCACCGCCATCTCCGCGCGTTTGCCTCCATCTCCTCCCGCAGCTTCCCCCCGGCGTTGAGCGTTGGAATCGCCCTTACAAGCACCTCCACATCCTGCTCCGCCCTGAAACCCCTTATTACTGCGCAGCAATGGAAGTGTTCCATTTCAGCTAGCGGGCTTCTAAACTAATGTTTTTCTTTACTAATGGTAAAGTTTCTTTACTATGGGGTGTCTTTATGACTGTGAAAGCTGTTAAGATAAGTTCTAAAGGGCAGATAACCCTTCCGAAGGAACTGCGCGAGAGGTACCGTCTGCGGGAAGGCGATGAAGTATTAATTCTTCCTGCAGAAGAGGGCATACTGATTAAGCGAAGAAAGGCGTCTCTCAGAGGTTTCTTATCAGGAAAACTGGATATCGAAGGTTTTAAAGAAGAGCTTAAAAGGTTGCGACGTGAATGGAGAATAACACCTACGTCTTAGATACAATCGCCTTTGTCTATTACCTGGAGGACAGGCTTCCAGCAAGAGCTGACGAGGCATTCAGAGAGGCAGAAAAAGGCGAAGCAACCTTGCTTCTCCCACATATAGCGATTGGTGAATTTGTGTATATAGCTTTGAAGAACAGGCTCAAGGCGGTTAACAGTGTGGAGGTTGTTAGAGAGGTGTTACACCTCATTGAAACCGCCGGCTACATCGAGCCCGTGGATATGGATTTCAAAGCCTGGGAGGAGTTTTTGATTCTCGATATTCCAGAACTTCACGACCGCATGCTCTGCGCCATAGCAAAATCGAGAGGAGCTGTTCTGATAACTCCGGACACGGAGATAAGGAGGAAAGGTATCCAAACCCTGTGGGAATAACTGATGTAACAGACCAATTTTCTCTGCTTCACCTTCAAGGTTTTATCGATCCTGGCTATCTTATAATACTCATCCACCGCCATCCATCAAAGAACAGCGACAGTTTTATACAGTCTCTGCCAACTTTTCAGTGTTTCTACTTAGAACTTTCAGTAGCTCAGGGTTTGTCTTCGGAAGAAGGACCTCAATCCCTATTATTTCCCCATTTTTATCCAAATCAAATACTATGTTATCCGCTACTGGTTCAGATTTTTCTATTTTGCCTTTTTTAAAGCGCAGATATAGGGCACTTACCTCCGCATCAAACTCTACTGAAACCATATCTCTTTAATCTCCCTTCTATGCCAAACTTAAACATTGATTTCTTATAGAGGGCGCCTCCCACCTGTTAGATAAAATGATAAATGTTAACAGAATCTAATTATTATCGGCGGTGATGAATTATGGACTTTTCACTTCCAGAGCTGGAGAGAAAATTGGTAAAACTGGACGAAGAACTCCACTCTATCCTGAGTACCGTGAGAGAATTCACAAAAAAGCATGAAAATATCGAGGAAGAACTTGAGGATTTTCGAAATCTGGTTGAGAGGATAGGAAAAAATAGAACCTCTGACGAGGACACCACAGCAATGATCAGAAGGATGCGGAATAGGAATTATGACATATAGCGAATTACCCACCAGATTAACTGTGGATTCCAGCGTACTTGTAAAAGCTCTGGCTCCACCTCGGAGAAGAAAGGATGATGAAATGTACAGGCATCAGCTGTCCCTTCATCACAGGGCACTTGAGATTTTTGAGGATATAATTAGAAAAAATAAAACCATGTTTATCCCTTCTATTGTCCTGGTGGAAGTTGCAGCGGTTATCTCGAGAATCACCAATAGCAGGGAAGATGCATACGATGCCGTGGAAAAAATCCGCAAACACTCTCATCGAGTTTTATCTGATTCTGATATTCTCGATAGCGCAATAGCTACCGCAGTGGAGACAAAGGCGAGCGGTTTTGATAATATTGTTCTCGCATGCACCAGACTGACCGGAAGCGCATTGATAACCGACGACCTTAAATTGCACAGAATTGCAGAAGAACACGGAATTGAGAGTTACCTGCTGAGAGAACTTATATGACCCGCAGATAGAAACCCTAATAGATATTTCTTCTCACCGACAGGGCCGCGAGGTTATATCTCATTCCGAAGCCCATTCATTCATCCTTACAACCACCTCATAGTATCTATCCACCCATCTCCTTTCCAAAATTCTTCTCAAAACACTTCCTGACGTTTGCTTTCATCTCCTCCCGCAGCTTCTCATCCTCTTTAAGCGCGGCTATTGCCTTCACCAGCCCTCTACGCCCAAGCTGATAGGCAGGAATAACACATTTTTGCGGTCTGCCCTGCATCTTGGTATAATGTGTTTGATGCTCCCTAGGGTTCGGGTTTGACAGGATATTCTACAGCTTCGCCTTTTGCAAGCTTTAACGTTTCCTGTTCTCCCAGTCCCTTTAGCCAGTATGCGTTTAATCCCAACTTCCAAGCCACATACCACAGAGACCAGTCATTCGTCAAAAGGGATGCTCTCTTTAGCTGGGCATAAGAAAGTACAAAAATATCCATTCCGGAAAGCATTACCTCATCTTTCCTATCCTTCCATCCAGGCACCCAAGAATCTGTCTTAGTCTTTGGGATCCTCCCGAGTTTTAAGGAATTTTCAATACAGCGCTCAAAGTATAAGTTGGACGTAGCGGTGTAAAAGATGTTTTCTTTTGAGATGCTGCAGAAAGGGTAAATCTCTTTCGTATTGAGAATCAGTCTCTCAAAACCAGCTTTTGCAAGCCTTTTCCCCAGTATTCTGGAAAGAACCACGGCCACTTCAACAGCAACTGGGTACATGAAGTGCGTAAACCAGAACATCACTATCCAGTACAAACCTCAATAGAATGCACCCTTTGCACGCATCTTTCTCAAAAGCTTGGTTGGTTCTATCGATTCCCTTTTAACTGCCTTGGTTTTTTCGAGGTACTGACGGTATCTCTTTAGTTCTCTGTCTCTGTCCTTTACTTCGAATTTTGTACCCTGAAAGGTTTCAAGTATTGATATCTGCTCCCTCAACAGATCAAGTTCCCTTTTGACTTTGTGCATCCTTTCCACCTGTAAAATAGTTGAGGTCTAACCTTAAAAAGATTGAGCTCATTTCCCTTTAAGTCGATTAATATCCATATCCCACGCTTCACATAAAGGAAACCTACTTAGTAAGATTCACCCCTGCAACCACCTCGTAATATTTATCCACCGCCTTTGCTATGCCAAAATTCTCCTCCAGCAGCTTCCTCCGGCGTTGAGCGCAGCTATTGCCTTTGCAAGCCCTCCTGCCCCACGAGCGCAATTACCGCACTGCCAGCGGCGAGGCAGGCGTTAAGGCAGAATTAGAATAAGTTTCCTTCATTTGTGACACCTAAATCAATAAAGATTTATATTGTTTAAAAAGAACAGCATACAGGTGATACTGTGACACTTGCAAGCAGTCAGGATGTTGTCCGGAAGAGATTTGAGCTCCTGGTAAATGCAAGATTGAGAAAAAAGCAGAACATATATGAGGCGATAACCATTCAGGATAGCATCAGAAATAAGCTTAAGGGACAGAATCTTTCAAGGAAGATAAGAGAGTGGCGTGACATGAGATGAATATGGAGATCCTCGTTTTAGATGCTTCTGTCCTCAAGTGCTTTGAAGGTAAATTTGAGGCAGTTATCAGCGAATACACCCTGGATGAAATAATGGATAATCTGAAGAGAAGGGCAAGGACACCGCCAGCATGATGAGGGAACTCATCTTTTCTATCCCGGAGATTATTGTAGTGAGTTATCGGGAAATAATACCTGTGATGAAGAAATACTCTTCCTATGTGTCGGATATTGACGATGTGCCCCATATATGTGCATATTTTGTATCACATGCCGACTTTTTTTGTGACCAACAACAGAAGATTAACCCAAATGAAAATAAAGGACAGGATAAGATTCACCAGCCCGAAGGAATTTGTTGAAAAGGTGCTTCGAGTCAAGGGTGTGGAAACGAAGGGAGGATATTGAAATCTCGCCAATCACTTCGTAGAGACTATCCACCGCCTTTGCTATGCCAAAATTCTCCTCAAAGCATCTCCACCCCTTTCCAGCGAGACTATGGATACATCAGCAGCAGGTTGAGACTGTAGGCGGGTTAGCACAAAGCTTTAAGAATTGGGCACGTTCACCTGCCGGAGGATTTTCTTTCCAGGTATTTCGCTATATGCATTGCAAAAGTATCAAAATCCTCAAGTCTTTCCTGCAGAAACTCATAGAGCTTTCTGACATCCACCTCCGAATATGCGTGGACCAGGATGTTTCTGAATCCAGCTGCCGGAGCAAATCGGGCTGCGAATTCCTCTGGAAGCACCCCTTCCCTTCCAAGAATCTCTATAACCTCTCTGTAGGTTTCAGGTTTTTCAAATCTTTCGGCAGAGATAATCATTTCTCCAATATCGAGCGCACATTCGATTGCAACTTGAAGATACCTTTCTATTGCACCTCTTAAGGTAACATCTTTTTCAATATCTTCAATACTCCTATTCTGATAGCTTTTAAGTATTCTTACGTATTTTTCCAGAGCGTAGAGCTTATCTGCAATCTCCTGCATCATTTTAATCCATGCCTGGCGATTCTCCTGATAGCTTCTCTCGCCCGTCTTTCCTCAAAATACTTTCTGTCCAGGTATCTTGAGAGTATCTCTGCCTCCTTCCTGACCCGCAGCGCCTCGTCTGCAGACTTGAGCAGTATGCCGCTCTTTATTATGTTGTACTTCAAAGGCAGGGGGGCTTCGTTCATAACCACCACGTCTATCTTGTCTGTCTTAAGGATGTGGGAGAGGCGACTGATCAGCTCCAGCTCAAGCTCCAGCCTCTCCTTTGCGGTGAGCCCTTCATCGAGGAGCACCGCAATGTCTACGTCGCTAAGTTTTCCGGCTCTGCCCACAGCCGAGGAGCCAAACAGATAGGCAAGCTTTACATCCTCTAACCCCTCAAAAAAGTTTTTTAGCCTGCGTATAACTTCTCCTTGTTCCATTTTGCATTGGCACCTCTGTGACTGCGATATTGCCATTAAGTAGGGTTGTTTTTATCCAGTGATAAACTTTTTGGGCTTTCCAACCACTTTGACACGTTTACACTCCGGCATTCATCCCCGCAACCACCTCATAATATTTATCCACCGCCACCTCCCTTTCAAAATTCTCCTCTCGCAAGCCTCGCGTTTGCCTTCATCTCACTCAGCAATTTCCCCCTGCCCACCCTGAAGGCACCGGAGAAGCAGGTGAATATTAAAGAAGGCCTTACTTTTGTTCAATCAAAGTCGCCCAGCCAGACTATAGACAGCCTTTGATATCCTCCTGACTCATGGTGGAGAGTAGCCTGAGGACTCTGCGAACAAGAATTTTAATAGGAATCTGGTCAGACAGAATAATGCCAAAATGTTCTTTTTTAAATTTTGGATGCAGCTTTACAAAATCTCTTATATTGTGTGTAAGTATCGCCCTTTTTCTCCTATTGCCGTAAGCATCTGCTCTTCGTCTGTTGTGCCTGTTTTGCCCAGTTCATGCAGCTGACAGCGTCATAACCCCTCATTTTCAGAATCTCTGCCAGCATCGGGCGAACGTCTTCATCTAAGTAGAGTCTGATGTCCGCTTTTGCCATCTCTTCTCCTTCTGCTCGGCTATCAGGCGGTCTATCTCTTCCCGGTGGTCGTAGTAATAGGAGAGCGCCTCATAAACCGCTGAGAGGGTGAGCTGTGGGAACTCCTTAACAAGTTCTTCAGGTAGCATGCCCTCTTTGACCACATAAAATACGATCGACCTGACGGGAAAGCGGGTTCCCTTTATTACCGGTTCTTTATGCAATGCTTCCATATTATCACCTTTTTATCATCTTTTAGACATAACAACTACTCCTTCGATTTATCTGCCATTCTTTCTATTGATGAACCTCAATCTGCCTGGCCAAACCTGGCTGGATTTCCTTGATGTTGTGAAACTGGAGTTATCAGTATGGTGTTGCTCATGCCAAAGGTTATTGAAGTAATTTACGAGAACGGTGTATTTAAACCTCTGGAGAAGGTTGACATAAGGGATAGGGCAAAATTAAAAATTAAAATAGAAAGCGGTAAAAAAGATGTGCTCAGATCATATAAAGGTTTTATTAAGCTGAAGAAGAATATAAAACTGAAAGATATCCTTGAGCTGGAGGATGAACTTTGGCTACATTAGTGGATTCAAATATTCTCGTATCTTTTTTAATAGAATCGGAGAAAACCGACGAAGCCGAAAAGATTCTCGAGGTAATCGACGAACCGGCAACAACTCTGAATGTTCTGGAAGAGGTTATCTATGTTGGATTTTCACTGATATATGGTTGTAGAGGATTTGCCCTGAGGGAAGAGGTGAAAAGAGGTTTAAGCGATAATGCCATTACATTCCTGAATGGTCTGAAAAGCTTTGTTGAGGAATTTGAAATAGACATACTGCAGCCTCCCAGCGACCTGAAGCTGCTCTTGGATATTATTACCTCGTATGGTCTCCTCCCCAACGACGCTCTAATAGCAGCCACCTGCAAACACTACGGTATAAAAAGGATTGCAACCTTTGATGAGGATTTTGAAAGGGTGGACTTCCTCGAAGTTTTCAGGGCGGGTGTTTAAAAACTTAACTTACCATTTTGCAGCAACCTTCTTTATAATACAGGAAGACGGAGCAGAAGTCCACCGCCATCTCCGCGCGTTTGTCTGCATCTCCTCCAGCAGCTTCCCCCCGGCGTTGAGCGCGGCTATCGCCTCCTGCCCCACGAGCTATTGTAACAATTTCCGTACATCAATAACTTCAACCCACTCAACCTTTTTAAAGTCAGTATCGTCTGTTGCTATGCTTTTTATTTCATGTTCTTTCATACATGCCAGATGATACGCATCCGAGGTTAACAGACCGTATTTGCTTCCAAGCTCAATGGACAAGAAGGAGATTCTCGGAGTGATCTCAACAATGTCAAGGTTTTCGAGATATTTTAAGTAATTTATATATTCTTCAACAGACTCATAGACCTTCGCTCTAATTTCTTCATTTTTGAGCAGTTTCTTAGCAACCCAAATGTTCAATTTTTGAGAATAATTTGACAGTTCGGCCATCAGTATCTTGAACATGAGTTCATTTAGGACCAAAGTACTCGTTATTGCGGTAATCTCTCCATTTTCTATTCTTTCCAAAAACTTAGTAGAAGCTTCACCATATTCAGGATCATCTAAGGCATTAAACAGAAATATATTAGCATCAACAAATATTTTCTCGATATTCAGACCTCCAGGCTGTGGTACAGTTCATCGAGCTCTTTAACAGTGAGCCTGCTTTTTACGATTCCTTTAACCTTCCTCGTAAGCGATTTTGGCTTTATCAATATCCCGTGCTTTCTAATTTCCACGGTTACTTCTTCTATTTCCAACTCATCAAGCAATGCTTTTGGGATAAATATCCCCTCTTTTTTTACCTCAACTTTAGTCATTTCTGACACCGGCTTATTTAATACTAAAAGATTATCTCAAGCTCATTATTTATCGAATACTGTTATTCTTGTTTATGCACTACTTGTGGATACAGGTAGGTGCGCATTTGTACCCTACGACTATGTCCCCCACCTCAGAGCCCTCTCCAGTGAATGCAATTACCGCCACTAATTTACGATCTACAAATTTCTGCTAACCTGTCATTTATCTCAGTTCTCAATCTCGGTCCAACTTCTCCCAGCTCACCGAGTACCAAATCCTTTAAAACGGTTGCGATTTTATCAAGTTTAATTACAGAAGAAACCTTAAGGCCAGTAAGACCGAACTCTGCGTGATTTTCATCCACTATTACATCAGCGATGGCTGGTTTATTCGGGACTCTGGAGGAAATAAAAGCAACCACCACATCTCTCCTACCTTCATGCAGCACCAGAGCGGGTCGGTATTTAGATGCAGTAAGGTCGGTAAATGGAAAAGGGAGGAGGACGATCTTGCCCTTCATTTGTATCTGACCTTGAGATCTTTTACACTGTACAATTCGGGTTCCTCAGACAGAAAATTGTAGAGTGATTTTTCAGAAATAGCCATTATTGCCATTGATTCTCTCTCATCTAGAAGTTCATCCAATTTTCTATTTAATTCCATCAAATAATCTTTTATCACCTTAAGTTCTGCTTCTATACCACCCATATTTATTCCTTGAAACTCTGACGTATACAAGTGTTACTGAATAATTAATTAACTATTTTTCACAATCCCATAACATGACCCTCCCTCGCGACCACCTCATAGTATCTATCCACTGCCATCTCTCTTTCAAAATTCTCCTCCCGAAATCGAGCGCAATTACCGTGCTGCCAGCCTCACTGCACAGCGACTCTTTCTCTTCTGAGCTTTCCAATTTTCTCATCATTACCTCCTGAATAGAGTCAACCTCTTCCCCCTCAAAATATACCTCTCCACACTGCGTGCACATCCATGCCGGAACCTCGTGGATGAGAAGGTGGTAACCTTTTCTATTTACAGTGCAGGTGGTTTTACCCCTCTTAAGTCATGAGTGTATCCTGCGTCATGTACTTTTTATTTTACACAACAGTTAAATGGAAAGAAATATTTCCACATATGTATCTCTTATAATCAAAATTTTACCCTTCAAGCTGAGAGCCTTTTCTATCATATCAACAAGCTCTGGAATTTCCTCGATTAAAAACTTCTTTCTAATCAAAATAATTTTAGTATTAATAAATTTGGAGAGATGGATAAAATCTTCGTCCAGTGTAATTATTATTCTGTTTTCTCTGTTTGCAATCTCTATTACTTCCCTATCTTTTATTCCCCTTTTAAGATTATATGAGCAACCTCATAACCTCTCTTCTGGAGCTCTTTATAAACACTTTTAGGGACATTTTCATCTAAAAGAAGTTTCATATTTTGGCGACCTTTATTTTTTCTAGGATGTTTTCAGCATATTTAATTGCCGCTTTTATCTGTTCTTCGGTGAGGTTATATTCCTCTTTGATATCCTTTATACTCCACCCGTTGCTTAAAAGCTCCAGGATCAGCTTAACAGAAATTCTTGTTCCCCTAATTACAGGCTTGCCCCCGCACACTTCCGGGTCGACTTCAATTAATTCCATGTTCTCTTACATTTATTTTTAACCTGTATTTAATTTCTTAAAATATTAAATATTCGCTGAGAATGTTGAATCAATAAACAATAAAGTTTTTTCTACTATCTCAGGATGAACTTCGCTCAGCTTCTTCAGCACTTCCACAGCCCACGACATTACATTCACCTACCAAGACGATAAAAATTCCCATTGATAAGCTTTAAAGTTTGTCACCTTTACCATCGATCCAAGCTGAGCCTCTAAATAACCTCACAATACCTGTCCACCGCCATCTCTCTTTCAAAATTTTCCTCAGAGCACCCCTCAGCCCCTTTTTTGATCCGGCCATCAAAGAACCGCGACAGTTTTATACAGTCTCTGCCAACTTTTCAGCGTTTCTACTTAGAACTTTCAGTAGCTCAGGGTCTGTCTTCGGAAGAAGGACCTCAATCCCTATTATCTCTCCATTTTTATCCAAATCAAATACTATGTTATCCGCTACTGGTTCAGATTTTTCTATTTTGCCTTTTTTAAAGCGCAGGTATAGGGCACTTACCTCCGCATCAAACTCTACTGAAACCATACCTCTTTAACCTCTCTCTATCAACTTTCAACATCGTAACAACTACTATTTTATCTATACCCTGCTCATAAATTACAACCACATAAGACCTTCCAAACTTCCTGAAAGAAGCTTTTCTGCCAAACTTAACATTGATTGTCTCTTCGGCGTGATTAATCACTTCTGCTGCCCATTCTTCAGGAATACCACGCTCCCTCGCTCTTTCCAATGCATGCTTTGAGAATATAATCTTTTTCATTAACTCCCCCTTTGTAGATTTTATATGTAATGTATTTTAATTCTGACATCTGACAAAAATGAGGAACTAAAAATTCACCCCCGCAACCACCTTATAGTACTTGTCCACCGCCATCTCTTTTTCAAAATTCTCCTCCAGCAGCTTTCTGTCCTCTTTGAGCGCGGCTATTGCTCCTGCGAGACCCTCCACATAGCAGTTAGATGTGAAACCTGTCTGCTGTGATAGCTACCCAATATCAAATAAACTTGAGAACAATTCCCTCGAAATCCAGAAATCGATGGATCTCAATCTTGTATATATCTCGTCTGGCGCCTCTTTTATTATTCCCCTTTTTACTAAGGCACGGATTATGGCAAGAGTCCCTATAACATTAATCTTGAGCGATCTTGCAAGCTGTCTCGCTTTTAAATCATCCAATAACACAAAATCTGATTTGACCTCTTTGCCCAGAGCTATCGCCTCAGATTCGCCAATACCAAGCTCGGCATTCAGCATCTGAACAAGAGACGTATTTTCTACTTCTTTAACTTCAATGAAACCACGCTCAATCAGTACCTCTACTGCTTTCTGCACATCATCCTCCTTTTCAGATATTTCCCTTCTCACGCCCGAGGGTATGTATATTTTCCCAAAAATTTCCGGGAGCATATCGATATAACCAAGCTTTGACATTACGATTAGGGGCGAGGTGTTGGAAACGGCAAGCATTCAGCTACCTCAGAAGAGCTTCAGACGCCTCTTTTTCACGCTTCACCTCATCTTTGGTCAGGTAGGAATATTCCAGCCCCATGAGTTTGAGTACCCCGGAAAGTTCCTCCCGCGACATTCCGAGAAGTTCCGCAGCCTTCGCCAGGGTCACCTGCCTGGTAAAAAGCAAACCCAGGACGGTGAAAAACTTCTCCTTTTTCTCGTAACTCTCAAACAGCGGGAATCTCTCTATTACGCTCAATTCCATAATTCAACACCATAGGAAACTCAGCTTAATAACTACTTAAAGCATTCACAAAGCCGACCTCTGCCTATTCGTGCCGGTATTTATTTGTTGCTCAGCGACGTTTTCTCCTCTCAGAGACATTCAATTTATTCACCCCCGCAACCACCTTATAGTACTTGTCCACCGCCATCTCTTTTTCAAAATTCTCCTCAAAGCATCTCCGCGCGTTTGCTTTCATCTCCTCCAGCAGCTTCTCATCCTCTTTGAGCGCGGCTATTGCCTTTACCAACCCTTCAACATCCCCCTGCTCCACCCTGAAGCCGCATTTGTATTCCTCAATTATATCACATACTTCAGAACCCTGCCCCACGAGCGCAATTACGGCGCTGCCAGCGGCGAGGTAGGCGTACAGCTTGCTCGGCACCGCTAAGCCCTCTACGCCCCTCTCCAGCGAAACTATGGATATATCGCCACAGGTAAGCGAGTAGGGGAGTTTTTCATAAGGCTGATAGGGCAGGAATAACACATTCTTTAACTCAAGCTCTTCTGTCATTTTTTTGAGCTTTTCCTTTTTACCTCCCTCTCCGATGAATAAAAATACAATATCCTCATTTTCCAGCTTCTTAGCAGCCTTTATGACTGTCTCCAGGTCGTGGAATAAGCCAATGTTTCCCGAGTAAAGCACTACCAATTTATCCTCCAGCCCGAGCTTCTTGCAGAAATCATTATCGCTTTTTTTAAGCGGCTTTATAAAGTTTCCATCCGCCCAGTTGTGTATCACTCTGAGCTTTTCCTGCTTGCCTACATAGCCTCTTACCCTTTCTTTCATACGTTCTCCAAGGACAATCACAACATCCGCACACCCACAAACCCACTTATTTGTCTTTCTCCACAGTTTTGATATTATGCTGTCCTCCTTCAGATAGCCAAGCTTAACCGCAATCTCCGGGTAAACGTCGTGAACCAGAAACACATACCTCTGCCCCCTCAACGTCTTCATCGCCGCGCCTATCACAGGAAGGAACGGCGGATTGGAGACTATTAGAAGGGGCGTTTTTCGGGAGAACAGCACCGCAAGCAGAGCGGAGGTTACGAAGGTTATGTAGTTGAGTATTCTTCCGATTTTCCTGTTTTTGTTGAGGGATGTATTCCACACTCGCCTGATCTCTACGCCCTTGTACACTTCCTTTTTTGGAAGCTTCCCCCTGCGAGCATAGGAAGGCTGACCGGTTATTACCCTGACCTCACATCCCCTCTTTTTTAACTCTACAGCAAGCTCTGTGAGCAACTGCCCTGTGGCGGCAACTTCTGGATAAAAATACTGACTCACTATAGTTATTGCAGGCATCGCCTTACCTTCACATTCAGGTTTCTTTCTCGGTTTCATAAATTACCCGCATTGTAAAAAGGAGGAGCGGTATCAGGGCGAAGGTGGCAAGGGTGAGGGAAATGAAGTATGCAGTGGTGTGCGCTGACATGTAGCCGGCGAGGAAGAGAAAGATGCCGATGAGGAACAGCGTCATTGCACCGTGTTTCACGTCGTCAATCAGATGCCTTCTTTTTCGAAGTTTTCTGCATATCACCTCCAGGTCTGTGAAGGTTATTTCGTCTTGTTTCGCTCTTTTGAACGTCCTAGTTGCGTGCGTTAAAGCTTCGTTGCGCAGCCTTTCATTTATTTTGCTGACGTACTTCCTGAAGTAATTTAAATAGGCGACTGCCGCACCTATTGCAGAAATCCCTGCTATGAACAGCGGCTCTGCTCCCATCGCTTGCACCTCTTTCAGACTTTTGAAGAAAAAATTTATAAAACTTTTCTGCATAAGAATATAACAACACCTATTCAAGAGTAAAAAAGCGAGCCAAGGTGTTGTATTAAACCCGAAGAATATAAGCGAAGACTCTGAGCGCAGGTGAAATCGTTATGGAAGTTTGTACCGACCCTCTAGCGCCTGAATACTGGGGTGGGGCAGGCATTGCGGTTGTTGTTGCCGTCTATACAGGCAGCATACCCGGTGGTATAGTGGCGGGAGGCTTTACCTATCTGTGCATCTCCCTGCTCAAGGACCTGATGGAGAGGTTCCTCAATTCAGCCCCAGAAGGCACATCAGCCTGAGGCTGAGCACCTGTCACAGAAGCTGAGCTATATACTCTGCCGCCTCCCCAGCGCCTTTATTTTCCATCTCCTCTGGCAAGAGATTGAAGCTAAACTCAGTTTCAAGCATCTCATTAATTTTTTCGCCGAGATTTTCCTCCTGCTTCACACTCCGCCCCACCCCCAGTCTGACCACATCCTCGCAAATCTTCCTGTCCTCTGGAATCTCCTCTCTATTTATCAGAAGCAGCGGTACTCTTGCTGATATCGCCTCTGCAACCGTGCTGTACCCCGCCTTTGACACCACCAGGTCGCATGCAGCAATATAGTTCTGGCTTTCCGTCTCGCCCTTCGGGATTTTTACAGCATTTTTGAATCCCAGCTTCTCCGGAACCAGGATACGTGCTTTTATGTCATCTTTCAGAAACTTGCCAGCGACGCAGCTTGCTACGGACATCCCGAGGCCAAAATACACCAGCTTTTCCTCCTTGCCTATGCCCAGCCTCTCCCTGATCTTCTCCCTGCTCTGCGTCACCTGCCTAGCCACAAGCGACAGCCTTCTACTTTTTCTAAAGGTTATATTTTCCAGAGCAAAGGGTAAAAGCAGACCTTCGCTGGCTTTACCGTACGCATCTCTTATTGCACTTACCTCCTCCCTCTCCCCGACAATGGCTCTGTACATCTCATCCCAGGTGAAGTTGGATATCGCCACGCTTGCTATCCCAGCTTCCTCGGCAGCAATGAAGGGCTGAGGCGCTATGTCAGAGATCACCAGGTCTATGCGATTCTCTTCCAGAAAGCGCCTCTCCCCTCTTATGTACTCCTCCCACCTGCTCACCCACCTTTTAAGATTTCTAAGCGTCGCCTCCCTGTCGACAGCGAGACTTCCCCTTTTAAGCACAAACCCGAAATCATTCTCCTGCTCGCAGAATCTTACCCTTTCGCCACGCAGCGAAGCGCGAACAAAACCCAGCGGCTTTGCCGTCTTTACAATTACCTCAACCTCCTCGCGAGCGAGCAGCTCCCTTATAATCGCTATGCTCCTCGCGGCATGCCCGTAGCCGTGATCGGAGATGTAGTAGCAGAGGGTTTTCATAGGCATCACAGATAACCAAGGTCGCGAAGCCTCTGCTTTACTTCCTCGCTCATCATTTTCTCGTTACCTTTAACAATTTCCGTGGATGACCCCTCTCTATGCTTTAGAAGTTTCTCCTCCAGCTCTTTGACAACTTCGGGATACTCCTGGGCGATATTGTGCTTTTCTCCCCTGTCCTTCCTGAGATTATATAGCTCTTTTTTTCCTCCGTTCCATATAAGTTTCCAGTCTCTTGTCCTTATACAGCCGTGGTAGCTGGGCGTAAGGTCAGCTTCACTTATAATGTAATCCCTGAAACTGCTCTCCTCGCCATTCATAAGCTTTGTTATGCTGCACCCATCAAACTTCTTTCCCTCTATACTCAAGATATCAATTATAGTTGGCAAAACGTCCACCAGCGAGACCTCAGTCTCAATAACTCTACCCTGCCGCACCTCTGGAGAACGTATAATAAGTGGAACTCTTATAAGCTCATCGTAAAGTCTATGCGGGTGGGAGAACTCACCATGTTCGCCAAACGCATCACCGTGGTCAGAGCATATTACCACAACAGTATTTTCAAAATAACCCTTC
Organism: Candidatus Hydrothermarchaeota archaeon; assembly: GCA_015521615.1. Lineage (GTDB taxonomy): Archaea > Hydrothermarchaeota > Hydrothermarchaeia > Hydrothermarchaeales > BMS3B > Pyrohabitans. Next base: position 29,185 of record WANW01000046.1, read on the forward strand.
TTCTCCAGCCAATCGAAAAACTCCCCCAGATGTTTATCCAGATGCTGCACTTCCTCCTTATAATTAGATACAAGAGTATTCTTCTCCTTCTCAGTAATAGCGTCAGGATTTTTGCATGCCTTCCTCCACAATCTTTCCCCCTTAATCTTATTTACGTAACCAAATCCCTTCTTTGACTGGTACGGCCCATGTGTATCCATATAGTGGAGCCACATGAAGAAGGGCTTCTTCACCTCCTTTAACTTCTCCACAGCTTTTTTATTCACACCCTCAGCAGGCAAATAGGGCTGAGCTCTAACAAGCCTCCTTATCCTGTTTACTATAAGCTTTGCCTTCTCCGGTATCTTCAAGCCTTTTAACAGCAGGTCATCGTAGAAATACTCAAAGCCCTTGTGGAAGTTGAACATGCTTGACAGAAATGGGTTTGAATGTATCCCTACAGTGGAATATCCCTCCTCCCTCAGTATCGACGCAAGAGTATCCTCGTCTTTGATATAAACCCCGGGGATGTCCACAAAGTCTATGATGTCCAGCCTCGAAGGGTACTTTCCGGTGAAAAGGGACGGCATAGCAAAGGTGGTATAAGGCGCGGCGGAGAAGGCATTTTTAAAAACAGCGCTTTCCTCTGCGAGCCTGTCTATATTTGGAGTTAGCCCTCTGTGCTCTTCGTTCCACGTACCTACGAAATCTGCTCGTAGGGAGTCGATGGTAATCAGTAAAATGTTCATCATGAGCTTACCTTCCAGAATTATAAACTTCTTCAAATACTCTGAGAGTCTCCCGTGCGGTTTTTTCCCATGAGAACTGCTTAACCCTCTCGTAGCCTTTTTTAATAAGGCTCTCTCTTAACTTTTCGTCAGTAATAACTCTATAAATTGCTTCGGCCATCTCTCCTATGTTGTCTGGATCAACTATTAAAGCCGCATCCCCTGCAACCTCAGGAACAGACATTCTGTTTGAAGCCACAACAGGCGTACCGCAGGCCATAGCCTCAAGAACTGGCAAGCCAAAGGTTTCTACACTGGAAGGATAAACAAATACATCTGCATTTTTATATAAGGGAGCAATTTTTTCATGAGGAACTGCACCAGTAAATATAACATAATCAGACAATTTTTCTTCATCAACGATTCGTTTTAATTTTTCCATCTCGTTTCTTGGGTCCCTGCCAACAACCACCAATGTATGAGGAATCTTTCTTTCATTTTTCAACTTGGCAAATGCCATCAAAAGTTTATCAGCGTTTTTATACTTGAAGAGGGTGCTCAAAAAAAGAATATATGGCTTTGGATGTGGTGGTTCATCCACCGAACTTTTAAGAAAGTTCAGGTCAACACCTTCATGGATTACCTGAATTTTCTGTTCAGGAATTTTAACCTGATTTAATAGATGTTTTTTTATATCATTAGATACTGCTATTATTTTATCCGCCTTTCTGGCAGAAATCGGAAGCATTATGTTGTAATAAAACCCTTGCATCCACGAAATCTCTTTAGGCGCATATTTTTCTCTAATTTCTCTAATTGTCAGAGGGCCTTGAATAACCAAAACCTGTTTGCATCCCGGAAAAATTGTTGCAAAATTTCCAGGAGAAAATAAAACATCAATTTTATGTTTTTTAATATAGAATGGAATTAATAACTGCTCAAGCATAATTCTTAAGATTCTATTATCTGAATAAAGAGGAAAATATATCTCCTTAAAATTTTCTTTCTTAATATCAAAAAGGGTCTCATTGATAGGACTAACAAAGAGATAATAGATGTTATTCCTGTCCACTTCTGCCAATTTCTTAATAAGATTTGTGAGATATGTTTTTACCCCTCCCCGCTGGGGGGTTACCGATAAGGTGTTGATGGCGATGTTCATTTAATCACCAAAAGAGTAATTGCATCCTTATTTTTTCATAATCCCTCTTATGTAATTGTAAACCTCTTTACATGATTTTGGGGCTATATCTACATCATCTAGATTAGAATGAATAAAGACCCCTTTTTGAGATTCGAAATCTGGTAAGTATCCATGCATTGCTTTGACCAATCTACCTCCCATAAAACC
>WANW01000047.1 GCA_015521615.1 Candidatus Hydrothermarchaeota archaeon
AGAGGCTCACAGACTATGCCGTTGATGTGAGATATCCACTTTTAATTGAAGAACCGACTCTGCAAGAGGCTGAGGAAGCCATTGAGATGGCTGAAAAGATAAAGAAGTTTGTCCTGGGAAGATTGCCCGTCGGTTGAAGAAAATCGATAGAGAATCCCCTGAAAGGACGCGTAAGAAGGCACAAAAATAGTTTAGCCCCACCACAACATGCGCAAGCTTTTGTAATATCAATACTCATAGTGATTGTGTGATGAGGTACTTTATAGAATTTCGCCTTAACTCATATTGGGAAGGGTGAAGGGTATGGGAATAAAAACGGTGGGAAATACTTGTTAATAGATATTGTGGGCTGGATTAATACTAATGTGCCCGTTGCCCGCAACTCTCTGGTGCATTTCAGCCTTCATCGGGTCGGACAACAGGCAGTATATGCTTCACTTCGTTCACCCAAATGCTCGGCTTTGCTTTACACTTCGTATATCCACTAACGCCTAAGTGACATTGTGGAGGAAGTAAATGGTAATTGATGCTATAAAAATGGCTCTAGAAAGAATGAATAGAGGATATTGTAGACTCTCAACTTTAGACTATAGTAAATTAGAAATAAATGAATCCGCTAAGAAAAAACTCTCGAAAGAGAAGTACTTAGAAAGACCTTTTGCATATGAATTTTATCATCAACTCAGAAAATTAATGGATAATGGAGAAGTAGATTTGGGAGGACCAATAATTCAAGCAGAGGTGGATAAAAGATATCAACATTGTTTTGAAAACGGAAAAGTTCCAGATTTTATCATTCATGTACCTAATAATACAGATAAAAATCTTGCGGTGATAGAATTCAAACTGGCTTCTAATTTAAGAGATATAGAGGAGGATTTCAAAAAACTTGTAGAGTTTAGACAAACGCTAAATTACAAGTATCTCATTCAGGTAATAATCGGTAACAGCTACTCATTAGAAAGAGCGAGAAATCACATTAAAGAGATATCCGACAACGGAGAAAAAATAATAATTGTTGAATTTAACGTAGAAAATTGGCGAACAAGGGAGTGGGAAATAGAATATAAAAGCAACGTCGCCTAACATACCAAAAACCTACTTAACCCACACCCTCCTACCTTCCACCATGTAGACCACCCTCGCTCCCGTCTTTGCCGCGATGTCTCCTATCCTCTCCAGGTAGCGCGCCACGAACAGCAAATCTGTGGCGTCGTCTATTGTGCGGGGATCGCGGACCATGAAGGAAATGAGCTCATTGTAAATCTGCGTGTACAGCTCGTCCAGAAAGTCGTCCATCTCCACCAGCTTATCCGTGTTTGGCGAAGCGTGCTTTTCTATGGCCTCTAAATCGAGGTCTATCATCTCCGCTATGGTGGCCGCCATCCGCGGTATGTCTATCAGTGGCTTCAGCAGCTCCTTCTCCTCATACTTCTGTGCTATCTCCGCTATCTTGAGCGCCAGGTCGGCGATGCGCTCAAAGTTGTCGCTTATTTTAATCATCGCATTCACAAAGCGCAGGTCTCTTGCAACCGGCTGCTGAAGTGCCATGAGCTTTAAAGCGCTTTCGTCTATGTCTAAGTTCAGGAGGTCGCTCTTCTCCTCAAGCTCCTCCACCTTCCTCGCCTTCTGCATGTTCCTCTCCTTAAGCGCCTCGACGCTCAGAAGCACCGCCTGCTTCGCAACATTACCCAGCTCAATTACCTCGCTGCGTATCTTCTCCATACCCTTCTCCAGTGGCGTTCTCGGCATTTTAACCCTCCATCTCCTCTACAAGCTTCTTAACTCTTCGCTCAATCTCTTCCCTGACCCTGCGGAACTCCTCTATGCTCTTGCCCTTCGGGTCAGGAAGAGCCCAGTCCTCAAGCTTATTGCTTTCAACCAGGAAAAAGGGGCAGGACTCGCGGGAGAGGCAGCCCATGGTCACCACCTTCTTGGCCCTGGTCACCATCTCCTGCGTGAGCAGCTTCGGCTCTTCTTTGCTTATGTCTATACCCTTCTCTTTCATCACCTCAATCGCCTTGCGGCTTACCCGCGGGGCAGGCTCAGTGCCGGCGCTCTCGGCTCTCGTGCGCCTGGCGTAGTGGTTGTAGAAGCCCTTCGCCATCTGCGACCTGGCAGAGTTGCCCACGCACACGAAGAGCACATCCATCAGCCAAACCTCCCTGTTATGTAATCCTCAGTGCGCTTATCCCTGGGATTTTCAAATATCTGCGCCGTCTCTCCGTACTCTATTAGCTCTCCCATCAGGAAGAAGGCGGTGTAGTCGGCTATCCTCGCAGCCTGCTGCATATTGTGGGTGACAATAACTATGGTGTAGTTCTCCCTGAGTTCAAGTATAAGCTCCTCTATTTTCGCAGTAGCCACCGGGTCAAGCGCCGAGCAGGGCTCGTCGAAAAGCACCACCTCGGGCTCAACCGCAAGGGCTCTTGCGATGCACAGCCTCTGCTGCTGTCCCCCCGAGAGCGAGGCAGGCGAATCTTTAAGCCTGTGCTTCACCTCGTCCCACAGCGCCGCCTTCCTGAGGCTGCGCTCCACTATCTTCGGAATGTCCTTCATCCCGTGGATTCTTGCACCGTAGG